>NZ_JACHDN010000001.1:2244573-2565226 GCF_014201095.1 Cellulomonas hominis | reverse complement strand
ACCCTCGAGGCCGCCGGCGTCCCGACCCGCGTGGTCTCGGCGCCGTCGCTCGAGTGGTTCGCCGAGCAGGACGAGGCCTACCGCGAGTCGGTGCTCCCGTCCGCGGTCCGCGCGCGGGTGTCCGTCGAGGCCGGCATCGCGCTGTCCTGGTGGAAGATCCTCGGCGACGCCGGCCGGGCCGTCTCGCTCGAGCACTTCGGCGCCTCGGCGGCGTACGAGACGCTGTACGAGGAGTTCGGCATCACGGCGGACGCCGTGGTGGCGGCGGCCCACGAGTCGATCGCGGCGGCCCGCGCCGGCGGCGCCCCGGCGTCCGACGCGAGCGCCCCGACGGAGAGCGGCACGGGCGACCAGCTCTGACGCCCCCCGCGCGACGACGGCCGGGCACCCCGACGGGTGCCCGGCCGTCGTGGCGTCCACGGCGCGCCGGCCGGTGCGCCCGCGCCCGCGCGCCCGCGCCGCCCGCGCGAGGCGGCACCCCGCGAGCAACCGGGCACCCCGCGACACACCCCGGCTGATCGCCCCCTGCCCCGAACGCCCCGGGCACCGGACGCGTCCGCGGGACGTTGGTCCCTGCGGGCGCAGGGCCGGGGCGGGGAGGGTCGAGGGGTGGTTCGGCAGACTCCCGTGTACTACTACTCCTCCGCCTCCGGGGTGGTGCGGTCGTTCGCGGAGCGGCTCGGGCGGCCCGTGTACAACCTCGCGGAGCGCGAGCACCGGCTCAGCGAGGCCGACGGGCCCTGGGTGCTGCTGACGCCGTCGTACAAGACCGGCAACGACCGGAACGACACGATCCCCGAGGGCGTGCGCCGGTTCCTGCGCTCCCCCGTCAACCGCCGGCGCATGGTCGGCGTCATGGGGTCGGGCAACCGGAACTTCGGCCGGTACTACCAGATGGCCGCCCGCAGCATCGCCGAGCAGTCGCACCGCCCCGTGCTGTTCGAGTTCGAGATCGCCGGCACGCCGTGGGACGTCGCGGAGTGCCGGCGGATCCTCGAGGGGCTGGACGCCGCGCTCGCCGCCGGCGGGGACACGCCGGCCGCCTGAGCACGCCCGGGACGGTGCGCGGGGTGGTGCGCCGCCCGGCCCGGCGCAATACCGTGACCGGATGAGCCCGTCGAAGGTGCCCGCCGAGGAGATCGAGGTGCGCGGCCGCACCGTGCGGGTCTCCAACCCCGACAAGGTGTACTTCCCGGACCGCGGCCTGACCAAGCTCGACGTCGTGCGGTACTTCCTCAGCGTCGGGGACGGCATCCTCGGCGCACTGCGGGACCGGCCGACGACGCTGGAGCGCTGGCCGCGGGGCTGGTTCGAGGGCGCCAAGCTGTCCACGCGGGTGGACAACAAGGGCGACGCCTTCTTCCAGAAGCGGGTCCCGCAGGGCGCCCCCGACTACGTCGAGTCCACGACGATCACGTTCCCGTCGGGCCGGACCGCCGACGAGGTGACGCCGACCGAGCTCGCCGTCGTGGCCTGGGCCGCGAACCTCGGCACGCTGACGTTCCACCCGTGGCCCGTGACGCGCGCGGACGTGGAGGCCCCCGACCAGCTCCGCATCGACCTGGACCCGCAGCCCGGCACCACGTTCGACGACGCCGCGCGCGTCGCCCCGCACGTCCGGGAGGTCCTCGCCGAGCACGGCCTGACCGGGTTCCCCAAGACGTCCGGGGGGCGCGGCATCCACATCTTCGTGCCGATCGAGCCCCGCTGGTCGTTCACCCAGTGCCGCCGGGCGACCATCGCGCTCGGCCGGGAGCTCGAGCGCCGGCTGCCCGGGCAGGTCACGACGAAGTGGTGGAAGGAGGAGCGCGGCGAGGCGATCTTCGTGGACTACAACCAGATGGCCCGGGACCGCACGATCGCCTCGGCGTACTCCGTCCGCCCGAACCGCCGTGCCACCGTCTCCGCCCCGCTGCGCTGGGACGAGGTCCCGGACGTGCACCCGGACGACTTCGACGTCACGACGATGCCTGCCCGGTTCGCGGACGTCGGCGACCTGTTCGCCCCGCTCGTGGCCCGCACCTCCCCCGCGCCCGGCACCGACGCGGTCCCGCCCGGCTCGCTCGACGGCCTGCTCGACCTCGCCGCCCGGGACGAGCGGGACCACGACCTCGGGGACCTGCCGTACCCGCCCGAGTACCCGAAGATGCCGGGCGAGCCGAAGCGGGTGCAGCCGAGCAAGGACCGGGACCGTCCGAAGGCGCCCGCGGAGGATTGAGCGCCCCGGGGGAACTCCCCGGCGGCCCGGTGCGTTCACCCCCTCCCGGCCCCCACCCCCGAGGAGCGACCGTGCCCGTCCCCGTCATCGCCCCCGATCCCACCTGGCCCACCGTCGCCGCGGCCGACCGCGCCGCCGCACCGTTCGACCCCGCCGCCGACCCGCACACCGAGCTCGACCGGCAGGTGCGCGCCTGCCTCGACCTCGGCCTGGCGGACGTGCACGGCCTGTCCGCCGACGCGCTGCACGCCGCGGTCGCCCCGCTGCACGCCGCGCTCGACGCGGCGCCGGACGCGCCCTCCGCCGTCGCCCCCGACGACCACGTCCCGTTCGTGCTCGTGCTGGACGGCGCCGTCGAGCGCGCGAACGCCGCGGCCCCCGCGATGCGCCGCGGCACGCGTCCGGGCGTCAGCGTCATCGACGACGACGAGATGGCGACCTACCGCCCGCTGCCCGACGCCGAGCCGCCGGCGGCCCCGTACCTGCTGCGCGACGTCGACACGGGCACCGAGTTCTGCGGCGTGCCGCCGGAGCAGGCGCTCGTCACCGTCCGGGGCCGGGGCCGGGTGCCGCTGACCATCGCCGAGGGTCTCGCCCTCGTCGCGCTGCGCCCGGACATGCTGCGGCCGAACCGGTGCTTCTCGCTGATGGGCTCCCGGGCGCAGAACCAGCGCGTGCCGGCGATCTGGATCAGCGAGCGCCGCCCCAAGCTCGGCTGGTGCTGGGACCGCAACCCGCACACCTGGCTCGGGGCGGCGTCCGCGGCCGGGCGCACCGGGGGCTGACCGTCAGTCCCCCGTCGCCACCGGGCGGTCCGGGTCGCTCGACCACTGGGACCACGACCCCGGGTAGAGCACCGGCGTCCGGCCCGCCATGACGAGCGCGGCCGCCTGGTGCGCGGCGGTGACGCCCGACCCGCAGTACACCGCGACGTCGCCGCCCTCGGGCACCCCGAGGGCCGCGAACCGGGCGGTCAGGTCGTCGGCGGGCAGGAACCGGCCGTCCGCGCCGAGGTTGTCGGACGTCGGTGCGCTGACCGCCCCGGGGATGTGCCCGGCGCGCGGGTCGACCGGCTCGACCTCGCCGCGGAACCGCTCGGCGGCGCGGGCGTCGAGCAGCACACCGTCCTGCGCCCAGCGCGCCGCGCCGTCCGCGTCGAGGACGGGCAGGTGCCCGCCGGTCAGCGTCACGTCCCCGGCGGGCACGGGGGCCTCCCCGGTCTCGAGCGCCCCGCCCGCCGCCGTCCACGCGCCGAGGCCGCCGTCCAGGATCCGCACGTCGTCCACCCCGCCCCAGCGCAGCAGCCACCAGGCCCGGGACGCCGACATCCCGCCGGTGTCGTCGTAGACGACCACCGGCTCCCCCGCGCGCAGCCCCCAGCGCCGGGCGGCCGCCTGCAGGTCCGCCGCGTCGGGCAGCGGGTGCCGGCCGGCCGCGGCGCTCGGGGCGGCCGCCAGGTCGGCGTCCAGGTCGACGTACACCGCACCGGGCAGGTGCCCCTCGCGGAACGGCTCGATCCCCGGCGGGCCGCCGAGGCTCCAGCGGACGTCGAGCAGGCGGGGCGGGCGGGGGCCGTCGAGCTCGCGCGCGAGGTCGGCGGCGGAGACGATCACGTCGGGCATGGCCGCCACGCTACGGCGCGGCCGGCACCGGCAGCCAGCGCGGTCCCGACCGCCGGGACACCGTGGCCCGCGTCACGTCGGCCAGCGACCGCACCCGGTCCCCGACCCGGCGGCCGATCCGGGCCGCCGCGTCGTCGTCCGCCGCGAGGTACCGCACGACCACCCGCGCCTCGCCCGCGACGACCGCGAGGTCCTGTGCCTCGACCTTCGTGACGGCGCGGGCGGCGTCCGCTGCGGCGGGCAGCACGGCCGCGGGATCGGTGCCCGGGTGCAGCAGGCCCACGGCGAGCGTCACGCGGTAGGAGGTCACGGGGAGGACCCTCTCACGGGCGGCTCAGCCCACCGCGTACACCGTGGAGCTCCCCTGCCCGAACAGGCGGCCCTGCTGCGCCCACAGCGTGACGACGTCACCGGGCAGCGGGGTCGCCCACAGGCGGCGGCCGTCGGTGAGCCGGTAGGCGGCCAGCAGCCGGTCGCCGTCCCCCGGCGCGCGCTCGGCCCGCAGCAGGGCGACGCCGTCGGTCAGCAGGCCCGTCCCGGAGGCGTCCGAGCGCTCGCCCTCGGCCGTCCACACCTCCGCACCGGTCGCCGCGTCCACCGCCCAGACCGTCGTCCCTCCCGCGCCGTACAGCACGCCGTCGAGCAGCACCAGGCTCGACGTCCCGTCCTGCGGCAGCGTCCGCTCCCACGCCACCTCACCCGTGCCGGGGTCCACCGCCCGCATTCGGCCCTGGGGGGTGCCGTCGTCCCGGCGCAGCACCAGCAGCCCGTGGGCCGACCCGTCGTCCGGCCACACGCCGACGGGCGTCCCGTCCGCCCACGCGGTCCCGCGTCCGTCCGGTCCGAGCAGCCGCACGCCGCTCCCCTGCCAGTCGAGGACCTGCCCGTCCACGACGGTCAGCCCATCCCCCTCGGCCTGGACCCGGCCGTCGACGGGATCGAGCAGCCACGCGCCGGACCCGCCCCAGACCAGCAGACGGCCGTCCTCCTCGCCGAGCCAGGGCGCGGAGCCGGCGCCTTCCAGCACCGTCCGCCACCGCGGCGCCCCTGAGACTGCGTCCACCCCCTCGACCGCCACGCCCTCCGGGGACGCCGTCGCCACCGCCAGCAGGTCCCCGACCACGGCCGCCGTGGCGCCGTCCGGCAGGTCTCGCTCGCCCGCGACGGACCGCGCGGCGAGATCCACCTCGACGAGCCGCGTCCGGGCCGTCGCCGCGTCGCCGTCCTGCTGCGCCGCGTCGTCCACCGTGCACCACATCGTCGACCCCGCTGCCGGGCCGCAGCGGACGCTCGGACCCCACGACTCGTCCGACTGGTCGACGAGCGGCACCCGCCACACCTCCGCGCCGGTCACCGGGTCGAGCCCCACGACGTCGGTGCGGCGCGTCGTCGGCTGCACCACGCCCACGACGAGGCCGTCGGCGGTGGCCGCGCCGCCGAGCAGGGCGTTCATCGTGTCGGGCGTCCCCCACTCGCGCGCCTCGAGCGGCTCGGTGACCGTCTCGTCCAGCGCGCCCGGCGTCGCGCGCAGCCGCTCCAGCCGCTCCTGCTCCCGGGCGTCGGACACGAGCTGCCAGGCGACGACCCCCGCCAGGACCAGCACCGGGACCGGCCACCACCGCCGGACCAGCCGCAGGGCCCGGGACCGGCGGGCGGCGAGGCCGTCGTCCTGAGCGCCGGCGGGCGCGTCGCCGGCCTGCTCGACCAGCTCGACCTCGCCCATGCGCCCCGACATGCGGACAACCTACGGGCGCGGCGACCCGCGCGTGCCGCTTTCTGCGACCCACGGGATCCGCGCCAGTCGAGCCGCGTAGTCGTGGGCCGGCGCGCAGACGGCGGACTGCACCTAGTGGTTGTCGCGAGGCGTGTCGAGCACGAGGTGCGCGGCGTCCGCGAGCCGGGTGCCGGCAGAGAAGGCCCGGCTGCGCAGGAGGTCAAGGGCCGTGGTCGCGCTGGTGCGGTGCTCGGCCATCAGGACACCGACAGCCCGGTTCGTGCTGTCGCCCGCGGCGAGGGCCGGCTCGAGCCAGACCTCTGCGGCCTGTGCGGTCAGCATGACGACCACCGCCTCCGCGACGTCGCTGATCCAGGCGGTGTCCTGGACGAGTGCGGGGTGCTCCGTGTGCACCAGGAGCGTGCCGAACTCCTCGGTCCCGTCGTGCACGGCCACAGCCACGACCCACGAGGGCGCCGCCGTCCCGCTGAACAGCGTGACGAGAGCCGACCAGGGCGGCGCGGTGGCCGAGGTACGCAGCACGACACGCGTGCCCGCGGCCGCCAGGTGCGTGGGTCCCGTCCCGAGGACGTCGTCAGCGGCCTCCATCGCCGCGGATGTGGCGTCCGTGGCGGCCAGCAGTCCCCGCGAGCCGGACACTCGCCGCATCAACGACAGGGACACGCCGTCCACGCCCAGGACGCGGCGCGCCGACTCGCAGAGCCACAGCGCCCGGTCGTCGCCCTGCGGCGTCTGCACCGCAGCCGAGATCAGGGCAGCCAGCGCCAACGTCGGTCCCATGCCCATGCCCGCGCCCCCGATGTACGGCGGCACCGACCTGCCCGTCTCGAGCGGCGCCCGCCGTCATCGTCTCCCGGGACCGCGGATCTCGCCTCCCGGGGCCTGCGCCGCGAGGTCGGGTCATGGTCGGCGTGCATGGCGTGCACCATCGCCCTCACCCGAAGGAGGCGGTGACGACCGCCACGGCCTGCCCGCAGCGTCCGCCGCCCCGAGCCCGGCGACGGAGGCAGGTGTAGCGTGGGACTCATCTGAACGTGGAGCATCTGCTCATCCCGCGGCTGGGAAGCCGACGACCGCACCGTTCGGAGACCCCGTGTCACCTTCCACAGCCGCCCTCGCGCGCGCTCCCCGGCCCGGTCAGGCCGCGGCGACCGGTTCGTACCACGCCCTGTCGCGGCAGGTTCGCGACGCGGGCCTCCTGGGGCGGACGAAGGCCTTCTACATCACGCTCGTCGTCGTCCTCGGGCTCCTTCTCGGGGGGCTCGCGACCGGTTCGGTGCTGCTGGGCGACTCCTGGTTCCAGCTGCTGGTCGCCGCCGGGCTCGGGATCGTGCTGACGCAGGTCGCGTTCGTGGCGCACGAGGCGTCCCACCGGCAGGTGTTCACCTCCGGCCCCGCGAACGACCGGCTCGGCCGCATCCTCGCGAACGGCGTCGTCGGCATCAGCCACTCGTGGTGGATGTCGAAGCACTCGCGTCACCACGCCAACCCGAACCACGTCGGCAAGGACCCCGACATCGCGCCCGACACGATCGTCTTCCTGCCGCAGGACGCCGCGCGCCGGGGCCGGGTCAAGGCGGCGCTCACGCGCGTGCAGGGCTGGGCGTTCTTCCCTCTGCTGACGCTCGAGGGCCTGAACCTGCACGTCACGTCCGTGCGCTCGCTGCTCAAGGACGAGCGCGGGCGGACCCGGACCCTGGAGCTGGCCATGATCGCGGCGCGGCTGGGTGCCTACGTGGCGCTGGTCATGTGGTTTCTGCCGGTGGGCACGGCCTTCGGGTTCCTCGGCGTGCAGCTCGCGGTGTTCGGGGTCTACATGGGGGCCTCGTTCGCCCCCAACCACAAGGGCATGGCCGTGATCCCGGAGGGTTCCCGCCTGGACTTCCTGAGCAAGCAGGTGCTGACGTCACGGAACGTGGTCGGCGGCACGTGGATGAGCATGCTGATGGGCGGCCTGAACTACCAGATCGAACACCATCTGTTCCCGAGCATGCCCCGGCCCCACCTCGCCCGCGCCCGCCGTCTGGTTCGGGCGCACTGCGCCGAGCACGGGGTGCCCTACACCGAGACCACGCTGATGCGGTCCTACGTCATCGTGGTGCGCTATCTCAACGACGTCGGCCTCGCCGCACGCGACCCCTTCGACTGCCCGATGGTGCAGCGCTTCCGCAGCGTGTAGCCGGTCCTCACCTGGGCCGAGCCTCCGATCGGCCACAGCCGGCCCGACGTGCTCACCCCGGCCGACGTCCGCGCCGTCACCCACGCCGTCCTCGCGGCCGGGCGCAACGAGATGCACGGACTCCTCGACCCGACCGGTGTGGTCGCGGAAGCCGATGATGACCCCGACGTCCGTTCCCTGGACCGCTGACGACGTCACTGATGCGGAACGCTCGGTCACCCGACGAGCCAGCACGGCGTCGAGCACGCGGGCATCGTCCTGCTCCCGCGGCAGCGAGCCGACGAGGTCCACGCAGCACGTTCTGTGAGTGTCGCGACACGCATGCCTACGCCCGGGCGACCGACGACGGTGCCGCGGTCGTCACTGCGCTGCCGTCAACGCTCTGGACTCCGCGCAGCAGGCGGGCGACGTCGGGCTCGACGTGGACCTCGTCGACGTCAGCGCCCATGTCCCCCACGCTCTGACCGCCCGGGGCATTCGTCGCTGTCGCCGGCGACTCACCTCGCCGCCGCGCCGAGTGACGACGCGACGCGACGGCGCTCCGTCCTCCTCCGGGAGGACGGAGCGCGTTTTGCCGTGCCAGCGCAACGGCCACGGGGCGGTCGGCTACTCGAAGGCGATGCGGTCCACCGATCGTTGCACGACGACTGCGCGTTCGGACTCGGCGGACTGACGGACGGCGGCGGCCGCCGCCCGCTCGTCGCGCTGGCGAGAGACGGCCCGCCCGATGTCGACCAGCGCGACCGCGAGCTCGTGGGCGAGCCCTTCCTCCAGTTGCTCGAGGCTGGTGTGGCCGATCAGCAGGCGCCTGTCCGAGACCTGCAGCGTCACCTGCGGGTAACCGCGCTCGGTGAGTCGCCGGGCCGTTTCCGGTCCTTCGATCGCAGTCCTCTCGGGCACGGACACCTGGCGGGAGAACACGGCCGGGACGGTGTACCGCGTCGGCGCCTGGCTCGTCCCGAGCAGCGCCGGTAGGGCGCTGGTCAGGATCGAGACGATCCGGAGCGGCTGCTCGCCGGCAGCGAGTTCGCCGTGGGCTGTCATCGCCGTTCGGCCGTCTCGTCGCTCCCGCGCCGGCGCAGCTGCGCGATTCGCGCGTCGTTGCTCGCGCGCCGGCGGAGCTGTCCGATGCGCAGCCCGGCGAAGATCAGTACGACCGCGCCGACGGCCAGGCCCGCGATCAGCAGCCCCAGCGCCAGCGGTGCGGACCCGCTCATGCCCAGGAAGGTGACCGTGACGGGCCTGGTGTTCTGCAGCATGAACACCACGAGGGCGATCAGCACGAGGACCCCCACGCAGATGCCGAACCACGCGGCGCTGGTCCGGGTACCGGCGCTGCGGCGCCGCGGCTGGACGTGGGGCTCGCGGACCGTGCGCAGCACGGGCTCACGGGCGCGGGCGGCGGATGAGTCAGATGCGGGCTGGACGGGCATGACGCCCTCCGATGCTAGATCCGGGTCCTCGCCCCGCGGAGGGGTCCCGGACACCGGGCTGGGACTCACTCTACGCCCCGGCGCGCCCAGCGCGCCGGGGCGTCGGTGCCGCTCGTGCGGGGTGTCGTGGTCAGCCCGCCGGGCGGTACTGCGCGGCGAGGGGGCACTGGAACGGGTCCGTGGCCGCGAGCCCGCAGAAGACCAGGGCCAGGTAGCCGCCCAGACGCAGCGTGATGAACGCGATCTCGACAGGACGCCGCTTGACCGGACCGCGGCCGAAGATGGTCTTCACCCCGGACACGTGCAGGTTCAGACCCTCGAGCAGCAGCAGCGGGAAGAACAGCCACCCCTGTCGCCGGGTGAACCAGCCCGCGAGCCCGGTGCGCTGGGTCGTCAGGTCCTCGGTGTGGAACACGACCACATCGGTCGCGATGTCGGGGTCCGCGCCGATCTGGTTCGGCTTGGCGTGGTGCCGGGAGTGCTTGTGCTGCCACCAGTCGTAGCTCATCCCGGCGTACAGGTTCGCGATGACCAGGCTCGACCAGTCGTTCCACCGGCCCGAGTCGAACACCTGCCGGTGGGCGGCGTCGTGCCCGAGGAACATCACCTGCCCGAGCAGGGCGGCCAGGACGGCCGCGGTCACCAGCTGCCACCAGGACGGGCCGAGGACGACGAACGCGGCGAACGTGACCACCAGCAACACGGTGAGCACGAGGAACCGCGTCCAGTAGTACCCGTGGCGGCGTCGCATCATGCCCGACTCGTGAACCACACGGCTGAGCTCGGTGTACTCGCTGACCTGTCGCTGCCGCGCCGGCCGGGGAGCTCCGGGATCCGGCGACGGCGGCACCTCGGTGTCGGGAACGTGTGGCACGGGCACGACGCCCTCCGATGCTGAGTCCGGGTCCTCGCCTCGCGGGTGGACGTCGACGCCGGGCTACCTGGCACCCTACGGCGCGCGGCGCGCAACTTCTCACCGGGCGCTGTCGGGCACCGGTGCGCGGCGGCTCCGCGGAGCGGGCGCTATCACCCCACCGCGGTGACGGAGCCGCTCAGAGCCGCCAGGCGGGGTCGAAGTCGGGGTGCCCGTCGTAGACCAGCGCCAGTGCCCGCAGGATCCGGTCGCCGACGTACTGCACGCCGCTGTCGCTGCGGGCGCCGGTCTCCCGTTCCATGTCGACGGTCTGGTCGAGCCCGGTGGCCTCGTGGGCGAGCGCGACGATCTGGCGCTTGGCCACGCACTCGGCGAGTAGACGGGCCGGGTCCGGGAGGGTGGGAGGCGGGCTCACCGCGTCGTTCACGTCCTCGGTGATGCGGGCCAGGAGGAAGGTGGTGAGCGTCATCGTGCGGCCGTCCCTCGTGTGAGCTGCTCACCATCCTCGCACGGAGGGTGGTAGCCGGCTCCGGGCCCCTCGGTCATCGACATCACGGGGGTCCGCGCGGCATGCAGGCCGCCCCTCATCCGTGGTCGTCACGGCCACCGTTCCTGATGACGTCCCAGGCGGTGGTGTCGAGGCGGGCGCCGTTGGCGAAGGCCCGTGCCCGCAGGATCGCCAGCGCTGTGCTTGCGTCGGTGCGCTGCGTCGTCATGAGCATGCCGATGGCCCGGTTCGCGGCGTGCCGCCCATCGAGCGTGGCCTCCAGCCAGGTCGGTGGCTGCATGGCGAGCAGCAGCCCCACCGCGCCGGCGATCTCCCGTAGCCATCGGGGCGACCACAGGGCGGCGGTTGGGTGCTCGGCGTGCAGGAGGAGCACGCCGAGCACATTCGAGTCGTCACGCAGCGGGACGGCCGCCACCCATGGCGGCCGGGATCGGTGCAGGAACTCCGCGACCAGGCTCGTCCAGGGTGCGGCACCGGCCCCGGGCTCGAGGAGGACGTCGCTGCCCGCCGCGGCGACGTGCGCTGGACCCAGACCGAGGACGTCCTCGACGGCCTCGAGGTCGTCGGAGACCTGACCGGTGGACGCCAGCACGACCCGCAGCCCCGTCGCCCGCGGCAGCATCGACATCGAGACCCCGTCCACGCCCAGCACCGCCCGTGCAGCTTCGCAGAGCCGACGTGCCGGGGGCTCGCCCGCGGGCCGCACGACGCTCGCGGAGATGACCGCGGTCAATGCCCGATCAGAGGGCCGGGGGCTGCCCACGCACGTGCTCCAGGTGTCGCGCGCCGGTCGCCCACGCCTGGACGAACCGCTCGGGTCCATCGTGCATGTCGGGTGCGTCCGGCGCCGCTCGGGCGCCATCACCGGCGGCGCGGTGTGGCTCCCAGGCAGCGGATCACGGCTCGCGCCTGTCGATCGTCGAGCTCGCGACTCTCCCCACTCGGCCGACATGCCTCGAGGCGTGTAGGCGCACCCTCTGGCACGCCCGGCACCAGGTCGGCCTACAGCGGCCGGGCAACAGAAAGGCCCGTGATCGTGATGATCACGGGCCAGACTGCTGGGAGCCGCCTAAGAGAATCGAACTCTTGACCTTCTCATTACGAGTGAGACGCTCTGCCGACTGAGCTAAGGCGGCGCGCCCGCGCCAGCGGCGGACGGGCACGGACACTGTACCTGGCGCACGGGGTGTCCTCCAAAGCGGGCCGCCGTCAGCAGCGGGTGCCCTCCTCGGGGACGGTGCCGTCGAGCAGGTACGCGTCGACGGTGTCGAGGATGCAGGCGTTCGACCGGCCGTACGCGGTGTGCCCCTCGCCCTCGTACGTGAGCAGCGTCGCGGAGCCCAGGGTCTCGGCGAGGCTCTCGGCCCAGGCGTACGGCGTGGCCGGGTCGTTGGTGGTGCCGATGACGACGATCGGCGCGGCGCCCTCGGCGGAGTAGTCGTCCAGCCCGCCGACCTCGGGGACGGGCCACTGCGCGCAGATCGCGCCGCCGAAGCCGAAGTAGTACCCGACGGTCGGGGCGACGGCCTCGATGTCGGCGGCCTGCGCCCGCATCTCGGCGGGGTCGGTCGTGCCGCGCTCGTCGGCGCAGCCGATGGACCAGAACGCCTCGGTCGAGTTCGTCGTGTAGGTGCCGTCCGCGCCGCGGTCGTAGTACGCGTCGGACAGCTGGAGCAGGACGGAGCCGTCGCCGCGGAGCGCCGCGTCCAGACCCATCGTCAGGTACGGCCAGGTCTGCTCGTCGTAGAGCGGCAGGGCGATGCCGCTGAACGCGAGCGCGCCGGTGAGCCGGCGGTCGGTGCCGGTGGGCAGCGGGGACTTGCGGGCGCGGTCCAGGAGGTCCTTCACCTGGGCCATCCCCGCGTCCACCGAACCGTCCAGGGGGCAGTCCGACCCGCCCTGGCAGTCGGTGACGTAGGCGCGCAGGGCGTTCTCGAACCCGACGGCCTGACCCTTCGACACCTCCTCCGGCGCCATGGTCGGGTCGAGGGCACCGTCGAGCACGAGCCGGCCGACCTGCTCCGGGAACAGCGCGGCGTAGGTGGCCCCGAGCTGCGTGCCGTACGAGTACCCGACGTAGTTCAGCGTCTCGTCGCCGAGGACGGCCCGCAGCACGTCCATGTCCTTCGCCGCGCTGACGGTGTCGACGTGACCGAGCACGTCGCCGGTGTTCGCCAGGCACGCGGCGCCGAACGCGCCGTAGGCGTCCTCCGCGGCGGCGATGCCCTCGTCGGTCGCGAAGTCGAAGTCGGTGGACGTGATCTCGTCCATGGCGGGGCCGTCGACGCACGTGACCGGCGTCGAGCGGCTGACCCCGCGCGGGTCGAACCCGACCAGGTCGAACCGCCGCACGACCTCGGGGCCGAACCGGTCCAGGGCGATGCCGGACAGGGCGTCCATGCCGGACGCGCCCGGACCGCCGGGGTTGATCAGCAACGAGCCGATGCGGTCGCCGGCGGCGGCGTGCCGGTTCACGGCGACCTGGATGGTGTCCCCGTCGGGCTCGGCGTAGTCGAGCGGCACGACGAGCGTCGCGCACTCGAGGTCGTCGCCGCAGGGCTGCCAGGCGAGCTGCTGCGCGTAGATCGCGTCGAGCCCGCGCACGTCCGCGGCGGTCGGCGACGGCTCCTCGGTGACGGCGGTCTGCTGCCGCGGGGCGACGCAGCCCGCCAGGGCCAGCACCACGACGGCCACCAGGGCGGCCAGGCGTGCGGGCGCGGCTCGGTGAGGGACTCGCGAGGCGGGGATCACCGGACAACGGTAACGGCCCGCCCGGCGGGGCCGGGCACCGCGCAGGTCAGGCCTGGGGACGCAGCGCGATCATCATCGCCTCGACCGCGAGCAGCGGCGCGACGTTCCCCTCCAGGCGCGTGCGGGCCTCCCCGATGGCGTCCATGCGGCGGACCGTCTGCTCCGGCGTCGAGGACCCCGCGAGCGACCGCGCGGCCTCCTCGTGCTCCGCGTTGACCAGGTGCACGTCCGCCCCCAGCTGCAGCACCAGCACGTCGCGGTAGAACGACAGCAGGTCGACCATCGCCCGGTCCAGCACGTCGCGCTGCGCGCGGGTGGCCCGGCGCTTCTGCTCCTCCTCGAGCTGGCGCAGCGGGCCGCGCAGCGCGGGCGGCAGCGTCGTGAGTCCGTCGGCGCCGAGCGAGTGCAGCAGCGCCTGGCGCTCGGCGGCGTCGCGCTCCTCCGTGGCGGCCTTCGCGTCGGCCTGCGCGGTCTCGACGAGCTCCCCGGCCGCGAGCACCGCGTCCCCGACGCCGCGCACGCGCGGGGCGATCCGCAGCACGGCGGCCCGCCGGGCCCGCGCCTCGGGGTCCCGGGCGAGCCGGCGGGCGACGCCGACGTGGGACTGCGCCGCGCGGGCCGCGACCAGCGCGACGCCCGGGTCGACGCCGTCGCGGCGCACCAGCAGGTCGGCGACGGCCTCGACGGACGGCACCCGCAGCGGCACGGAGCGGCTCCGGGAGCGCAGCGTCACGAGCACGTCCTGCGGGCTCGGCGCGCACAGCAGCCACACGGTGCGCGGCGGCGGCTCCTCGATCGCCTTGAGCAGCACGTTGCCGGACGTCTCGTTGAGCCGGTCGGCGTCCTCGATGACGATGACCCGCCACCGGCCCTGGGACGGCGCGCGCTGCGCGAGCTCGACGAGCGGGCGCACGGTGTCGGCGCGGATGACGACGCCCTCGGTCGCGACGAACGTCACGTCCGGGTGCGTGCCGGCCAGGACGGTCGCGCACCCCGGGCTGCGGGGGTCGCCGGAGGGGTCCTGGAGCGCCGCGGCGAACGCGCGGGCGGCGTTGGACCGGCCGGATCCCGGCGGCCCGGTCAGCAGCCACGCGTGGGTCATCTTCGACGCGTCGGTCGCGGCCTCGCGCAGCACCGCGACCGCGGGCTCCTGCCCGACGACGTCGTCCCAGACGGTGCTCACGCGGCGTCCTCGAGGCCGAGGAGCGCCGCGACGCGGGCCCGCACGTCGGCGGCGATGGCCTCGACCGGCCGCGACGCGTCCAGCACCAGCCAGCGCCCCGGGTCCGCCGCGGCGCGGCCGAGGAAGGCCTCGCGGGTGCGGCGGTGGAAGTCGTCGCCGGCGCTCTCCAGCCGGTCGGGCTGGTCCGGGCGGTCCCGCAGGCGGCCCAGCCCGGCGGCGGGGTCGAGGTCCAGCAGCACGGTCAGCGCGGGCAGCAGGCCGCCGGTGGCCCAGAGCGACAGGCGCTCCACCTCGTCCGCGCCGAGGTCCCGGCCCGTGCCCTGGTAGGCGACCGACGAGTCCAGGTACCGGTCCGTGACGACGACCGACCCGGCGTCGAGCGCCGGCCGGACCAGCGACGCGACGTGGTGCGCGCGGTCCGCGGCGTACAGCAGCGCCTCGGTGCGCGGGTCGACGTGGCCGCCGTGCAGCACCTCGCGCCGCAGCACCCGGCCGAGCTCCGTGCCGCCGGGCTCGCGGGTCAGGACGACGGCCAGCCCGAGGCCCGTGAGCCACGCGCCGAGCAGCCGGGACTGGGTCGACTTCCCGGCGCCGTCGCCGCCCTCGAACGAGACGAACAGCCCGCCGGGCACCACGCCGCGGGCCGGGTCCGCGGGCTGCGAGCGCCGGGCGGGGGCTGCGGACGGGGCGGGAGGCGCGGGCGGCACGGGCGGGTCGGGCAGGGTCACGGGCGCCAGGGTATCCACCGCCGCCCACACGCCCGCGCCCCGGCCCACCGACGACGGACCGGGGCGCGGGCGCGACGTCACTCGCCGGGGTAGACGACGCCCACCTGCGCGCGGACCTCGTCCATCGTCCGCATGACGGCGAGCGTGTCCGACCACGTCAGGCGCGAGCTCTCGGTCGCCCCCTCCGCCACGCGGCGGGCGACCTCGGCGGCCTCGAACTGCAGGCCGTGCGGCGTGGGCTGGCTGAACTCCCACGTCCGCCCGTCGCGTCGCTGCACCCGGAACGACGTCGGGGCGTAGAACGAGCCCTCGACGACGATGCTGCCCTCGGTGCCCGAGATCGCGGCGGTCGTCGGGGTCTTCGACCACAGCGTCGTGGTGAGTACGGCCTGCGCCCGGGTGCCGTAGGACAGCACGATGCCGATCTGCCCGTCGACGCCCGTCTCGGTCAGCACGCCGCTGGCCTGCACCGCGTCCGGGACGCCGAGCAGGTCGTGCGCGAACGACACCGGGTAGACGCCGAGGTCGAGCAGCGCACCGCCCGCGAGCGCCGGGTCGTACAGCCGGCTGGTCGGGTCGAACGCGAAGTGCTGCCCGTGGTCGGCCTGCACGGTGACGACCTCACCGACCTCGCCGGAGTCGATCACCTGGTGCAGCGCGGCGACGTGCGGCAGGAACCGCGTCCACATCGCCTCCATGACGAACACCCCGGCGGCGCGGGCGGCCGCGAACACCTCCTCCGCCTCGGCGGCGTTGCGGGTGAACGCCTTCTCGACCAGGACGTGCTTGCCGGCGGCGATGGCGAGCAGCGCGTGCTCCCGGTGCTGGGAGTGCGGGGTCGCCACGTACACGGCGTCCACCTGCGGGTCCTCGACGAGGTCCTGGTAGCCGACGTGCGTGGTCGGGATGCCGTGCGCGGTGGCGAACCGCTCGGCCTTCACGCGGTCCCGGGAGCCGACGGCGACGAGCTGGGCGCGGGTGGCGGATCGGACGGCCGCGGCGAACGAGCCGGCGATGTAGCCGGCCCCGAGGATCCCCCATCGGATCGGCGGCGCGGTACGCGGGTCTTCGACGAGTGTCATGAGGGCGACAGTAGTGCCCGCCCGCGTCCGGGACCGAGGTCCCCGTGCCGCCTCCGCCGCAGGTCCCTACGGTGGTGAGGGTCGGCGGTCCCGCACGGGCCTGCGACCACGGCCCCGCCGCCGACGTGCGACCCCGGAGGAGGAGCCGTGTCTGCGTCCCTGGAGCACCCGCCCGTCCGCACCCTGATCAGCCCCGGCCGCTACGCGCAGGGCCGCGGCGCGATCGAGCGCCTCGGTGAGCTGACCGCCCCGGTCGGCCGCACGCCGCTCGTCGTCGCCGACGACACGGTCTGGTCGTTCGTCGGGGAGGCGGTCACCCGGTCGTTCGCCGCGGCCGACCTGCCGCTGACCCGCGACGGGTTCGGCGTGTACGCCACGGCGGCGGCCGTCGACGGCATCGCCGCCCGGATCCGGGAGACCGGCGCGGACGTCGTGGTAGGCGTCGGCGGCGGGTCCACCATCGACGCGGTCAAGGCCGCGGGGTACCTCGCGGGGATCCGGTGGGTGTCGGTGCCGACGGTCGCCTCGACGGACGCGCCGTGCTCGGCGCTCTCCGTGATCTACGACGACGAGGGCGGGTTCGAGGAGTACCGGTTCTTCCCACGGAACCCCGACCTGGTCCTGGTCGACACGCAGCTCGTCGCGAACGCCCCGGTGCGGTTCCTGGTGGCGGGCGTCGGGGACGCCCTCGCGACCTGGATCGAGGCGCGGGCCGTCGCCCGGACCGACGCCACGACGATGGCCGGCGGGCTGCCGACCACGACCGGCACCGCGCTGGCGCGACTGTCCTGGGACATCCTCTGGGAGCACGCCCTGCCCGCGGTCGCCGCGGTGCGCGACCACGTCGTGACCCCGTCGGTCGAGAAGGTGGTCGAGGCCAACACCCTGCTGTCCGGCCTCGGCTTCGAGTCCGGCGGGCTGGCCGCCGCGCACGCGATCCACAACGGCCTCACCGCCGCGCCGCAGACCCACGGGCTCACCCACGGCGAGAAGGTGAACATCGGGTCGGTCACGCAGCTCGTGCTGGAGGGGGCGCCGGTCCAGGAGATCCGCGACTTCGTGGAGTTCACCACCCGGGTGGGGCTGCCGAACACCCTCACCGAGGTCGGGCTGTCGGTGGACGACGTGGACGACCTCACCCGCGTCGCCGAGGCGGCCACGGCCGAGGGCGAGACGATCCACGCGATGCCGTTCACCGTGCGCGTGCCCGACCTGGTGGACGCGCTGCGGTCGATCGAGGGCTTCTCCCGGTCCGTGCGCGCCGAGGCGGGGCTGCCCGAGCCGGTGCCGCACCGGGCGCACTGACCCGGCCCCGGCGGAGATGACACCCCGCCCCTGACCTGCGAGTCTCGGGCGGGACGCGACACGAGGGAGGACCGATGGCCCCGGGGTGGGTGGACCACGCGATGTGGTGGCACGTGTACCCGCTGGGGTTCACCGGCGCGGAGCGGTCGGCGGACGGGACGACGCCGGTGACGCACCGGCTCGCGCACGTCGAGCGCTGGCTGGACTACGTGGTCGACCTCGGCCTCAACGGCCTGGCGCTGGGCCCCGTGTTCGCGTCGAGCACCCACGGCTACGACACCGTCGACCACCTCCGCGTGGACCCGCGCCTGGGCGACCGCGCCGACCTGGACCGCCTGCTCGCCGCCGCCCACGACCGGGGCGTGCGGGTGCTGCTGGACGGGGTCTTCAACCACGTCGGCGACCAGCACCCGCTGTTCCGCGCCGCCCTGGCCGGCGGCCCGGGCGCGCCGGAGGCCGAGCTGTTCCGCATCCGGTGGACCGACGGCAGCCCGGAGTGGGACTGCTTCGAGGGCCACCGCTCGCTGGTGACGCTGAACCACGACTCGCCCCGGGTGGCCGACCTGGTGAGCGACGTCATGACGCACTGGCTGGACGCCGGCGCGGACGGCTGGCGCCTGGACGCGGCCTACGCCGTCCCGGCGGCGTCCTGGCGCCGGGTGACCGACCGGGTCCGCGCCGCGCACCCCGACGCGTACCTCGTGGGCGAGGTGATCCACGGCGACTACCCCGCGTTCGTCGCGGAGGCGGGGCTCGACTCGGTCACCCAGTACGAGCTGTGGAAGGCGATCTGGTCCTCGGTCCTCGACCGGAACTGGCACGAGCTGGCGTGGACGCTCGGGCGGCACGACGCCTTCCTCGACGCCTTCGTGCCGTACACGTTCGTCGGGAACCACGACGTCACCCGGATCGCGAGCCGCGTCGGCGACGCGACCCTCGCCGGGCACGCCCTGCTGGTGCTGATGACCGTCGGCGGCACCCCGGCCGTCTACTACGGCGACGAGCAGGCGTACCGGGGCGTGAAGGAGGACCGCGCGGGCGGTGACGACGAGGTCCGCCCGCCGTACCCCGCGACCCCGGACGACCTCGCCGGCCCCGACCTCGCCCCCGACGGCCGCGCGGCGCACGACCGGCACGCCGCGCTCATCGGGCTGCGCCGGCGGCACCCGTGGCTGCACACCGCCCGCACGCACGTGGTCGAGGTGACGAGCACGCGCCTGGCGTACGAGGCGCGTGCGGCGGACGGCACGGCGGCGCTGCTCGTGGCGCTGAACCTCGACGACGAGCCGTGGCCGCTCGCGGTCCCGGCGCAGGCCCGGCCGGTCGCCGCAGAGGGCGCGGCGGCGGGCGGCGGGGTGGCCGGCCGCGGGTGGGCGGTCTGGGAGCTCGACCGGTCCTGAGCCCACGGCCGGCGCGGGACGGGGGTCAGCCCTTCACCGCGCCCGCCATGGCCCAGACCGCGGGCGGCGGGACGCGGCGACCACGGCCGTCGCGCGCTCGGGACGAACGCAGCGAAAGAATTTCGATCCCTGTACCCGCATTCTTGGCCTTCACCGCGGCGCAACCCAGCCGCTAGGGTCGAAGCGGCGCCCCGATCGATAGAAAGAGTTTCTTCGACCGGGCGTCGAACCTCCCGCGCCCCGCCCCGACCGAAGGACGACCCGTTGACCACGCTCCACGTCGCCGTGAGCGGCTCCGACCGGGCGGACGGCACGCCCGGCGCCCCGTTGCGCACCATCCAGCGCGCCGCGCGCGCCGCCCTCCCCGGGGACACCGTGCTCGTGCACGCGGGCACGTACCGCGAGTGGGTGCGGCCCGTGCGCGGCGGCGTCGCCGACGACTGCCGGATCACCTTCGCGGCCGCGCCCGGCGAGCACGTGACGATCACGGGGTCCGAGGCGGTCACGGGCTGGGTCCGCGAGCACGGCTCCGTGTGGCGCGCCGACGTGCCGAACACGCTGTTCGGCGCGTTCAACCCGTTCGACGAGCCCGTCGCCGGCGACTGGCTGCACCCCGGCCCGGGCGGCACGCTCGCCCACCGTGGCGACGTGTACCTGGACGGCCGCTCGCTGTACGAGGTGCACGACCGCGCCGCGGTCGACCACCCCGCGCGCCGCACGCACACCCGCTACCAGTGGACCGCGCTCGACACCGCGCTCGTGGAGCCGGACCGCACGGTCCTCGTCTGGTACGCGGAGGTCGGCGAGGACGTCACGACGATCTGGGCGAACTTCCAGGACGCCGACCCGAACGCCGCGCTGGTCGAGGTCAACGTCCGCCCGTCGGTCTTCACCCCCGAGCGCAGCCACGTCGACTACGTCACCGTGCGGGGCTTCGAGCTCGCGCAGGCCGCGACGCCGTGGGCGCCGCCCACCGCCGACCAGCTCGGCCTGGTCGGCCCCCGCTGGGCGAAGGGGTGGATCATCGAGGACAACCTGATCCGCGACGCCAAGTGCGCCGGGGTCTCGCTCGGCAAGGACGCCGCGAGCGGCGACGGCTTCGCGTCCGAGCGCGGCGACAAGCCGGCGCACCAGTACCAGATCGAGGCCGTCTTCGCCGCCCGGCACCAGGGGTGGGACCGGGAGCAGGTCGGCTCGCACGTGGTACGCCGCAACGAGATCCGCGACTGCGGCCAGAACGGCGTCGTCGGCCACCTGGGCTGCGCGTTCTCGACCATCGCGGACAACCACATCCACCGCATCGGCACCAAGCACGAGTTCTCGGGCTACGAGATCGGCGGTATCAAGCTGCACGCCCCGATCGACGTCACGATCGAGCACAACCGCATCCACGACACCACCCTCGGCATCTGGCTCGACTGGCAGGTGCAGGGCACGCGGATCACCCGCAACCTGCTGTACCGCAACATCCGCGACCTGTTCGTCGAGGTCGCGCACGGCCCCACCACCGTCGACCACAACGTGCTGGCCTCGCCCATCGCCGTCGAGCTGTTCAGCCAGGGCACCGCGTTCGTGCACAACCTGGTGCTGGGGGCCGTACGGGTGCAGGCCGTGCTGGACCGGGCGACGCCGTACCACGTGCCGCACTCCACGCAGGTCGCGGGCTACGCGGTCGTCCACGGCGGGGACGACCGCTACGTCGGCAACCTGTTCGTCGGGTCCCGGCGCGGCGTGTACGGGCCGGACGCCCCGCAGGTGCTCGACGATCTCCCGCCGGAGACGTCCGGCACCCACGCCTACGACGGCGCGCCCGCGTCCTGGGCGGAGTACCTCGAGCGGGTCGGCCCCACCACCGGGGCCGGCGACCACGCGCGGTTCCAGCGGGAGCGCCAGCCCGCCTACGTGTGGTCGAACGCCTACGCCGACGGCGCGCGCCCGGCCGCCCACGAGTCCGGCGCCCGCACCGTCGCGGGGCCCGCCTCCGTCCGGGTGGTCGACGACGGTGCGGAGGTCCACCTGGAGCACGACCTGCCCGCCGCGCTCGTCGCGCCCCTGGTCGGCCTGGTCACGGCACCGGACCTGGGCCGCGTCCGGGTCGTCGGGGCCGGGTACGAGCATCCCGACGGCACCCCCCTCGTCGTGGACGTCGACCTGCTCGGGCACCGCAGGGTGCCCGGCGCCGGCTACCCGCCGGGCCCGCTGACCCGGCTCGACGCCGGCGCCGCGCACGTCCGGGTGTGGTGACCGCGGTGGCCCGGTTCTACGCCCCCGCCGTCACCGCGTTCCACGCCGACGGCACCCTCGACCGCGAGGGCAACGTCGCCGTGTGGGAGCACGTCCTCGACGGCGGCGTCGACGGCATCGTGCTCCTGGGCAGCACCGGCGAGTTCTTCGCGATGCGGCCCGAGCAGAAGCGCGAGCTCATCGACCTGGCGGTCGGGTCCGTCGGCCCCCGGGCCGAGCTCGTGGTCGGCACCGGGTGCCTGCGGGTCGACGAGACGATCGAGCTCAGCCGGTACGCCCTGGACGCCGGCGCGCCCGCCGTGATGATCGTCAGCCCGTACTACTTCGCGCTCGAGGACCCGAGCATCGAGGCGTACTACTCGGCCGTCGCGGAGCAGGTGCCCGGCGACATCTACCTGTACAACTTCCCGGCGCGCACGGGCTACGACCTCGGGCCCGGCGTCACACGGCGGCTGCTGCGCCGGCACCCGAACATCGTCGGGTACAAGGACACGGTCCTGGAGGTCGGGCACACCCGGCGCCTGCTCACCGAGCTGCTGCCGGAGTTCCCCGGGTTCCGGGTGTTCGCCGGGTTCGACGAGAACCTGCACCACGTCGTGACCTCCGGCGGGGCCGGGGCGATCGGCGGCCTCGCCAACCTGTACCCGGAGATCTGCGCCGCCTACGTGCGGGCCGTCGACTCCGGGGACGCCGCGGCGATCGCCCGCGAGCAGCGGCGCGTCGACACGCTCATGGGCCTGTACGCGCTCGGCGCGCCGTTCTTCCCGCTGCTCAAGGAGGGCATGGCGGCACGCGGGGTGCCGATCCAGCGGCACTGCACCCCGCCGCACCTGCCCGCGACGCCGGACCAGTCCGACGCCCTCGCCGCGCTGATGGCCGCGGTGGAGGCCCTGCCATGACGTCCTGGGAGCGCCTCGTCGAGCTGCGCGACGGCACGGACCGGCTGCGGACCCGCGCCGCGGGGCCGCGCGGGAGGCTGCCCCTGACCGCCGAGCAGCTGCGCGAGTCGCCCAGCGGCGACGTGTTCGGGATGACGCAGAACGTCGGCATGGGCTGGCCGGCCGCGAACCTGCTCGGGCCGCAGGTCATGATCGTGTCCACCGCCGGCGGGCTGCGCTCCGCCACCGGCGAGCCGGTCGCGCTCGGCCTGCACTCCGGGCACGTCGAGCTCGCGGACCAGGTGCGCGCCGCCGCGCAGACCGTCGCCGAGGCCGGCGGGCTGCCGTTCGCCACCTTCGTCTCCGACCCGTGCGACGGCCGGACCCAGGGCACCACCGGCATGTTCGACTCGCTGCCGTACCGCAACGACGCCGCCACCGTGATGCGGCGCCTCATCCGGTCGCTGCCCACCCGGGCGGCCGTCCTGGGCGTCGCCACCTGCGACAAGGGCCTGCCCGCCACGATGATGGCGCTCGCGTCGCAGCACGACCTGCCCGCCGTGCTCGTCCCCGGCGGCGTCACGCTGCCCCCGACGACCGGCGAGGACCTGGCGCGCGTCCAGACCATCGGCGCCCGGTTCGCCAACGACGAGCTCACCCTCGAGGAGGCCACCGCGCTCGGCTGCCTCGCCTGCGCGTCCCCGGGCGGCGGCTGCCACTTCCTCGGGACCGCCGGCACCAGCCAGGTGGTCGCCGAGGCGCTCGGCCTCGCGCTCCCCCACTCCGCGCTCGCGCCGTCCGGCTCGCCGGTGTGGGTCGAGATCGCGCGGCAGTCGGCGCTCGCCGTCCTCCACCAGCGCGCCCGCGGCGGCACCACCCGGGACGTCCTCACCCCCGAGGCGTTCGAGAACGCCATGGTGGTGCACGCCGCGGTCGGCGGGTCCACGAACCTGCTGCTGCACCTGCCCGCCATCGCGCACGCCGCCGGGGTCCCGCGGCCCACCGTCGACGACTGGGCGCGCGTCAACGCCGCCGTGCCGCGCCTCGTCAGCGTGCTGCCCAACGGCCCCGTGCAGCACCCCACCATCCGCCTGTTCCTGGCCGGCGGGACACCCGAGGTCATGCTGCACCTGCGCGACCTCGGCCTCCTGCACCTCGACGCCGGCACGGCCACCGGCGAGACGCTCGGCACCGTCCTCGACTGGTGGGCCGGCTCCGCCCGCCGCGCGCGCATGCACCAGATCCTGCGCGTGCAGGACGGGGTGGAGCCCGACGACGTCATCATGAGCCCCGCGCAGGCGCGCCGGCGCGGCCTCACCCCCACCTCCACCTTCCCCCGGGGGAACCTCGCCCCGGAGGGCTCCGTCGTCAAGTCCACCGCCATCGACCCCCGCCGCCTCGCCGACGGCGTGTTCCACCACGTCGGCCCCGCCCGGGTCTTCACCTCCGAGGCCGGCGCGATCGCCGCCATCAAGGCCCGCGACGTCGCCCCGGGCGACATCATGGTGATCATCGGCGGCGGCCCCCTCGGCACCGGCATGGAGGAGACCTACCAGGTCACCTCCGCGCTCAAGCACCTCAGCTACGGCACGGAGATCTCGCTGGTCACCGACGCGCGGTTCTCCGGCGTGTCCACCGGCGCGTGCGTCGGCCACGTCGGGCCGGAGGCGCTGGCCGGAGGGCCGCTCGGGCGGCTCCGCGACGGCGACCTCGTGGAGATCCGCATCGACGTCACGCGGCTGACGGGCTCCGTGGACTACGTCGGGTCGGCCGGCGCCCGGGTCACGCCGGTCGAGGGCGCTGCGGTGCTCGCCCGGCGGCCGCCGCACCCGGGGCTCGCCGCGCACCCGCGCCTGCCGGACGACACGCGCCTGTGGGCGGCGCTGCAGGACGTGAGCGGCGGGACATGGGGCGGGGCGGTGTACGACGTGGACCGCGTCATCGAGGTGCTGCGGGCGGGCGTGCGGGCGCTGGACGGCCCGGCGGACCGGCGACCGCGCGCCGGCTGACGTCCGGCCCCGGGTGCACCCGCCCCGAGCCCGCGACATGCTGGACCCGCGGATCCGGCCGCGCACCGACGTCCCCGGCACGCCGGGGTGGTGCACCCGGCGGCCGGGACGCACCGGACAGGGGGCGACGACATGTGCACGGGAATCAGGTTCTCCGACGGCGACGGCCATCTGTACCTCGCCCGCAACCTCGACTGGACGAGCGGCTACGGCGAGCGGGTGGTCGTGACGCCCACGGGGTACGTCCCGCGGTCGCCGTTCGGGGCGGTGCCGGCCATCCGGCACGCGACCATCGGCATGGGCATCGTCGCGGAGGGCACCCCGCTGTAGTTCGACTGCGGGAACGACGCCGGCCTCGCCGTCGCGGGCCTGAACTTCCCCGGCTACGCGTCGTACGCGCCGGAGCCGGTCGCGGGCGCGACGAACGTCGCCGCGTACGAGTTCCCGCTCTGGGTGGCCTCGCAGTTCGCGAGCGTGGCCGAGGTCGAGGCCGCGCTCGCCGACGTCGTGATCGTCGACCGGCCGATCAACGAGACGTACCCGAGCTCGCTGCTGCACTGGATCATCGGCGACGCCGAGCGCGCCGTCGTCGTCGAGCACACGGCCGACGGGATGCACGTGCTCGACGACGACGTCGACGTCCTGGCGAACCAGCCCGGGTTCGGCTGGCACCACGAGAACCTGCGGAACTACCTGAACGTCTCGCCGGAGTTCCCCGAGGAGACCGTGCTCGGCGGGGCGCGCCTGACGCCGTTCGGCTCGGGGTCGCACATGCGCGGCGTCCCCGGTGACTACTCCTCCCCGTCCCGGTTCGTCCGGGCGGCCTACGTGCACGCGCACCACCCGGCGAAGGCGACCGAGGAGGAGAACGTCAGCCGCGCGTTCCACACCCTGCAGCAGGTCGCCATGGTGGACGGGGCCGCCGCGATGGGGTCGGGCGAGTTCGAGAGGACGATCTACACGGGACTGTTCTCGTCCCGGACGACGACGTACTCGTGGAACACGTACGACGACCCGGCGATCCGCAGCGTGCGCCTGCACGACCACGCGCCGGGCGGGGCGGAGCTCGTGGTCGTGTAGGCGGCGGTCCCTTGCTTCCACCTTCCCGGAAAGTGGAAGCAAGGCCCCCGCCTACTTCTTCGTCGCCGCCTTCTTCCGCGGCGCCGCCGGCTTGCGCGCGGCGGGCTTCTTCTTCGGCCCCTGCGCCCGCTTCTCGGCGAGCAGCTCGACCGCCTGCTCCCGGCTGATCGACTCCGGCGTCACGTCCCGCGGCAGCGTGCGGTTCGTCTCGCCGTCGGTCACGTACGCGCCGAACCGGCCGTCCTTGACCACGATCGGCTTGCCGGACGTCGGGTCCTCGCCGAGCTCGCGCAGCGGCGGGGTGGCCGTCGCGCCGCGACCGCGCTTCGGCTGGGCGTAGATGGCCAGCGCCTCCTCGAGCGTCGTCGTGAAGATCGCCTCCTCCGACGGCAGCGTGCGGGAGTCCGTGCCCTTCTTGAGGTACGGGCCGTAGCGGCCGTTCTGGGCGGTGATCTCCGCGCCCGACTCCGGGTCGGTGCCCACGACGCGCGGCAGGCTGAGCAGCTGGAGCGCCTCGTCGAGCGTGATCGTCTGCAGGGACTGCGACTTCAGCAGCGAGCCGGTGCGGGGCTTGGGCAGCGCCGCGAGGGCCTTCTTGCGCGCCGCGGCCGACAGGTTCGGGTCGAGGTCCGGCTCGGGCAGCAGCTCGGTCACGTACGGGCCGTACCGGCCGTTCTTCGCGACCACCGTGTGCCCGGACGCGGGGTCGGTGCCCAGCACCAGGTCGCCCTCGGGCTGGGTCTCCAGCAGCTCGCGGGCCTTCTCGACGGTCAGCTCGTCCGGCGCGAGGTCGTCCGGCACCGACGCGCGGCGCGGGTTGCCGTCCGGGCCGGGCTCGCCCCCCGACTCCTCGATGTACGGGCCGTAGCGGCCGACGCGCAGGGTGATGCCGTCGCCGATGTCGATCGAGTTGACCTCGCGGGCGTCGATCTCGCCGAGGTTGGCGACGAGCTCGCGCAGGCCGTCCCCGTCGGGCCCGTCCGCAGCGTCGGAGCCGAAGTAGAACCGGGTCAGCCAGTCGACGCGGTCCTTCTGCCCCGCCGCGATCGCGTCGAGGTCCTCCTCCATCGAGGCGGTGAAGTCGTAGTCGACGAGCCGGTCGAAGTTCTCCTCGAGCAGCCGGGTCACGGCGAACGCCAGCCAGCTCGGCACGAGCGCCTGCCCGCGCGACGTCACGTACCCGCGGTCCTGGATCACGGAGATGGTCGCGGCGTAGGTCGACGGGCGGCCGATGCCGCGCTCCTCGAGCGCCTTCACCAGGCTCGCCTCGGTGAACCGCGGCGGCGGGGAGGTGCGGTGCCCGTCGGCGGTGAGGTCCGACGCGGTGACCGGGTCGCCCTCGGCCATCTGCGGCAGCCGCGTCTCGCGTGCGCCGCCCTTCTCGCCGGCCTCGGCGTCGCCGGAGTACCGCTCGACGTCCCGCCCCTCCTCGTACGCGGCGAGGAAGCCCCGGAACGTGATGACCGTGCCGCTGGCCGCGAACACCGCGTCGGTGGCCGCGCCCGCGGCCGGGCCGTCGGTGGCCGTCGCGGGCGCCGGGACGGTCGCGGCGATCCGGACGGAGGCGGTCGACCCGCGGGCGTCCGCCATCTGCGAGGCGACCGTGCGCTTCCAGATCAGCTCGTACAGCCGGAACTGGTCGCCGGACAGCTCGCGCGCCACCTGGGCAGGGGTGCGGAAGTTGTCCCCGGCGGGGCGGATGGCCTCGTGCGCCTCCTGCGCACCCTTGCTCTTCGAGGCGTACACGCGGGGCTTGTCCGGCACGTGGTCCGCGCCGTAGAGCTCGGCGGCCTGGCGGCGCGCGGCGTCGATCGCCTGCGTGCTCAGCACGGGCGAGTCGGTCCGCATGTAGGTGATGTAGCCGTTCTCGTACAGCGTCTGCGCGGTGCGCATCGTCTGCCGGGAGGACATCCGCAGCTTGCGGCTCGCCTCCTGCTGCAGGGTCGACGTGGTGAACGGCGCGGCGGGACGGCGGGTGTACGGCTTCGTCTCGAGCGACCGGACGCCGAACGCGGCGCCGTCCAGCGCGGAGACCCACGCGCGGGCGGCGGCCTCGTCCAGGTGCACGGGCCGGCTCGCGCCGCTGCCCTTGAGCACGCCGTCGTCGCCGAAGTCGCGGCCGGACGCCACGCGGCGCTCGCCGAGGGCCACCAGGCGGGCGTCGAACGTCGGCTCGGCGTCGTCCGCGACCGCGAAGGTCGCGGTGAGGTCCCAGTAGTCCGCGGCCCGGAACGCCATCCGCTCGCGCTCCCGCTCGACGACGAGCCGGGTCGCGACGGACTGCACACGGCCCGCGGACAGGCCCTGGCGGACCTTGCGCCACAGCACCGGGCTCACCTCGTAGCCGTACAGCCGGTCGAGGATGCGGCGGGTCTCCTGGGCGTCGACCAGGCGGTCGTCGAGCTCGCGGGTGTTCTCCAGCGCGCGGGTGATGGCCTCGCGGGTGATCTCGTGGAACACCATCCGCTTGACCGGGACTTTGGGCTTGAGCTCCTGCAGCAGGTGCCACGCGATGGCCTCGCCCTCGCGGTCCTCGTCGGTGGCGAGGTAGAGCTCGTCGGACTCCTTGAGCAGGCGCTTGAGCTCGGCGACCTTCTTCTTCTTGTCGGAGTCGACGACGTAGTAGGGCTCGAAGCCGTTGTCCACGTCGACCGCGAACTTGCCGAACGGGCCCTTCTTCATGTCCGCGGGCAGCTCGCTCGGCTGCGGCAGGTCACGGATGTGCCCGACGCTCGCCTCGACCTCGAAGTCGTCGCCGAGGTACCCGGCGATCGTGCGCGCCTTGGCGGGCGACTCCACGATGACCAGCTTGCGACCTGCCGACATGCGCTCCTGCTTCCTGTGACTGCCCGGGTCCCGCGGCTCCCTGCCACGCCCGGGGCGACGCGTGCCCCCACGGCTCCGGCGCCGACAGCATGCCACCGCCCGTGCGGGGGAACTCTACGACGTCGGTCCCACGCGGGCCGAGCGCGCGGTGGCGGACCGCCGCAGCACCAGCAGGACCGCGAACACCGCCGCGGCGACGGCGACGACGCCCAGGGCCCCGCCGCCGTACGACGTGAGCAGCTCGGCCCGGCCGGCCATGGGGTCCGCCGCCAGCCAGGTGCTGCGCAGGGCGACGACCGCCCCCGCCCCGGCGAGGACGGCCACCGCGCCCAGCAGCACCAGGGCCGTGGTGGTCCCCGCCCGGTCGCCGCGGCCGCCCCCGCGGGGCACCGTCCGCAGCGCGGCCGTCGGCGGCTGCCGGTCCCCCGCCGGGTCCACGCCGAGCGCGAGGACCGCGCAGCCCAGCGCGCCCCAGGCCAGCACGACGAGCAGCCCGGCGACCACGTCGGACGGCCGGTGCCACTGCCCGATCAGCGTGCTCACGCCGGTCGCGCCGGCGTACCCGGCGCCCAGCACGGCGGCCCACGGACGGGCCCGGGGCGGCACCACCAGCAGCACCGCCACCGCGACGGAGGCCGCCGCCGTGGTGTGCCCGCTCGGCAGCGTGTTGAACTCCGGGCCGTGCCCGAGCTCCGGGCGGTCCAGCACGAGGAGCTTGAGCACCCGGGTGCTGAGGTTCGCCCCGCCGAGCACCACCGCGGCGACCAGCGCGAGACCCCAGCGCCGCCGGACGACCGCGATCACCGCGCACGCCAGCACCGCGGCCGCGAGGAACCCGGTCGACACCACGTCGAGCACCGGCTCGGCGATCTCCCAGAGCCGGGTGCGGCCGATGTGCGCGCCCTCGAGCGCCGCCTGGTCGACCGCCTGGCCGTGCTCCGTGCCGACGAACACCCGCCACGTGGCCCACGTCGCCACCGCGGCGACCACGGCCACCAGCAGCGCGACGGCCACGCGGCCCGCGCTGCCCCGCACCCGCGCGCCGACCGCGCCGGACGACGCGCGCGCCGGGAGGGGCGCGCCCGGGGCGTGCGGCTCGGCGGAGGTCGGGCGGGACATGGGGTCCACGGTAGGCGAGCCCGCCGACGCGGCGCCCGGCGCACCGGCGGCGGACACGATTCCTCCACCACCCCCGACGCGGGTCCCCGCCCGCGTCAGCCCCGCACCCCCGGCCCCGCGGCGAGCACGGGGTCGACGCCGTCGTCCAGGACCACCGCGTGCGGGCCGGCCTGCGCCAGGTGCCCGCGGGTCTCGGCGTCCGCGTGCACGCACAGCAGGCAGCCGCCGCGCGCCTCCAGCCGCGTCGCCGCCTCGTCCACGACCTCCGCCGCCCGCCGGCTGCGCAACCGCGCGGACCGCAGGTCGAGCACGACGATCGACGCGCACGCCGACAGCGCGTCCAGCAGCGCCCGCAGCCGCCCGGACTCGGCGCGGCCGAACGACCCCGCGGGGCGGACGGTCGCGGTCAGCCACGTGCCCTCGGTCTCCTGCCGGGCCGGTGCGTCCAGGACGGTCATGTCGGGCTCCTTCCGCCGTGCCCCGCGGGCCGGGGCGACGGCACCAGCGCACCGGCCCGGGCTGAGGACCGCCTGGGGACGCCCCGGTGCGACCCTGTGGACCGCGCGCGGCCCCGGGTGCACCCTGGGGGCACGGACCGGACGACGGGGAGGCCGTCATGCTCGACCTCAGCAGGGGCTTCAGCGGGTTCTCGGTGGCGGACGTCCCGGCCGCCCGCGCGTTCTACGCCGACGTGCTCGGGCTGGACGCCGAGGAGCGGGACGGCCTGCTCTGGCTGCACCTGTCCGGCGGCCGCGACGTCCTCGCGTACCCGAAGGGGGAGGCGCACGTCCCCGCGACGTACACGGTGCTGAACTTCCCGGTGCCGGACGTGCCGGCCGCGGTGGCGGTGCTGCGCGGCCGGGGCGTGCGGTTCGAGCGCTACGAGGGCACGCCGACGCAGACCGACGAGGACGGGGTGTTCCGGGGCGGCGGCCCGCTGATCGCCTGGTTCACCGACCCGTCGGGCAACGTGCTGTCGGTGATCGAGGAGGACTGACCCGCCCCGCGAACGCCCCCTGGGCGGCGCACAGGGTTTCCACAGGTGCACGTCAGGGCCGGCTCAGGTCCCGCGCTCATGCTCGGTGCCATGACGACCTCCACGCTCCCGCGCGACGCCCTCACCCGAGCGGACGGCCAGCCGGTCCGCGCCCTCGTCGTGGACGACGAGGCGACCCTCGCCGAGCTCCTCGCCACCGCCCTGCGCTACGAGGGCTGGTCGGTGGAGCACGCGCTCACCGGCCACGCCGCGATCAAGCAGGCGAAGGCGTTCGACCCGGACGTCATCCTGCTCGACGTCATGCTGCCGGACCTGTCCGGCCTCGACGTCCTGCGCCGCATCCGCGCGACGCACCCCACGGTCCCGGTGCTGTTCCTCACCGCCAAGGACGCCGTCGAGGACCGCATCGCCGGCCTCACCGCGGGCGGCGACGACTACGTCACGAAGCCGTTCAGCCTGGAGGAGGTCGTCGCGCGCCTGCGCGCCCTGCTCCGCCGCACCGGCGCCGTGTCCGAGCGCGAGGAGGCGGTGCTCGTCGTCGGCGACCTCCGCATGGACGAGGACTCGCACGAGGTGTCCCGCGGCGGCGACGACATCCGCCTGACCGCGACCGAGTTCGAGCTGCTCCGCTACTTCATGCGCAACCCCAAGCGGGTGCTGTCCAAGGCGCAGATCCTCGACCGGGTGTGGCAGTACGACTTCGGCGGGCAGGCGAACATCGTCGAGCTCTACGTGTCCTACCTGCGCCGCAAGATCGACAAGGGCCGCGAGCCGATGCTGCACACGCTGCGCGGCGTCGGGTACGTGCTGAAGCCCGCGGCGTGAGCGGCACCGCGCGGCGCGCCCGGCCCCGCTGGACCCTGCGCCGCCGGCTGGTGGCCGTGGTCGTCGCGCTCGTCGCGACCGTGGCCGCCGTCATGGGCCTGGCGTCCACGCTCGCGCTGCGGTCCTCGCTGCTGCGGCAGATCGACGACCGGCTCGACTCCGCGAGCACGCGCGCCGCCGCGGCCCCCGGGCGCCTGGACCGGGCGCAGGAGCTGGGCCTGGCACCGCCGGAGGACGCGGGCGACGCGGCGACGACGGACCCCGGCGAGCAGCAGCGCGACGGCGTCCCGCCGGCGTTCGGCCTGCCCGGTCAGGACGTCGGGACGGTCAGCCTGTTCGAGAGCGCCGACGGGGCCGCCGTGCAGGCCGGCTACCTGGACGACTCCGCGCGCATCCAGCCGCTCACCGACGACCAGACCGCCGTGCTGCTCGACGTCGCGGCCGACGGCACCCCCCGCACGGTGGACCTGCCGGGGCTCGGCAGCTACCGGGTGCAGGCGGTGGTCTCCGACGGCGGCGACACCTCCGTCACCGCGATCCCGCTCGCCGGCGTGACGTCCACGGTCGACGCCTACGTGGCGGTCGAGGTGGCCGTGGCCGCGCTCGGCCTGCTGGTCGCCGCCGCCCTGGCGACCCTGCTGGTGCGCCGGGAGCTGCGGCCGCTGGCCCGGGTCGCCGCCACGGCGTCCCGCGTCTCGGAGATGCCGCTCGCCCGCGGCGAGGTCGACATCCGCGAGCGCGTACCGGACGAGGACACCGACCCCGCGACCGAGGTCGGCCAGGTCGGCGCCGCCCTCAACCGGATGCTCGGGCACGTCGAGGGCGCCCTGACCGCCCGGCACGAGTCCGAGACGCAGGTGCGCCGGTTCGTCGCGGACGCCAGCCACGAGCTGCGCACCCCGCTGGCGTCGATCCGCGGCTACGCCGAGCTCGTCCAGCGCATGCCCGGCGACCTGCCGGACGACGTCGTGCGGGCGATGGGCCGCGTCGAGTCGGAGGCGCGGCGCATGACGTCGCTGGTCGAGGACATGCTGCTGCTCGCGCGGCTCGACGCCGGGCGGGACCTCGACGTCGGCGAGGTGGACCTCGCCGCGCTGGCCGTCGACGCCGTCGCCGACGCGCACGTCGCCGGGCGGGACCACGTCTGGCGGCTGGACCTCGACGCGCTGACGGAGGCCGGTGACGACGGGGCCGGAGCCGTGGTGGCCGGCGACGAGCACCGGCTGCGGCAGGTGCTGGTCAACCTGCTGTCCAACGCCCGGGTGCACACCCCGGCCGGCACCACCGTCGTGGTCGCCGTCGCCCCCGAGGGCGACGACGTGCTGCTGCGCGTGCGCGACGACGGGCCCGGCATCGCGGAGCCGCTGCGGTCGCGGCTGTTCGAGCGGTTCGCCCGCGGCGACGCGTCGCGCAACCGCGCGGCCGGGTCCACCGGGCTCGGGCTGGCGATCGTGCACGCGGTGGTCGCCGCGCACAGCGGGACGATCGAGGTCGACGGGACCCCCGGCGCCACGACCTTCACGGTGCGGCTGCCGCGCGCGGGGGCGGACGAGGCGGCGGCGGTGCCGGTGGGCTGAGGCACCGCGTCGCGCGCGGCCCCGCCGCCGCCCCGCGCCGCCGTCAGGACGCGGCGGCCAGGGCGTCCAGCTCGTCGTCCGCGAGCACGAGGCGCGCGCCCGCGAGCAGGTCCGGCAGCTGCTCGACGCTGCGGGCGCTCGCGATCGGCGCGGCCACGCCCGGCTGCACGCGCAGCCACGCGAGCGACACCGCGGTCACCGACGTGCCGTGCGCCGCGGCGACCTCGTCCAGCACCGCCAGCACCCGCCGCCCGCGGTCGTCCAGGTAGCGCGACGCGCCGCCCGCACGCGGGCTGTCCACCGCCGGTCCGCCGTCCCGGTACTTGCCCGTGAGGAACCCGCTCGCGAGCGACGAGTAGGGCAGCACGCCGATGCCCTCGCGGACGGCGAGCTCCTGCAGCGGGCCCTCGTACTCCGCGCGGTGCACGAGGTTGTAGTGCGGCTGCAGGGCGACGAACCGGGCGACCCCGAGCTCGTCGGCGATCCGCAGCGCCTCCGCCAGCCGGTCCGCCGTGAAGTTCGAGGCCCCGACGTACCGGGCCTTGCCCTCGGCGACGACCTCGCCCAGCGCGGCGACGGTCTCCTCCAGCGGGGTGCTCGGGTCGTCGGCGTGCGCGTAGTAGAGGTCGACGTAGTCGGTGCCGAGGCGCTTCAGCGACGCGTCGATCGCCGCGCGCACGACCGGCCGCGACGTGCCGAGCAGGTCGGCGTGCTTGCCCACCTTCGTCGCCACGACGACGTCCGGGCGGTTCTGCCGGGACGCCATCCAGCGGCCCAGCACCTCCTCGGACTCCCCGCCCTCGTGCCCGGGGACCCACTGCGAGTAGACGTCCGCCGTGTCGACGAAGCTGCCGCCCTCCGCCGCGAACGCGTCGAGCACGGCGAACGACGCCTGCTCGTCCGCGGTCCAGCCGAACACGTTGCCCCCCAGGTTCAGGGGCAGGACGTCCAGGTCGGTGGTGCCGATGCGTGCCATGGTCCTCCTCGGTCGGGCGGCGCCGGCCGGGGGGACGGCGCCGTGGTGCGTGGTGCGTGCTGCGCGGACGGCGCGCCGGCGGGTCCGCCCGGCGGTCCGTCCTCCACCCTCGGGGCGTCGGCCGCAGGCGCGGGCGCGCTCGCCCGGGTCAGAGCGGGTACGCGGCGTACAGGTTGCGGATGTCCGCCGCCGGACCGGTGAGGCGGAACACCGTGGTCCCGTTGCTCCACACGGCCACGCCCGTCCCGTCGCCCGCGTCGACGACGGTCGCGCTGCCCGTCGGCTGGCCGGCCACGAGGACGTCCTCCTGGAGCAGCACGGCCGGGGCGCCCGCGGCCGCCGTCGCCCCGTCCGCCGGTGCCTCGCCCGCGGCCGGGAGCGCGGCGGTGAGCGTCGCGAGGAACGCCGCGGCCTCCTCCGGGGTCTCCCACTGGCCCGCCTGCACGGCGACCGTGCCGGACGCGCCGTCGGTGTAGGACTCGGCGTACGCCTCGAGGGCCCCGCCCGCCAGCCACTGCGGCTCCTCGGCGGACGCGGCCAGGGCGTACTGGAGCAGGGTCGTCGGCAGGGCGGTGGCGAAGGCCGTCGTGGCCGGACGCGCCACCGGGGCGACGGTGCTGGTCGGGAGCGGCTGCTCCACCACCGGGCCGGCCTCGGGGGTGGTCGGCCCGTCGTCACGGAGCAGCAGCCACGCGGTGGTGCCGCCGGCGACGAGCAGGACCGCGAGCGCCACGGCGCCGGCGATCCACCAGCGGCGGCGGCGCCCGGGCGTGGCTGCGGGCGGCTGCGGTGCGTCCGACGCCGGGCCGGGGTCCGATGCCGCGCCGGGCTCCGATGCCGTGCCGGGGTCCGCCGCGGTGCGCGGGACGGGCGCGGGCCGCGGGTCACCGGTGGCCGGCGACGGGACCACCGGGTGCGCGCCGGTCGCGGTGGCGTCGGCATCCGCGCGCAGGTCCCGCCGGGTGCGCCGCAGGGGCGCGGCGGGCTCCGCGGCGGCCGGCGCCGAGGTCGGCGCCGGCTGCGGCCAGGCGGGCGCGGCGTCCGGCGTCCGGGCGGTTCCGGTGGCGTCGTCGCCGCGCACGGACGGCCAGCGCGGCCCGCGCGCCGGCGGCACCGGGGCTCCCGAGCCGTCGTGCGCCCGTCGGCCGTCGGTTCCAGTCATGCACGTGCTCCTGCCGCTGCGGGGTCGGGCGGTTCCGCGGCAGCCTAACGGGCGCGCGGGCGCGCGCCGCGGACCCGCGCCGTGCGGCCGCGGCCCGGGTCGGCGCTCGCCCCGCTCGCGAGCGGGCGCTGCAGCGTGCCTGCACGCGAGCAGGACGGCGACGTCGTCCGACCGGTCAGCGCCCGGCGACCCGCGCCGCCTCCGGCCGGGTCAGCCGCACGGCCTCGCCGAGGTCCGCCGCCTGCGCGACCCGCATCCCCGCGGGCGCCTGCCCGGGCTCGACCGACTCGGCCGGCACCACCGCGTGCGTGAACCCCAGCCGGGCGGCCTCCGCGAGCCGGCGCACCGTCCCGGTGACCGCACGGATCTCCCCCGCGAGCCCGACCTCGCCGATCGCCACGAGCCGCGGCGGCAGGGCGACGTTCTCCCGGCTGCTCACGGTCGCCAGCGCGAGCGCCAGGTCCGCCGCGGGCTCGACCACGCGGGCGCCGCCGACGGTCGAGACGTACACGTCCTGGTCCGCCACCTTGAGGCCCGCCCGGCGCTGCAGCACCGCCAGCACCATCGCGAGCCGCGACCCGTCGACGCCGCTGGTGGTCCGGCGCGGGTTGGCGAGCATGCTCGGGGCCACCAGCGCCTGCACCTCGGTGGCCAGCGGCCGGCGGCCCTCCAGCGTCACGGTCACGCAGGTGCCGGGCACGTGGTGCCGCTCGTGCGACACGAACAGCCCGGACGGGTCGGCCAGGCCGACGATCCCGGACTCGTTGAGGTCGAAGCAGCCGACCTCGTCGGTCGGGCCGTACCGGTTCTTCGTCGCGCGCAGCAGGCGCAGCCGCGAGTGCCGGTCGCCCTCGAACTGGCAGACCACGTCGACCAGGTGCTCGAGCGTGCGCGGCCCGGCGACGGCGCCGTCCTTCGTCACGTGGCCCACCAGCACGACGGGCAGCCCCCGCTCCTTGGCCGCGGCGATCAGCGCGGCCGCGACCTCGCGGACCTGGGCGACGCCGCCCGGCGACCCCTCGACCGCCGCCGAGGCGACCGTCTGCACCGAGTCGAGCACCAGCAGGTCCGGCTCCGTCTGGGCGAGGTGCCCGAGGATCGTGCCGAGGTCGGTCTCCGCCGTGAGCAGCAGCGTGCCCGCGAGCGCCCCGATCCGCTCGGCCCGCAGCCGCACCTGCCCCGCCGACTCCTCCCCCGTCACGTACAGGACGGTCCGCCCGCCCGACGCGACGCGGCTCGCGACGTCGAGCAGCAGGGTCGACTTGCCGACGCCCGGCTCGCCCGCCAGCAGCACGACCGCCCCGGGCACCAGGCCGCCGCCGAGCACCCGGTCCAGCTCGCCGACGCCCGTGGGGCGGGACCGGGCGGTCTCGACGTCGATCTCCGCGATCGGCCGCGCCGCGCCGCGCACCGGCACCTGCACCGCCGTGCGGGGGGCCGCGCCGCCGGGCCCCGTGTCCTCGGACACCGAGCCCCACGTCTGGCACTCCCCGCACCGGCCGACCCACTTGGACGTCGTCCAGCCGCACTCGGTGCAGCGGAACGCGGGACGGGCGGTCCGGGCGGAGGTGGTGGTCGACACGCGCGCCACGCTAGCCGCCGCCACCCACACCCGGCCGTGACCGCATCGCAACCGTCCACCGGCGCGCGCCGGGCCGCGGGCGTCACCGGCTCCCCGTAGGATCGCGCCGTGCCCACGACCACGCCGCCGGACGACCTGCTGCGGCACACCCTGGCCGCCGTCGCCCCCGGCACCGAGCTGCGCGACGGCCTGGAGCGGATCCTGCGCGGACGCACCGGCGCGCTGATCGTCCTGGGCCGGGACGCCACGGTCGAGAGCATCTGCTCCGGCGGGTTCGAGCTCGACGTCGAGTTCTCCGCGACCCGCCTGCGCGAGCTCGCGAAGATGGACGGCGCGATCGTCATGGACCCGGGCACCCGGCGGATCGTGCGGGCGGCCGTGCAGCTGCTCCCCGACCCGACGATCTCGACCTCCGAGTCCGGCACCCGGCACCGCACCGCCGAGCGGGTCGCGAAGCAGACCGGCCTGCCGGTGATCTCCGTGTCCGCGTCCATGCGGATCATCGCGCTCTACGTCGGCGACCAGCGGCACGTGCTCGAGAACGCCGACGCGATCATGTCCCGGGCCAACCAGGCGCTCGCCACGCTCGAGCGGTACAAGTCCCGCCTCGACGAGGTCAGCGGCACGCTGTCCGCCCTGGAGATCGAGGACCTCGTCACCGTCCGCGACGTCTGCGTGGTCGTCCAGCGGCAGGAGATGGTGCGCCGCATCTCCGAGGAGATCGCGGGCTACGTCGTCGAGCTCGGCACCGACGGCCGCCTGCTGTCCCTGCAGCTCGACGAGCTCACCGGCGGCATCGGCACCGACAGCGAGCTGGTCATCCGCGACTACCTCGACTCCAGCCGCCGGGACGCCGAGGCCATCCAGGCCTCGCTCGCGACCCTCGACTCCACCGAGCTCCTCGACCTCGCGCTCATCGCCCGGGTGCTCGGCCTGCCCGCCGGCGTCGAGATGCTCGACGCCGCCACCGGCCCCCGCGGCTACCGGCTCATGTCGAAGGTGCCGCGACTGCCGTCCGCGATCGTCGACCGGCTCGTCGGGCACTTCTCCGGGCTGCAGAAGCTGCTCGCGGCGAACATCGACGACCTCATGGCGGTCGACGGCGTCGGCGAGCAGCGGGCGCGGGCCGTGCGCGAGGGGCTGTCCCGCCTGGCGGAGTCCAGCATCCTCGAGCGGTACGTCTGAGCCCCGGCCTCACTCGAGGCCGAACACCACCGGCTCCGTCGTCACGCCCGCGAGCGTGAGCACCGCCTGGTACGTGCCCGGCAGCGCCGCGGCCTGACCCGTCGCGCAGCCCTCGACCGACCGGTTCCGGTCCCACTGCACCTGGCGCTCGTCGGGCTCCCCCGGTGCGAGCAGCAGCGGCATCGGGTCCGTGCCGCCGCAGTCGGTGCTCGCCCAGATCCGGTCGCTGCCGGACGTGATGAGGATCTGCCGCTGCGCCTCGCCGGCGTCCACCAGGCAGGGCTGCTCGCCGTCGTTCACCAGCGTGATCGTGAACGTGGGGAGCGCCCCGGCCCCGTAGGTCGTCCCGTCCGCCGCGAGCGTCACGCCGAGCGCCGCCGCGTCGCACGCCGGGGTGCTGGCCGCCTCCGCGTCGCTCTTCCCGTCGGTCGCCGCCGTCGTCGGTGAGGTCGGGGCCGGGGTGCCCTCGGGGTCGCTGCCGCCCAGCAGCGCCCGGACGCCCAGGACCAGCAGCACGACCACCGCGACGAGCACGAGCAGCACGACCGCGCGCCGCACCCAGTACACGCGGGCGGGCAGCGAGCCCTCCGGCCGCAGCACGCCCATGTCCCGGTCCCTCCGTCTCGGTGGTCGCGCTCACGGTAGCGCCGGACCCGCCCTCCCCCGAGCCGCCCCGCCGACCACCCCCCGATTCCCCGCAGCTCGCCGAGATCGGCGCGGGTCGGGGCCGGGGGCGGGATTCGGGTCCGGGGGCGGCGGCGGGTGAGGATGTGCCCCGTGCCCGCCGATCCCACCCCGACCGCGCCCGGCGCCGCGCCCGCCGTCCCGGACGCCGCCGCCGTCCGCGGGGCGGTCGTCGCGTGGTTCGACGTGCACGCCCGGGACCTGCCGTGGCGGGCGCCGGACCGCACGGCGTGGGGCGTCCTGGTCAGCGAGGTCATGCTGCAGCAGACCCCGGTGGTCCGGGTGGAGCCGGCGTGGCGGGCCTGGATGTCCCGGTGGCCGCGCCCGGCCGACCTCGCCGCCGCCAGCCCCGCGGACGTGCTGCGCGCCTGGGACCGCCTGGGCTACCCGCGCCGCGCGCTGCGGCTGCAGGAGTGCGCCCGCGCGGTCGTCGAGCGGCACGGCGGCGAGGTCCCGTCGGACGAGGCCGAGCTGCTGGCGCTGCCGGGCATCGGGTCGTACACGGCCGCGGCGGTGCGGGCGTTCGCGTTCGGGCGGCGGTCGGTGGTGCTGGACACGAACGTGCGGCGGGTGCTGGCCCGGGTCGTCGAGGGCGCGGCGCTCCCGGCGCCGACGCCGACCGTCGGGGAGCGTGCGGCGGCCGAGGCCCTGGTCCCCCCGGACGACGCCGGGGCGGCGCGGTGGGCGGCGGCGTCGATGGAGCTGGGCGCCCTGGTGTGCACGGCGCGCGCCCCGCGGTGCCCGGCGTGCCCGGTGCGGGACCTGTGCGCGTGGCGGGCGGCCGGGTCGCCCGCGGACGTGCACGCGCCGCGGCGGCGCACCCAGGCGTGGGCGGGCACCGACCGGCAGGTGCGCGGCCGCATCATGGCGCTGCTCCGCGAGGCGCTCGAGCCCGCCCCGGCGTCGGCGGTGGCCGCGGTGTGGCCGGACGACGCGCAGCGGGAGCGCTGCCTGGCGGGCCTGCTCGCGGACGGCCTGGTGGAGCGGGTCGCGGTGGAGCGGGCCGGAGACGGCGACGACGCCGGGCCGCGCTACCGGCTCCCCGTCTGAGGAGCGGGCGGGGCGGTCAGTCGAGCTCGACGATCATCCGCGTGTTGCCGAGCGTGTTCGGCTTCACCCGCGCCAGGTCCAGGAACTCCGCGACCCCGTCGTCGTGCGACCGCAGCAGCTCGGCGAACACCTCGGGCGGCACCGCCGGCCCGGCGACCTGGCCCCAGCCGTGCCCGGCGAAGAAGTCGACCTCGAACGTCAGGCAGAACAGCCGCCGCAGCCCGAGCTCGCGCGCCCGCACGGTCAGCGCCTCGAGCAGGGCGTGCCCGACGCCGCGCCCGCGCCACTCCCGCGCGACGGCGAGCGTGCGGATCTCGGCGAGGTCCTGCCACATCACGTGCAGGGCGCCGCAGCCGATCAGGGTGCCGTCCGGCGTCTCGGCGACGTGGAACTCCTGGACCGCCTCGTAGTACCCGACCCACTCCTTCGCGAGCAGGATGCGCTCGTCGGCGTACGGCTGGACCAGGTCGCGGATGCCGCGGACGTCGGCGGGCAGGGCGGGGCGGATCCGGAACGCGGGCTGGTCGGTCACCGGGTCAACCTACGTCGCGCGCCGGCTCGGCCGCCGCACCGTCCAGCACGTCGTCCCCCGGCAGGTGCGGGTGCGGCACCAGGGCCGCCGCGCCGGCCCGCGCCCGGGCGACCGCCGCGTCGTCCAGCCCGAGCACCCGCAGCGCGGCGTCCGCGACCAGCGGGGCGACCTCGCCGGCCGCGGCGGCCCCGCTGCGGCGGGCCGTGATGACCGACTCGACCAGGCCGAACACGAGCGTCCCCGCGCCGAGGGCCGCGCCCGGGCCGGCGACCGCCGCGACGAGCTCCCCGTACGCCTCCCGCAGCCGCGCCCGGTCCTCGTGGAACTCCGCGAACGCGACGTCCTCGACCTCGGGGAGCCGCAGCAGCGCGCCGACGTTGACCGGGCCGTCCGCGAGCCAGCGGGCGTCCGTGTCGCACAGCGCCCACAGCCGGGCCGCGGGCTCGCCGGTCTCGGCGAGCAGCCGCTCCGCGAGGTCGAGCGGGGGCCGGACGGTGTCGAGCAGCAGCGTGCGCAGCAGGGCGTCCTTGCCGCGGAAGTGGTGGTAGATCGACGCCTGCTTGACCCCGGCGCGCTCGGCGATCGCGTACGTCGACGTCGCGGTGTAGCCGACGGCGGCGAACAGGCTCGCGGCGGCGGCGAGCACGGCGCCGCGGGTGTCGCGCTCCTCGGCGGCGCGGGGCCGTCCCGGTCGGGTCATGCCGGCGGACGGTAGCAGGCCCGCGTCACCGGCACGTGTCGGGCCGTCAGGCGATCTCGAGCAGCCGCGCGGCGGTGCGCTCGTCGACCACGAGGTCCGTCATCGTCCCGGCGCGCAGCGCGGCCAGCAGCGGCACCGCCTTGTTGTCCCCGGCGACCGCGCACAGCCGCCGCGGGATCCGCCGGAGCTGGTCGGGCGAGGGTCCGGTGGCGCGCGCGTTCAGCGGCACGTCCCGCCACGACCCGTCGGCGCGCAGGAACACCGTGCACACGTCCCCGACGACGGCCTGGTCGTGCAGCAGCGTGACGTCGTCCTCGTCCAGGTAGCCCGCGGAGTAGACGTGGGACGGCACGGAACCGGTCACGGACCCGACGGAGAACAGGGCGATGTCGGCCCGGATCTGCTCGTCGAGCACGCGCCGCACCGACCGCTCGCGCCACATCGCCTGCTTGGTCTCCGGGTAGTCGAAGAACGCCGGGACCGGGAAGTGGTGCACGGTCGCGCCGAACGCGGACCCGAACGACGCGATGAGGTCGCTGGCGTACTCGATGCCGGACGTGCGGGTGTTGGCCGCGCCGTTCAGCTGCACGACCACGCTGCCGTGCGTCGGCTTCGGCTGGAGGCGCCGGGACACCGCCGCGAGCGTGGTCCCCCAGGCGACGCCGAGGATCATGTCGGAGTCGAACCAGGACCCCAGCAGGCGCGCGGTGGCGCGGGCCACCTGGTCGAGCGTGTCGACCTGCTCGCCGGAGTCCGGCACCGGCACCACGTACGTGTCGATGCCGAACTCCGCGGAGATCGTGCGGCCCAGCCCGGGCGCGCGCATCGTCGAGGGCCGGAGGGTGATCTCGACCATCCCGGTCTCCCGGGCGCGCTTCAGCAGCCGCGAGACGGTGGACCGCGAGGTGCCCAGGTGGCGGGCGATCACGTCCATCTTGACGTCCTGCAGGTAGTACATCGAGGCCGCGCGCAGCACGTCCTGCTCCCGGTCGGCCATCGCCCACGACCTCCTCGTCGATGCACATTCGTGCACAGCGGTTGCGCGTCTGTTCGCGTCGTGACGACGATAGCGAACAGACAGGACCGAAGTCCCAGTCTGCGGGCCCTCCACGGCCGGCGACAGGGGTGAGGCCGGAGCAAGACCGCGATGGAGTGGGACATGAGGACCGCAGCACTGACCCCCCGCCTGCGTGACGACGCGCTGGCGACCCTGCGAGCGACCACGGAGGGCGGGCCCGAGCTCGACGTCCTGGTCATCGGCGGCGGCGTCACGGGCGCCGGCATCGCCCTGGACGCGGTGACCCGCGGCCTGTCGACCGCCGTGATCGACGCGCAGGACTGGGCGTCCGGCACGTCGAGCCGGTCCAGCAAGCTCGTGCACGGCGGCCTGCGCTACCTGCAGATGCTGGACTTCCACCTGGTCCGCGAGGCGCTCACCGAGCGCGACCTGCTGATCTCGGACCTGGCGCCGCACCTGGTCAAGCCGGTGTCGTTCCTCTACCCGCTCGAGAACCGGGTGTGGGAGCGGGCGTACGTCGGCGCGGGCGTCGCGCTCTACGACACGCTCGCCAGCGTCAACGGCCGCCACCGCGCGATGCCGATCCACCGGCACCTCACCCGCAAGGGCATGGAGCGGCTGTTCCCCGACCTGCGGCACGACGCCGCGATCGGCGCCGTCCGCTACTGGGACGCGAGCGTGGACGACGCCCGCCTGGTCTCCACCCTGATCCGCACCGCGGTCTCCTACGGCGCGCACGCGGCGTCCCGCACGCAGGTGGTCGGCCTCACGACGACGTCGGGCGGCGCGGTGACCGGCGCCGAGCTGGCGGACCTCGAGACGGGCGAGCGGTTCACCGTCCGCGCCCGGCACGTCATCAACGCCACCGGCGTGTGGACCGAGCAGACCGAGTCGCTCGCCGGCACCGAGGGCGGCCTGCGCGTGCTGGCCTCCAAGGGCATCCACATCGTCGTGCCGCGCGACCGGATCGCCGGGAACACCGGCCTGATCCTGCAGACCGAGAAGTCGGTGCTGTTCATCATCCCGTGGTCCCGCTACTGGGTGATCGGCACCACCGACACCCCGTGGGAGCAGGACCTCGTGCACCCCGTGGCCACCAGCGCGGACATCGACTACGTCATCGACCACGCGAACACGGTGCTGTCCCGGCCGATCACCCGGGAGGACGTCATCGGCACCTGGGCCGGCCTGCGGCCGCTGCTGCAGCCCGGCACCAAGGAGGGCACCTCGTCCGCGAAGGTGTCCCGCGAGCACACCGTCGCCTCCCCGACGCCGGGCCTGACCGTCATCGCCGGCGGCAAGCTCACGACCTACCGGGTGATGGCCAAGGACGCCGTCGACTTCGCCATCGGGTCCCGCGCGACGACGCTCCCGTCCATCACGCACAAGGTCCCGCTGGTCGGCGCGGAGGGGCTGCAGGTGCTGCAGCGCCAGTCGCGCGACATCGGCAACCGCTACGGCTGGGACCGCGGCCGGATGGACCACCTGCTGCACCGGTACGGCTCGCTGCTCGGCGAGCTGCTGGAGCTCGTGGACGCGGACCCGGAGCTGGGCCGGCCGTTGCCGAACGCCGCGGCGTACATCGGCGCGGAGATCGCCTACGCCGTCACCCACGAGGGCGCGCTGCACCTGGACGACGTCCTCATGCACCGCACCCGCCTGAACTACGAGCAGGCCGACAAGGGCGTCGGCGCCCTGGACGAGATCGCGGACATCATCGCCCCGCGGCTCGGCTGGGACGCCGCCACCCGCGAGCGCGAGATCGCCGCCTACCGGGCGCGCGCCGAGGCCGAGCACGCCGCCGCGCAGCAGCCCGACGACGCGGCCGCGCAGGCCGCCCGGGACGCCGCGGAGGACCTCGCGCCGCTGCTGCCGCTCGACGCCGACCCCGTCCACCCCGGTCACAAGCCCGGTTCGTCCCCCGACACCCCTGCCGCGAACCCCCCGGCAGGGACATGATCGGGTACTGAAGGCGCACCACCTGCGGTCCCCCGGCCGCACTCCGGTCCGCCGGAGCCCTACTACGAGACAACGACGTCCGTCTACGAAAGAGGTCGACTGTGGAGTCCATCTCGATCGGCGAGGCCATCCTCTCCGAGTTCCTCGGCACCGCGACCCTGCTCCTCCTGGGTGCAGGCGTGGTCGCCAACGTGATCCTGCCGAAGACGAAGGGGTTCGGCGGCGGCTGGCTGCTGATCAACTTCGGATGGGGCCTCGCGGTGTTCACCGCGGTCTACGTGGCCTTCAAGTCCGGCGCGCACCTGAATCCCGCAGTCACCCTCGGCATCTGGGCCGCGGGCAAGGAGGAGTTCGCCCCGGGCATCGAGGTGACCGCGGCCAACGGGTTCCTGTACATCGCGGCGCAGTTCGCCGGAGCCGCGGTCGGTGCGACGCTCGCCTACCTCGCCTACAAGAAGCACTTCGACCAGGACGCGGAGCCGGGCATCAAGCTCGCGGTGTTCTCCACCGGCCCGGAGCTGCGGTCCTACGGCTGGAACTTCATCACCGAGGTCATCGGCACCTTCGTGCTGGTGTTCTGGGTGGTCATCTCCGGCAACACGCCGGCGCAGATCGGCCCGCTCGGCGTCGCTCTCGTCGTGCTCGCGATCGGCGCCAGCCTCGGTGGTCCCACCGGCTACGCCATCAACCCGGCGCGTGACCTCGGTCCGCGCATCGCGCACGCCCTGCTCCCGATCAAGGGCAAGGGCTCGTCCGACTGGGGCTACTCCTGGGTGCCGGTGCTCGGCCCCGCCGTCGGCGGCATCCTCGGCGGTCTGCTGGCGCAGGCCCTCGGCTGGGTGTTCTGACCCGACCGCGCACGGCGGCCGGGTGCCCGTCCCACGCCCCTGCCGGGGTGGGCACCCGGTCCCGCCGGCCACCCGCGGCCCCCGCCGCGTCCGATCCCCCCGCGGTGCCGCCATGCGGCCCGCGCCCGCCGCTCCGGCGGGATCACTCGACCTGAAGGAAGTCACATGTCCGAGCAGTTCGTCATGGCGATCGACCAGGGCACTACCTCCACCCGGGCCATCCTGTTCAACCACGGCGGGCAGATCGTGTCCGTCGGGCAGACCGAGCACCAGCAGATCTTCCCGCGCGCCGGCTGGGTGGAGCACGACCCGAACGAGATCTGGAACAACACCCGCGAGGTCGTGGGCCTCGCGCTCACCCGGGCGAACAAGACCTACTCCGACGTCGCCGCCATCGGCATCACCAACCAGCGCGAGACCGCGGTGGTCTGGGACCGCACCACCGGCCAGCCGGTGTACAACGCGATCGTCTGGCAGGACACCCGCACCCAGAAGATCTGCGACGACCTCGCGGCCCTCGGCGGCGGCGCCGAGCGCTACAAGGACCGGGTCGGCCTGCCGCTGGCGACCTACTTCTCCGGCCCGAAGATCCGCTGGATCCTCGACAACGTCGAGGGCGCGCGGGAGAAGGCGGAGCGCGGCGAGCTGGCGTTCGGCAACACCGACGCCTGGGTGCTGTGGAACATGACCGGCGGCGTCGAGGGCGGCGTGCACGTCACCGACGTCACCAACGCCTCGCGCACGATGCTCATGAACGTCGACTCGCTCACCTGGAACGAGGAGATCGCGGCGGAGATGGGCGTGCCGCTGTCCATGCTCCCGGAGATCCGCTCCTCCTCGGAGGTCTACGGGCACGGGCGCCAGGGCGGCCTCGTCCCGGGCGTGCCGATCGCCGGCATCCTCGGCGACCAGCAGGCCGCGACGTTCGGCCAGGCGTGCTTCGAGGTGGGCACGGCCAAGAACACCTACGGCACCGGCAACTTCATGCTGCTGAACACCGGCACCGAGCCGGTCCCGTCCAAGAACGGCCTGCTCACGACCGTCGCCTACAAGATCGGCGACAAGCCGCAGGTGTACGCGCTCGAGGGCTCGATCGCGGTCACCGGCTCGCTGGTGCAGTGGCTGCGCGACAACCTCGGCATGTTCATGGACGCGCCCGACATCGAGTACCTGGCGTCCAAGGTCGACGACAACGGCGGCGCATACTTCGTGCCGGCGTTCTCCGGCCTGTTCGCGCCGTACTGGCGCTCCGACGCCCGCGGTGCCCTCGTCGGGCTGACCCGGTACGTCAACCGCAACCACATCGCGCGGGCCGCGCTGGAGGCCACGGCCTTCCAGACCCGCGAGGTGCTGGACGCGATGAACGCCGACTCCGGCGTGGCGCTCACCGAGCTCAAGGTCGACGGCGGCATGACGGCGAACAACCTGCTCATGCAGTTCCAGGCGGACGTCCTCGACGTGCCCGTCGTCCGGCCGAAGGTCGCGGAGACCACGGCCCTGGGCGCCGCGTACGCCGCGGGCATCGCCGTCGGGTTCTGGGAGGGCGAGCAGGACGTCATCGACAACTGGGCGGAGGACCGCCGCTGGACGCCGAACATCGAGTCGGGCGAGCGGGACCGGCAGTACCGCCTGTGGAAGAAGGCCGTGACGAAGACCTTCGACTGGGTCGACGACGACGTGCGCTGACGACGCCGTCCCACGAGACCGGCCCCGTCCCCCGCGCGAGCGGAGGGCGGGGCCGGTCCGCGCGTCCCCCTCAGCGGTCGACGCGCGCGCCGCCGCCGCCCGCCAGCTTGAGCACCTCGGCCTTCGACGCCATGGTCGTGTCGCCGGGGGTGGTCATCGCCAGGGCGCCGTGCGCCGCGCCGTACTCGACGGCCGTGGCCAGCGGCTGCCCGTCGAGCAGGCCGTAGATCAGGCCGGACGCGAACGAGTCGCCGCCGCCCACCCGGTCGAGGATCTCCAGGCCCGGGCGGTGCGTGGCCTGCACCAGGCCGGACTCGCGCGACCACGCGATGGCGCCCCAGTCGTTGACCGTGGCGCTCCGGACGGTCCGGAGGGTCGTCGCGATGACCTCGAAGTTGCCGAACTCGGCGGCGACCTTGTCGATCATCGCCGCGAACGAGTCCACCTCGATCGCGGAGATGTTCTCGTCGACACCCTCGACCTCGAAGCCGAGCGCGGCCGTGAAGTCCTCCTCGTTGCCGATCATCACGTCGATGTGCCGGGCGATCTCCCGGTTCACCTCCTGCGCGCGGGCCTGGCCGCCGACCGCCTTCCACAGGCTCGGCCGGTAGTTCAGGTCGTAGGACACCACCGTGCCGTGCCGCTTCGCAGCGGTCACCGCGGCGATCACCGTCTCGGCCGCGGTCTCGGACAGCGCCGCGTAGATGCCGCCGGTGTGCAGCCACCGCACGCCGAGCTCGCCGAACAGGTGGTCCCAGTCGACGTCGGCGGGGGCGAGCTGGCTCGCCGCGGTGTTCCCGCGGTCGCTGACGCCCACCGCGCCGCGGACGCCGAAGCCCCGCTCGGTGAAGTTCAGGCCGTTCCGGACGCCGCGCCCGATGCCGTCGTACGGCACCCACCGGATGAACGAGGTGTCCACGCCGCCCTGCAGGATGAAGTCCTCGACCAGGCGGCCGATCTCGTTGTCCGCCAGCGCGGTCACGACGGCGCCGCGCAGGCCGAACGCCCGGCGCAGGCCGCGGGTGACGTTGTACTCGCCGCCGCCCTCCCAGGCGCGGAACTGGCGGGCGGTGCGGATGCGGCCCTCCCCCGGGTCGAGCCGCAGCATCACCTCGCCGAGCGAGACGGCGTCGTAGCGGACATCGGCGGCGGGGCGGATCTGCAGGGGCATGTCGGGTCCTCCGGTCGGGGCGGTCGTCAGGGGCGCAGGCGGGCGGCGAGGGCGACGGCGTCGGCGACCAGGGCGCGCACGCCCTCGAGGTCGCCGGCGCGCACGCGGTCGCGGGGCACCATCCACGACCCGCCGACGGCGGCGACGCACGGCAGGGCCAGGTACTCGTCGAGGTTCGCCGGGCCGACGCCGCCGGTCGGGACGAACCGGGCGCCGCCGAACGGCGCGGCGAGCGCGGAGATCGCCTTGCTGCCGCCCGAGGTCCCGGCCGGGAAGAACTTCACCGTGTCGAGCCCGAGCTCGAGCGCGGCCTGCACCTCGGTGGCCGTGACGGCGCCCGGCAGCACGGGGACGCCGAGCTCCTGCGCCCGCTCGACCACCGCGCGGGACGTCCCCGGGGAGACCAGGTAGCTCGCGCCGGCCTTGACGGCCTGCTCGACCTGGTCGGTCGTCACGACGGTGCCGGCGCCGACCAGCACGTCGCCGCGGTCGGCCATCGCGCGGATCGCGTCGGCCGCGGCGGCGGTGCGGAAGGTGACCTCGGCGACCGGCAGGCCGCCACCCACCAGCGCGTCGGCGAGCGGGCCGGCGTCGCGGGCCTCGTCGAGCACCACCACGGGCACCAGGCGGTGCGCGGCGAGGCGGATGAGGACGTCGTCCATGCGAACTCCTTCGTTCCACTGTGCGCAACGCTCGTCGCGCTGTCCGCAACTGAGGGTGCCACAGCGGGCGCGCGGGAGCAACGCCCTCCTGCGCGCGCCGGGGCGGCGAGGTCGCAGCAGGTGCTGGCTTCGGGGGGCCGGGGGCAGCATCTGCTGCACCCTCGGCGGGGATCCGGAGGGCGGGGGCGGGGCGGGGCCTGCGGGGCGGGGCGTGTCCGCGGGGTCAGCGCGGGGCGGGGGCGGGGCGGGGCCTGCGGGCGGGGCGCGCCCGTGGGGTCAGCGCGGGGCGGGGAGCGCCAGGCCGGCCGGGAGGAGCGGGGGGACGACCGCGCGGATGCGGTCGTGCAGCTCGGACATGCGCCTGGGCGTCATGCGGTCCGCGGGCGCGGTGATGCTCAGGGCCGCCGCGGGCCGGGTGCCGCGCAGCAGCGGAACGGCGAGGCACGCGATGCCCGGCTCGTTCTCCTGCAGCTCGACGGCGTACCCGCGCTCCCGTGCCCGGGCGAGCTCGTCGGCGACGTGGTCGGCGTCGACGCGGCCCGCCGGCTCGACCGCGCGGACGTAGCCGTCGAGGGTGGGGCGCGGGGTGTCGCGGAACGCGAGCATCGCCCGGCCGAGCGCCGTGGTGACCGCCCAGTTCCGGCGGCCGATCGCGGACCACACCCGGACGGCGCGCTCCGGCTCGACCTTGTCGAGGTAGACGACCTGCACGCCGCTGAGGACGCCGAGGTGCACGAGCTCGTCCGCCGCGGCGCACAGCGCGACCAGCGCCCCGTGCAGCCGGGCGGGCAGGTCGTCCTCGGCGAAGTAGCGGTCCGCGAGCAGCACGGCCGCCGGGCCCAGCGCGTACCGGCCGGAGTCCGGGTCCTGGGCCACGTAGTCCCGGTGCCGGAGGGCCGCGAGCGAGCGGTGCACGGTCGTCTTGTGCACGCCCAGCGCGGCGGACAGGTCGGCGAGCGACGCCCCGCCCGGGCCCGCGGCGGCCACCGCGTCGAGGGTGCGCAGGGCGCGGTCGACGCTCTCGACCGGGGACGCCGCCCCGGCCGACGCGTCGGCCGCCCGGCCGGTCTCGTCCCGCACGGGCCCACCCTACGGCCCGCGCGGGACGGCTCCGGTCGGGCCCCGGTCAGGACCCGGTCAGGCCCCGAGCGAGGAGATCAGGAGCCTGGCGACCTCGAAGTAGATGATCAGGCCGGTGCCGTCGACCAGCGTCGTGATCATCGGGCCGGAGACGACGGCGGGGTCGATCCCGATCCGGCGGAGCACCAGGGGCAGCACCGAGGCGACGAGCGACGACCAGAGGACGATCGCCGCCGCGGCGACGGCGACGGTCAGCGCGACCTCCGGCCCGACGCCGAGGGTCCACGCACGCAGCCAGCCGACGGTCGCGATCGTGACCGCGATCAGCGCGCCGGTGGTGAGCTCCTTGCGCAGCACCTTCCCGACGTCGCGGAGCCGCACCTGCCCGACGGCCATCGCCCGGATCAGGGTCGTCGTGATCTGCGTGCCGGCGTTGCCCCCCGTGCCGATGAGGAGCGGGACGAAGAACGCCAGCGCGATGACGGTGTCGAGCTCCTCCTCGAACGCGCGCAGCACCGTGCCCGTGTACATCTCCGCGATGAACAGGACGAGCATCCAGACGATCCGCTTCCGCCACAGCAGCCACGGCGACGCCCGCAGGTACGGCACGTCCAGCGGCTGCGCACCGCCCTGGCGCACCGCGTCCTCGGTGGCCTCCTCCTCGACGATGTCCGCGACGTCGTCCGGGGTCAGCACCCCGAGCAGCTGGCCGTCGGCGACCACGGGCAGGGCGGTCAGCCGGTGCCGGTGCAGCAGCCGCGCCGCGGCCTCCTGGTCCGCGGTGGGCTCGACGGTGACGACGTCCTCCCGCATCAGGCTCGCGACCTGCCGGTCGGACCCGGCCAGCACCAGGTCGCGGAACGACACCACGCCGAGCAGCACCGGGCCGGCGTCGTCGGTGGGCGTGGTCGTGACGTAGACCTCGCCGCTCTCCGCGGCGGACTCGGTCTGCTCGCGCACCGCGGCGACGGCCTCGCGCACGGACATCCCCGGGCGCACGGACACGACGTCCGGGTTCATGCGCGCGGCGGCGGAGTCCTCCGGCCAGGCGAGCAGCCCGCGGACGACGGCCGACCGCGTGACCCGCATGGCGGCGAGGACCGCGGCCCGGTCGGCGTCCGGGAGGCTGCGCAGCAGCTCGGCGGCCTCGTCCGCGTCGAGGCTGTCGACCAGCCCGGCGGCGACGGCCGGCTCGACGACCTGCACGACCTCCGCGGCGGCGTGCGGGTCGAGCGACCCGAGCAGGTCCGCGGCCGTGGCCGGGTCGAGCAGGCCGACGAGCGACCGGACCTGCCGGTCGGAGAGCTCGGCGAGCTCGTCCGCCCGGGTCCGGGCGTCCGGGGTGTGCTGCAGCCACGCCGCGACGGCGGCGCGGGTGCCGACGGCGACGACGTCGTGCAGGTCGAGGTGGGCGGGGAGCCCGTCGCCGGCGCGGCGCGGGGGCAGGACGGTGGTGGTGTGGCGGGTCATGACGCACTCCTGACGTGGCGGGGCCACGGGCGCGACGACCCGGTCCCGGGCACTCCGGGCACGGCACCGCCGGACGCGGCGCGCGGCGGGGCGCGGGGCGGTGGGCGGTGGCGTGCGGGCCCGGACGACGCGGCGGGCGGCGGGGCGCGGCACCGTCGTCGGCGCGAGACGTGCGGGGCACGGGAGGCGCGCCGGCGGCGGCACGGCACGGGCCGGACCGGTCGACGGGGATCGGGTCGTCACGGCACGGGGCCGGTGACGGTGGGTGCGCCGCACGGCGGCGGCGCCGGAGCGCCGCGGGGTGCGCGGCGCCGGTGCTCCGTCGACGCCTCGACGTCCGGCTCGCGCGGACCCGGGCCCTGCGGTGAGGGCGGCTCAGGCCGGCGCGTGCAGCACGACGGGCGTCGACGGATGCCGACTACTGGCGGTGTCGTCCATCGCGTCCACCTCCTCGCCCTCGTGCCGTCCCGGGCCGGACGGCCCGCCCCGAGGATAGGCCCGGTCCGCTGGCGGGCCAACCCCGGATCGCGTCACACCGTGGCGCCACGCGGGGCGCCACGCGGGACGCCCGGGACGTTCCGGGGAGCGGGGCGCGGCCCGCGCGACCACCTCCCGCGACCTCGGTGCCCGCGGGTCGGACCGGGCCTGTGGACGACGGCGGTGACGTCGGACCCCGCGGCTAGGGTGGACGGCGTGACGCAGGCATGGGACGACGAGTGGCCGCTGCCCGACGAGCCGCCGTACGACCCGGCCGAGGAGCCCCCGTACGAGCCGGACCGCGGGCACCGGGCCGCCGCGCCCGCCCGCGCCGCCGCGCCCGCCGCCCCGCCACCCGGGGTGCCGGGCGAGCCGCACCCGGTCCCCCGGCCCGCGCACGACACCACGACCGGCCGCGCCCCGGTCGACGTCCTGCGCGAGGTGTGGGGCTACGACGCGTTCCGCGGCGAGCAGGCGGAGATCATCGACACCGTCGTCGCCGGCGGGGACGCGCTCGTCCTCATGCCGACGGGCGGCGGCAAGTCGCTCTGCTACCAGGTGCCCGCGCTGGTCCGCGGTGGCACCGGCGTGGTGGTCTCCCCCCTCATCGCGCTGATGCAGGACCAGGTCGACGCGCTGTCGGCGCTCGGCGTCCGGGCCGGGTTCCTCAACTCGACCCAGGACCTCGGGCAGCGCCGGGCCGTCGAGCGGGCCCTGCTGGACGGCGAGCTGGACCTGCTGTACCTCGCCCCCGAGCGGCTCCGGGTGCCCGAGACCCTCGCGCTGCTCGACCGCTGCGCGATCAGCCTGTTCGCGATCGACGAGGCGCACTGCGTGTCCCAGTGGGGCCATGACTTCCGGCCCGACTACCTCGGGCTGTCGGTGCTGCACGAGCGGTGGCCGGACGTGCCGCGGATCGCCCTGACCGCGACCGCCACCGCCGCGACCCGCGCGGAGATCGCCGAGCGCCTCGACCTCACCGCGGCCCGGCAGTTCGTCGCCTCGTTCGACCGGCCGAACATCCAGTACCGGATCGTGCCGAAGGCCAGCCCGCGCACCCAGCTGCTCGACCTGCTGCGGACCGAGCACGCCGGCGACTCGGGCATCGTCTACTGCCTGTCGCGCGCATCCGTCGAGCAGACCGCCGAGTTCCTCAGCGACCAGGGCATCCCCGCGCTGCCCTACCACGCGGGGCTCGACCGGCAGGTCCGCGCACGGAACCAGGCCCGGTTCCTGCGCGAGGACGGGCTCGTCATGGTCGCGACGATCGCGTTCGGCATGGGCATCGACAAGCCCGACGTGCGGTTCGTCGCGCACCTCGACCTGCCGAAGTCCGTCGAGGGCTACTACCAGGAGACCGGGCGCGCCGGGCGCGACGGCCGGCCCTCGACCGCGTGGCTGGCGTACGGCCTGCAGGACGTCGTGCAGCAGCGCAAGATGATCGACACCTCCGAGGGCGACGCCGCGCACCGCCGGCGGCTGTCGGCGCACCTCGATGCGATGCTCGCCCTCTGCGAGACCGTGACCTGCCGCCGGGTCCAGCTGCTGGCCTACTTCGACCAGGACGCCGAGCCGTGCGGCAACTGCGACACCTGCCTCGCACCGCCGCAGACCTGGGACGGCACCGTCGCGGCGCAGAAGCTGCTGTCGACCGTCGTCCGCCTGGAGCGCGAGCGGAACCAGCACTACGGCGCCGGCCACCTCGTCGACATCCTGCTCGGCAAGCGCACCGCCCGGATCGACCAGCTCGGGCACGCCGGGCTGTCCACGTTCGGCGTGGGGTCGGACCTCGGCGACGCCCAGTGGCGCGGGGTGGTGCGGCAGCTGCTCGCGCAGGGCCTGCTGGGTGTCGACGCCGACGGCTACGGGACCCTGCGGCTGACCGAGGCGAGCGCCGAGGTGCTGCGCGGGGACCGGCCGGTGCCGCTGCGGCACGACGCCCGGCCGCCCGGGCGGGCCGCGCGCGGGGCCGCCGGGCGCCGGGGTGCGGCGGCCGCCGCGGCCCCAGCCGCCGAGCTGGGCGACGACGCCGCCGCGCTGTTCGAGCGTCTGCGGGCCTGGCGTGCGGCCACGGCCAAGGAGCAGGGGGTCCCCGCGTACGTGGTGTTCCACGACGCGACGCTCCGGGACATCGCCACGGCCCGGCCCGCCGACCTCGACGCGCTGTCCGGGATCTCGGGCGTCGGCGCGGCGAAGCTCGACCGGTACGGGCCCGGGGTCATCGCGACCCTCGAGGGCAGGCCCGCGCCGACCGCCGCCGAGGCGGAGCGGGACGCGGCGGCCGTCGGGCTGTTCGCGGACGGGGCGGACGGCGCGGACGCAGGCGACGAGCAGGGGGCGCACGGCGGTCCGACCGCCTGATGCTCGCCGTCCTCTCCGCGCTCGGCACGATCGTGGTCGTGGTCGTGGTCGGCTGGTTCGTCGGCCGCACCCGCGCGCTCGGGGAGGGCGCCCAGCGGGTGCTCGCCGCGACCGCGTTCACCGTGGCCACGCCCGCGCTGCTCATCGACACGCTCGGCCGCGCCGACCTGGGGCTGCTGGTGTCCCGGTCGGCGCTGGTCACGTTCCTCAGCACGACCGTCGTCGCGCTGCTCGCGGCGGCGTACCTGGGGCTGGTCCGGCACCGGCCGACCGGCGACCTCGTGGTCGGGGTGCTCGCGTCGTCGTGGGTGAACGCCGGGAACATCGGCATCCCGCTGACCGCCTACCTGCTCGGCAGCATCGTCACCGTCGTCCCGCCGACCCTGTACCAGCAGCTCGTGCTCGTCCCGATCGCCCTGGTGGTGCTCGACTCCCGGAACCGCCGGACCCGCGACGGCTCGGTCGCCGACCCGACCGCGCGCGTCCGGTTCGCCACCCTGCGGTCGGTCCTGCGCCGCACCCTGCGGAACCCGGTCATCGTCGGCACGCTCATCGGCCTGGTGCTCGCGGCCCTGCCGTGGACGCTGCCCGACGTCGTGCTCCAGCCGTTCGCGCTGCTCGGTGCCGCCGCGCCGCCGCTCGCGCTGCTGACGTTCGGGATGTCCCTGGCCGCCCCGCGGGTCAGCGCCGAGCAGGCGCCGCGCGGGGACGTCGCGCTCGTCGCGGTGCTGCGGGCGGTCGTGCACCCGGCGCTGGCCATCGGGCTCGGCACCGCGCTCGGGCTGCGGGGGGAGGCGCTGCTCGCGGTGGCGGTCGTGTCGGCGCTGCCGACGGCGCAGAACGTGCTGGTGTACGCGATCCAGTACCGGCAGGGCACCGCGCTCGCCCGGGACGCAGGGCTGGTGACGACCGTGCTGGCGATCCCGGCGCTCCTGGTCGTCGCGGCCCTCCTCGGCTGACCTCCGCGCCGCCGCCGGCGCCGCACCACCGCCCGCGCCGCACCACCGCCCGCGCCGAGACAGGGCGCTGCGGGCGGTTACGCCGCCGCGTCCGCGCGGGCGACCGCCGCGTCGAGCGCGGCGAGGAACGCCGCCGGGGCCTCGCGGCGGATGTTGTGCCCCACCCCGGGGACCGGCGCGTGCGTGAGCAGCCCGTCCGGCGCGAGCCCGAGCACCGAAGCGGCCCGCGCGGCCTGCCCGGGGGTGACGACGGCACGCCCGGGCTCCGCGGTGAGCAGCGTGACGGGGACCCGGACGCCGGACAGCGCGCCCACCCAGTCCCGGGCGACCCAGTCGTGCGGGACCTCCGCGAGCCGCGGGTCGACGCCGGTCTTCGCCTGCGCCCAGCCGAGGATCTCGTCCTCCGGCCAGTCGGGGTTGTCGAGGCGTCCACGGGCGGCGATCTGCTCGACGGTCCGGCCGGCGAACGACGCGATGGCCGGGCCGAGCCACGTGGGCCGCCCGCGCTCGTCGTCGCGCGGCACCGCCGGGGCCGCAGCCGCCTCCGCGCCGCCGAGGCCCACCGCGCCGGCGTCGTCCGCCGCCGCGCCGAGCCGGCCGTCCTCGTGCCACGCCGGGTCCTCGAGGACGAGCGCCGCGACGAGCTCGGGCGCGGTGAGCGCGAGCTCCTCGGCGGTGACCCCGCCCATCGAGTGCCCGACGACCAGCGCGGGCCCCAGCGCGAGCTCCCGGAGCGCTGCGGCGGCGTCGGCCGCGAGCGCCGCGATGGTGAACGGCTCGTCGGGCAGCGGGACGCCGCCGTGGCCGCGGGCGTCGAGCGCGACCACCGTGCGGTCGGCGTACCGGGTCCGCACGCTCGGCCAGCAGGCCGCGGAGTCGGTCAGCCCGTGCAGCAGGACGACCGGGACGCGGGTGGCGCTCACCGCCGGGCGGTCCCGTCGACGGCGTGCGGCTCGATCGCGGCGATCTCGTCGTCGGTGAGCGGCGGGGCGGTCAGCGCGGCCACGTTGTCCTCGAGCTGCGCGACGGACGACGCCCCGATCAGCGCGGACGTGACGCGGGGGTCGCGCAGCACCCAGGTCAGCGCGAGCTGGGCGAGCGACTGGCCCCGGCCGCGGGCGATCTCGTCGAGCGCCCGGGCCCGCGCGAGGTAGGTCTCCGAGATGGAGTCCGCCGACAGGAACCGGCTGGTGGCGGCCCGGGAGTCCGCGGGCACCTCGCCGGACAGGTAGCGGCCGGTGAGCAGGCCCTGCTGCAGCGGGGAGAACACGATCATCCCGACGCCGAGGTCGCCGACGGCGTCGAGCAGCGACTCGGACTCCCCCTCGGCCACTCGCTCGACGTGCCGGTTGAACATCGAGTAGGAGGGCTGGTGGATGAGCAGCGGGGTGCCGAGGTCGGCGAGGATCCGCGCGGCCTCGCGGGTGCGGGACGGCGAGTAGTTGGAGATGCCGGCGTACAGCGCCTTGCCGCTGGTCACCGCGGTGTGCAGCGCGCCCATCGTCTCGGCCAGCGGCACGGACGGGTCCGGCCGGTGCGAGTAGAAGATGTCGACGTAGTCCAGGCCGGTGCGCGCGAGGGTCTGGTCCAGCGACGCCAGCAGGTACTTCCGCGAGCCGCCGTCGCCGTAGGGCCCGGGCCACATGTCGTAGCCCGCCTTGGAGGAGATGACGAGCTCGTCGCGGTACGGCCGCAGGTCCTGGGCCAGGTGCCGGCCGAAGTTCGCCTCCGCGGAGCCGTACGGCGGGCCGTAGTTGTTCGCGAGGTCGAGATGGGTGATCCCGAGGTCGAACGCCCGCCGCAGGACGGCGCGCTGGGTCTCCAGCGGGGTCACGTCTCCGAAGTTGTGCCACATGCCCAGGGACAGCGCGGGCAGGTCGAGCCCGCTGCGTCCGGTGCGGCGGTAGGGCATGTTCTCGTACCGGGCGTCGTCGGCGCGATACGGAGGCATGGTGGGCATCGGGGTCCTCTCGCGGGGGTGGTGCAGGTCCGCCCTCACGCTAGCGCCCACCACCGACGTCCCCCGACGGTGAGATCATCGCCCGGTGCTGCACGTCGTGTTCTTCGAGCCCCGCATCCCCGGCAACACCGGGAACGCCATCCGCCTGGCCGCCGCGACGGGGGCGACGCTGCACCTCGTGGAGCCGCTCGGGTTCGTGATGGACGAGCCGCGCCTCAAGCGCGCGGGCCTCGACTACCACGACCTCGCGCACGTGGTGGTGCACCCGGACCTGGACGCGGCCATGGCGGCGCTGGCCACGAGCCGCGTGTTCGCCTTCACGACGCACACCTCGACCCGGTTCACCGACGTGCGGTTCCGGGACGGGGACGCCCTGCTGTTCGGCCCGGAACCGACCGGGCTGCCGCCGGAGGCGCTCGAGCACCCCGGCGTGACGAACCGGCTGCGCATCCCGATGCTGCCGGGCCGGCGGTCGCTGAATCTCACGAACGCGGCCGCCACCGCTGTCTACGAGGCGTGGCGGCAGCTAGGCTTTCCGGGCGGAATCTGACGGTTCGTCCTGTCTGGTCTCACATCGCGGACCTCGCCGTGCGGCCTCGCACGACCTTCGCCATGCTCGCGCGGCACAACGTCGTCGACCGAGGGAGCCCCCCGGTGTCCATCACGAACCGCAGCGTCCTGCGCCGGAAGTCCGTCGAGGAGTCCCTGGCCAGCGTCGACGATCCGGAACGGTCCCTGCGCCGCGACCTGACCGCCTGGGACCTCGCCGTCCTCGGGGTCGCCGTCGCCGTCGGCGCGGGCATCTTCTCGGTCGGCGCGACCGCCGCCGCGAACTACGCGGGGCCGAGCGTCATCGTCTCGTTCCTCATCGCCTCGATCGTCTGCGCGCTCGCGATCATGTGCTACGCCGAGTTCGCCTCGACGCTGCCGGTCGCGGGGTCCGCGTACACGTTCTCCTACGCGACGGCCGGCGAGCTGGTCGCCTGGATCATCGGCTGGGACCTCATCCTCGAGATGCTGCTCGCCGCCGCGGTGATCGCGAAGTTCTGGGGCGTGTACCTGTCGGACGCCTTCGGGCTGTTCGGCGTCGACCTGCCGACGACGCTGCACCTCGGGCCGGTGGACCTCGAGTGGGGCCCGGTGCTGGTGGTCGGCGTGTTCACCACGCTGCTCGCCGTCGGGACCAAGCTGAGCACCCGCGTGAACAGCGTGTTCACGATCATCAAGGTCGGCATCACGCTGTTCGTCATCGTCGTCGGCTTCTTCTACGTGCGGGCCGACAACTACACGCCCTTCATCCCGCCGTCGCAGCCCGCGGAGTCCGACTCCGGCCTGCACCAGTCGCTCTTCGCGTTCCTGTCCGGCCTGGAGCCGACGACGTACGGCGTGGTCGGCATCCTGTCCGGCGCGGCGCTGGTGTTCTTCGCGTTCATCGGCTTCGACGTCGTCGCGACCACCGCGGAGGAGACGAAGAACCCGCAGCGCGCGGTGCCGCGCGGCATCCTCGGCGGCCTGGCCATCGTGACCGTGCTGTACATCCTCGTCACCGTCGTGGTCACAGGCATGGTGTCGTACACGGACCTCGCGGCGTCGGACTCGCCGTCGCTGACCACCGCGTTCGTGCTGGTGGGCGCGGACTGGGCGGGCAAGGTCATCTCGATCGGCATCCTCGTGGGCCTGACCTCCGTGATCATGGTGCTGCTGCTCGGCCTGACGCGGATCGTGTTCTCGATGAGCCGCGACGGCCTGCTCCCCCGGGGCATCTCCCGCACCTCGCCCCGGTACAAGACCCCGGTCCGGCTCCAGGTCGGCACGGGTGTCGTGGTCGCCCTCATCGCCGGCCTGTCCCAGGTCGAGCTGCTGGAGGAGATGATCAACATCGGCACGCTGTCGGCGTTCGTGCTGGTGAGCTTCGGCATCCCGATCCTGCGGCGCACCCGCCCGGACCTCACGCGCGGGTTCCGCGTGCCGTGGTCGCCGGCGCTGCCGATCATCTCGGGCGTGGCCTGCCTGTGGCTGATGTCCAACCTCACGACGCTGACCTGGCTGCGGTTCGCCGCCTGGCTGGCCCTCGGCCTGATCATCTACGCCGTGTACTCCTACCGGCACTCGCGGGTCGGCAAGGGCGAGACCCCGGACCCGATGGACGACCTGCCCGCGCCGGCCGGCGGGCACTGAGGGCGCGGGCACCGATGACCACCGGCCGGCTCGCGGACGCCCCGCGGTTCCACGCCGAGACGGTGACGGAGTGGCGGGACTGGCTCGCCGGGCACCACGCGACGTCGGAGGGCGTCTGGCTGGTCCGGTGGAAGCCCGCGACCGGGCGGCCGACGTTCGGCTACGAGGAGATGGTCGCCGAGGCGCTGGCCGTCGGCTGGATCGACGGCCAGGCCTGGGCGCCCGACGAGGCGACCACGATGCAGTGGTTCACCCGGCGGCGGCCGGGCAGCGTGTGGTCCCGGCTGAGCAAGGAGCGGGTCGCCCGGCTGGAGGCCGCGGGCCTCATGCAGCCGCCCGGCGCCGCCGCGGTCGCCGCCGCGCGGGCGGACGGCTCGTGGACGGTGCTCGACGAGGTCGAGGCGCTGGTCGTGCCCGCCGACCTGGCCGCGGCGCTCGACGCCACCCCGGGCGCCCGCGCGCACTGGGAGGCGTTCCCCGCCGGCCGGCGGAAGGCGGTGCTGCGCTGGCTGGTGGACGCGAAGCGCCCGGCCACCCGGGCGGCCCGCGTGGCGGAGGCGGCGCGGCGCGCGGGCGAGGGCGTGCCGGCGCGCGGCTGATGCGGCGGTACGCGCGCTGAGCCGGGGCGGGCGGCGGCGGAGGCAGGCCGCGGCCGGGCGGCGGCGCTACCGTGAACGACGCCCCGCCGTCCCGGCCCCCGCCACCCGCCCCCCGCCACCCGCCACCCGCCAGGAGTCGCCCGTGTTCACCACCCGCCCCGAGCTCGTCGGCACGCACGGCATGGTCGGCTCCACCCACTGGCTCGCGAGCGCGGTCGGCATGGCGGTGCTCGAGGCCGGGGGCAACGCGTTCGACGCGGCGGCCGCGGCCGGCTTCACGCTCCAGGTGGTCGAGCCGCACCTGAACGGCCCCGGCGGCGACGCCCCGATCATGGGGCACCGCGCGGCCGACGGGCACACGTTCGTCGTCTGCGGGCAGGGCACCGCGCCCGCCGCCGCGACCGTCGAGGCGTACACGGACCTCGGGCTCGACGTCGTCCCCGGCACCGGCCACCTCGCCGCCGTGGTGCCCGGGGCGTTCGGCGCGTGGCTGGACCTGCTCGCCCGGTACGGCACCCTGCCGCTCGCCGACGTGCTGTCCCCCGCGATCGGCTACGCACGGGACGGCTACCCGCTGGTCCCCGCCGCGGTCCGCACGATCCGCACGGTGGAGCGGCTGTTCGCCGAGCACTGGCCGACCTCCGCCGCGGTCTACCTGCCGGGCGGCGGCGTCCCGGAGCCGGGCGCCCGGTTCACGAACCCCGACCTCGCGGCGACCTACGCGCGGGTGCTCGCGGAGGCCGAGGCCGCCGGACCGGACCGGCTCACGCAGATCGAGGCGGCACGGCGGGCGTTCTACGAGGGCTTCGTCGCCGAGGCGATGGCGGACTTCGTGCGGACCCCGGTCCTGGACTCCTCGGGCACGCCGCACGCCGGGCTGCTCACCGGTGACGACCTCGCCGCCTGGCACCCGGGCGAGGAGCCCACCGTCGCGGTCGACTTCGCCGGCGTCCGGGTGCACAAGACCGGCGCGTGGGGGCAGGGCCCCGTGCTGCTGCAGCAGCTCCGGGTGCTCGAGGCGCTGGGCGTCGCGGACGCCGACCCGGGGTCCGCCGACCTCGTGCACACGGCCGTCGAGGTCGCCAAGCTCGCGTTCGCCGACCGGGAGGCCTGGTACGGCGACGCGGACGTGCCGCTCGACGCGCTGCTGTCCCGGGAGTACGCCGCCGAGCGGGCGCGCCTGGTCGGCCCCGAGGCCGCGGACGGGCTGCGGCCCGGGGCGCCCGGCGGCCGGGCGCCGCGGCTCGCGCGGGCGTTCGGCGAGCCGGTCGGCGGCGTCTGGCCGGGACGGTACGAGGACGCGGCGGCGGACGGCGCGGGCCTGGGCGGGACGGGCGAGCCGACGCGCGGGCCGTCGGGGCCGGATGCCCTGGCGCTGGAGGCCCCGCACGTGCGCCCGACCGGGGAGACCCGCGGCGACACCTGCCACGTCGACGTCGTGGACCGCTGGGGGAACCTCGTGTCCGCCACCCCGTCCGGCGGCTGGCTGCAGTCCTCCCCCGTGGTCCCCGGGCTCGGGTTCGGGCTGCCGACCCGCGCGCAGATGTTCTGGCTCGAGCCGGGGCTGCCCTCGTCGCTGCTGCCCGGGCGGCGGCCGCGCACGACGCTGAGCCCGGGCCTCGTGCTGCGGGACGGCGGCGGCGGGTTCGCGTTCGGCACGCCCGGCGGCGACCAGCAGGACCAGTGGACGCTGCCGTTCCTGCTGCACCACCTGCTGTGGGGCCTCGACCTGCAGGCCGCGATCGACGCGCCCGGCTGGCACTCCACGCACGTGCCGTCCTCGTTCCACCCGCGCACCAGCACGCGGCTCGGGGTGGAGGCCGAGTCCCGGCTCGGGGCGGCCGTGCTGACCGACCTCGCGCGCCGGGGGCACGCGGTGCGCGACGCCGGGCCGTGGGCGCTCGGCCGGGTCAGCGCCGCGGGCGTCCGGCCGGACGGCCTGCTGCACGCGGCGGCCAACCCGCGCGGCATGCAGGGCTACGCCGCGGGCCGCTAGCCACCGCCGGGCGTGAGGCGGGACACATCTCGACCGGAACAAGTTGCCCTACGCAACTGTCGTGATAGGTTGCCTGCTGCAACCAAGGAGGTCCCACCCGTGCCCCGTACCCCCGCCCACCGCGAGCTGATCGACGCGATCGCGCGTCTCCAGCGCGTGCAGCGGGAGGTCGCCACCGACCTGGCGCGCGACCTCGACTGCCCCCGCGCCGCCCTGAGCCTGCTCTGGGTGCTCGACAAGCGCGGCGAGATGGCGATCAGCGACGTCGCGCAGCACCTGCACGTCGACATGTCGGTGGCCAGCCGCCAGACGAGCGCGCTCGTCGACGCCGGGTACGCCGAGCGCAGCACGCCCGGCACCCCGGGCACGGACCGCCGCGTCCGCACGGTCCGGCTCACCGAGCTCGGCCGCACCTTCACCGCCGGGACCAAGCAGGCGCTCGACGACCGGGCCGCGGCGGTGTTCAGCGGCTGGAGCGTCGAGGACCTCATGTCCGCCGCCGCGCAGATCGAGCGCGTCGCGGACACCGTCGCCGCGCTCCGCGCCACCGCCCACCCGGTCCCCGCACCCGACGAGCCCGCCCCCGCGGCGGGCCTCGCCGCCACGGCCGTCTGACCGAGCCGCCGGACCCCGCGCCGGCACCGACCCGCGTCCCCGCGAGGGCGCGCAGCACCACACCCACGAAGTCCGCCGACGGCGCCGGGCACCGCACCACTGGCGAAAGCGAAGACACATGACCAGCACCACCCGGGCCGAGCGCCCGACCCCGGCCGGGAGCGGCACCGCGCCCGCGCCGGCCATGACCCACCGCCAGGTGATGGAGTCGCTCTCCGGCATCCTGCTCGGCATGTTCGTGTCCGTCCTGGCCACGAGCGTCGTCTCGAGCAGCCTGCCGAAGATCGTCAGCGACCTGAACGGCTCGCAGTCGTCCTACACCTGGGTGGTCACCGCCACGCTGCTGACGACCACGATCACCACCCCGATCTGGGGCAAGCTCGCGGACCTGTTCAACCGCAAGCTCCTCATCCAGCTCGCGCTGATCATCTCCGTGCTGTCCTCCGCGGCGGCCGGCTTCTCGGAGAACGTCGAGTTCCTCATCGGCATGCGCGCGATCCAGGGCATCGGCGCCGGAGGCCTCACGGCGCTGGCGACCGTGCTGCTGGCCGACATCCTCAGCCCGCGCGAGCGCGGCCGGTACATGGGCCTCATGGGCGGCATCATGGGCATCGGCATGGTCGGCGGCCCGCTGCTCGGCGGCGTCATCACCGACAGCCTGACCTGGCACTGGAACTTCTTCGTCGGCCTGCCGTTCGCCGTCGCCGCGATCATCGTGCTCCAGCGGACGCTGCACCTGCCGCGCCTGCCCCGCAAGGTCGTGAAGATCGACTACTGGGGCGCCGCCCTGATCTCCGTCGGCATCGCGACGCTGCTCCTGTGGGTGACGTTCGCCGGCGACAAGTACGACTGGCTGTCCTGGCAGACCGGCGTCATGGTCGTCGGCTCGCTCGTGGTCCTGGCGATCGCCTGCGTGGTCGAGACCAAGGTCGCCGACCCGATCATCCCGATGCACCTGTTCAGGAACCGCACGCTCGTCCTGTCCGTGATCGCGTCGGTCGCGGTGGGCGTGGCGATGTTCGGGACCTCGGTGTTCCTCAGCCAGTACATGCAGGTGGCCCGGGGCAAGACGCCGACGCAGTCCGGCCTGCTGACCATCCCGATGATCCTCGGGCTGTTCATCTCGTCGACCATCAGCGGGCGGCTCATCACCCGGTACGGCCGCTACAAGGGCTTCATGATCGCCGGCGCGATCACGCTGACCGCGGGCCTCGCGCTCATGGGCACCATCCGGTACGACACCAGCTTCGTGCTGGTCGGGCTGTACATGTTCGTCATGGGCGCCGGCATGGGCATGCTCATGCAGAACCTGGTGCTGGCCGTGCAGAACACCCTGGACGTCACCGAGGTGGGCTCGGGCACCGCCACCGTCGCGTTCTTCCGGAGCCTCGGCGGCGCGATCGGCGTCTCGGCGCTCGGCGCCGTGCTGGGCAGCCGGATCACGACGCTCATCACGGACGGCCTGACCGCGATCGGCGTGGACGTCAGCGCGCTGGGCGGCGGAGCGAGCGCCGTGCCGGACGTGTCCACCCTGCCGGAGCCGATCAAGACGATCGTGGAGTCGTCCTACGGCGAGGGCATCGCGGACCTGTTCCTCATCGCGGCGCCGCTGGGCCTGGTCGCCCTGCTCGCGGTGATCTTCCTCAAGGAGGTCCCGCTCGGTCAGCGCTCGGGCGTCGAGCAGCTGCTCGACCAGGAGCAGACCGACGAGGCCGTCGTCGCCGAGGCCGGCACGCCGGGCGCCCAGCAGGCGATCGGGCAGCAGGCCGAGGCGGAGCGCGCGGACGCCGGGGCCGGACCCCGCGCCTGACCTCCCCCCGATCGCGCCCGGCCGTCGACCACGACGGCCGGGCGCGATCGCGTTCGTCCACAATGGGGCGCGTGGACACCCCGACCGACCCCGTCGCCCGCCTCGAGTCCGAGCTCGGGCTCCTGCTGCGCCGCGCACGCGCCTCGGCCGACCGGCTGGCCCGCCAGGTGCACCCCGACCTGGAACCCAGCGCCTACCCGCTGCTGTCGCGGATCGAGCGCGAGCCGGACGTGCGCGCCAGCGAGCTCGCCGAGCACATCGGCGTGGGCCGGGGCACGATGTCGCGCCAGCTCGGCCGGATCGAGCAGCTCGGGCTCATCGAGCGCCGGCCCGACCCCGACGACTCCCGCGGGCAGCTGATCCGGGTGACGCCCGAGGGCGCGCGCCGGGTCGAGGCCGCCCGGGTCGCCCGCCGGCGGTACCTGGAGCAGGCGCTCGGGGCCTGGTCGCCGCAGGAGCGCGCGCTGCTCGCGGACCAGCTGCACCGCCTCAACGACGCCCTCGCCGCCGCGCCGCGGTCGACCGACGCCTAGCGGCCCGGGCTCGCCGCGCGCGTCCGGTCCGCCGGTCCCGCGCTGACTGGAGGGTTCTGCCCGACACGCGCGGCGTGTCCCGGCGAAACCCCCCCACTCACGGCGGACGGCGGACGGGCCGACGCACGGCGCACGGCGCACGGGGCCGGCGGACAGCGGGGCGGTGCCTCGCGGCCGGTCAGACCGCCCAGGTCACGGCCCACGTGCTGCGCCGGCGGGCCACGGCCGCCACCGCGTCGACGCGGCCGGCCGTCCAGCGCGCCGGGAGGTCCGCGAACGCGTCGGGCACGGTGCCCTCCGGGAGCACGAGCGCGTCGCAGCGGGACGGGTCGTGCACGTCGACCGGCCCGTGCACCACGAGCGCGCCGCGCACGCCGACCGGCGACCCGACGGCCGCCCGCAGCAGCGACCCGGCCCGGGCCGCGGCGAGCCGCACGTCCCGCAGGTCGGCCACGCCGTGCCCGTCCGCGGACAGGTGCCGACCGTCGAGCGTGAACTGCTCGGTGCCGGCGGGCCCGGCGGGACGCTCCGCGACGGCGAACGCACCGGGCGGCCCGACGAGCAGGTGCGCGACGACCGACCCCTGCCGGCCGACGGGCACGTCGTGCAGCACGTGCCAGCCGACGAGCACGAGCCGGTCCAGCCGCTCGCACAGGGTCTCCTCGGCGGCGCGCGGCTCGCCGTCGGCGTACGGGTGGACGAGGTCGTCGGCCCGGTGCCGGCCGCGGCGCTCGGACTGGCCCGGCGCGGCGGCCGCCTCGTCCTCGGGGACCGCGGGCCGGGCGCGCCGGCCGTGGGGGCGCGGGGCCTCCGGCTCGGGCGGCGCGGGGTCCCCGGCGGCCTCGGCGGGGACGACGAGCTCGGGCAGGTCGGCGCGCAGGTACTCCTGCACGGCGCGGCGGACGGCCGCCTCCACGCCCGCGGCGTCGGCGGCGCCGGGCTGCAGCGCGACCCGGCCGGTGGCCAGGTCGACGCTGCCGAGGGGGGCTCCGGTGTCGGCCGTGACGTAGAGCCGGTCCGCGCCGTAGCGGCGCCACCGGCGGACGATCAGGGCCTGCTCCACGTCCCGGATATCGGCACGCGGGCGGCCGCCCTGAAGCATCCGCGCCGCCCTCCCCCGCCCGGGTGTCAGCCGGCCGTGGGCTCGAACGTCAGGCTGACCGAGTTCATGCAGTACCGGTCACCCGTGGGGGTCTGCGGCGCGTCGTCGAAGACGTGCCCCAGGTGCGACCCGCACCGCGCGCAGCGCACCTCGGTGCGGACCATGCCCAGGCTGCGGTCCTCGATGAGCTCGACCTTGTCGCCCGCGAGCGGGGAGAAGAAGCTCGGCCACCCGCAGTGCGAGTCGAACTTCGTCTCCGACCGGAACAGCTCGTTCCCGCAGGCGCGACAGCGGTACACGCCCTCGCGCTTCTCGTCGAGCAGCGCACCGGTCCACGGCCGCTCCGTCCCGGCCAGCCGCAGCACCTGGAACTCCGCCGGGTCCAGCTCGACCCGCCACTGCGACTCGTCCTTGGCGACCTCGTACGTCCTCTGCTCCGTCATGGCGGTGCTCCTCTCGCCCCGGGAGCCCCGGCCCGGTCGGCCGGGGCGGTCCCGCGGCAGCAGAACACGGACGCGGGGCGCGCTGTTCCGTGCGACGACCTTGCCCCGTCCGGCCCGCGCCCGCCACCGCGGCACCGCGGCTCCCGGGCGCTCGGCGCGCGCGGGGCTCAGGACCCGCTGCGGGGACCGTTCGCGCCGCCCCGGCCACCCCGGCGGCGGCGTCGGCCGCCCTCCGAGGACCCGCCCGCGCCGCCCGCGGACGAGCCGCGCCCGGGGGCGCCGGACGGGGCGTCACCGCCCGAGCTCCAGCGGACCGTCGAGCCGCCCACCGGGGCACCCTGCGCCCGGCCGGCGCGGCGCGGGCGCCCGGACTGGCCGGCGCCGCCGGAGCGGCCCTGCCCGCCCGCCCCGGACGCCGTCGAGCCCGTGGCGCCGGCGCGAGGGGCCGACGCGGCGCGGGCCTGCCCGGCCGGACGGTCGCCGCCCGCGGCCCGTCCGGCACCCCGGCCGCGGCCGGCGCCCGAGCCGGCGCCCGAGCCGCCCGACGCACCCGCGCCGCCGCCGCGACCGCCGCGCCGCGAGCCGCCACCGGCGCCGCCCGACCGCTGCGCCGGGACCGCCGGAGCCGCCGGAGCCACGTGCGCCGCGACCTCGCCGACCAGCGCCGCCACCACGGGCGACCCCGGGGCCACGCGCTGCGGCGTCACGGTGATCCGGGCCTTGCGGGTCAGGTCCCGGACGTCGCCGGCCTGCTCGGGGAGCATCACGGTCACGACGTCGCCGCCGGAGCCGGCGCGCGCGGTGCGGCCGGACCGGTGCAGGTACGCCTTGTGCTCGGCGGGCGGGTCGACGTGCACGACGAGCTCGACGTCGTCCACGTGGATGCCGCGGGCCGCGATGTCGGTGGCCACGAGCACCTTGACGTCGCCGGACGTGAACGCGGCGAGGTTCCGCTCGCGGGCGCCCTGGCCGAGGTTGCCCTGCAGGTCGACGGCGGGGATGCCGTCGCCGGTGAGCTGCTTGGCGAGCTTCTTGGCCTGGTGCTTGGTGCGGGTGAACAGCACGCGGCGGCCGGTTCCGGACGCGAGCTCGCGCACGACGGCCTTCTTCGCGTCGGCGTCCGCGACGGCGAGCACGTGGTGCGTCATCGTCGACACGGGTGCGACCTCGGGGTCGACGGAGTGCGAGGTCGGGCGGTCCAGGTACCGCTTGACCAGGGTGTCGACGCCGTTGTCCAGCGTCGCGGAGAACAGCAGCCGCTGGCCGCCGCGCGGGGTCCGGTCGAGCAGCCGCTTCACCACGGGCAGGAACCCGAGGTCGGCCATGTGGTCGGCCTCGTCCAGCACCGTGATCTCGACGGCGTCGAGGGAGCACAGGCGCTGCTGGATGAGGTCCTCGAGCCGGCCGGGGCAGGCGACGAGCACGTCGATGCCGGCGTCGAGCGCGGCGACCTGCCGGCTCTGGGCGACGCCGCCGAAGATCGTGGTCGAGGTGAGCCCGGCCTCGGCGGCCAGCGGCTCGACGGTCGCGTGGATCTGGCTGGCGAGCTCGCGGGTCGGGGCGAGGATCAGCGCCCGCGGCCGGGCCGGGGCGCGGCGGGTCCCGGAGGCGGCGAGGCGCGCGACGACGGGCAGCGCGAACGCCAGGGTCTTGCCGGAGCCGGTGCGGCCGCGGCCGAGCACGTCCCGCCCCGCGAGAGTGTCGGGCAGCGTGGCGGTCTGGATGGGGAACGGGTCCGTGATGCCCCGCTGCGCGAGCGAGCGCGCGAGGGCGGCGGGCACACCGAGGTCGGTGAAGGAGGGCATGTCGAAGGTCACTCCGGCGTCGGATCGGTCCGCGGTCCGTGCGCGGCGGGCGGCGTCCGGCGCCGGCGGCTCGGTCAGGCGAGCGTCTGCTGGCGGCGCTGGGCGCCCTGCGTGCGCAGGACGTAGCGGAAGAGCGCGTCCGTCTCCCGCGGGGAGGTCTCCACGAACCGGCAGCCGTAGTGCGTCCCGGAGCGCGAGGGCTGGGCACGGACGACGACCGCCTGCAGCCAGAACGCGTCCGACAGCTCGGGGAAGACGAACCTCACCGTGCTGCCGGGGGGCAGCTCGGTCGCGGACATCATACGCATCCCGTGCGCCGACACGTCGAGCACGGTGAACCGCAGGGGCTGCTCGCCGGGGGCGTCGGCGCCGTCGCCATCATCGGCGGCGGCCCCGTCCTCCGCGCCCGCCGGCACCGTCACGAAGCCCTCGCACTCGACCGTCACGGCCACCCGCGCGACCGCGCGCTTCTGCAGCGTCGACAGCAGCTCCACCCCGGCGAACCCGACCGTGTCCGCGGTGATCCGCGCGGCCTCGCCGACGTACACGCACTCCCCGCGCACCTCGTCGAGCACCCGCAGCGTGTACAGCTCCCCCTCGGCCACGCCGCGCACGATGCCCTCGACACCGGCCCACAGCACCCCGTCGTCGAAGGTGCGGACGTACCCGGACAGGACCTGGTGGCCGTCGTGCTCGACGGAGCAGAGGGCGAGCTCGTGCATGCGTGCCATCCGTGGCTGGGGAGAGGGGGGCGGCTCGGAGGTTACCCCTCGGCCGCGGGCGGCGGCGTGAGCCGGACGGGTGCCGTCGGTCGTGTCGCAGATGCCCACCAGTCGGGCAATCCCGACGAATCGCCGTAACGGGGATCTTCTCGCCATATCCGGCACCACGCCCCTACTCTCAGCGCAGGCCGTGCACCCACCCGCGGCCCGAGTCCCTGCGAGCATCCGAGGCCCCCGCTGGCAACCGCACACCGCCGCTGGCCGCTGACCCGGTACTTCGCCGTCGTCAGCATCGTCGCCATGCTCGCCCTGGGCGTGGCGCTGGTCCTCGTGACGGCGAACGTCATGCAGGACCAGGCCCGCGACGACGGCATCGCGCTCGCCCGGTCCATCGAGTCCTACGCGTCCGGCGGCGTGCCCGACGACGCGTTCACCGTCGGCGTGCTCGCCCCGGAGGACGCCGCGCGGGTCACCGAGCAGGTGGCGGGGTTCCGGGAGCTGCGGCGGCTGCGCCTGTGGACCGTGGACGGCACGCTGCTCTACGACTCGCAGGCCGACACCACCGGGTTCCCCGACGGCGACCGGCTCGACGCCGCCACCCGGGAGCGCGAGCCCGTCGCCCAGGTGGTGACCGAGGTGCGCGGCGAGGAGTTCGGCGGGACCGAGTCGACGCTGCTCGACGTGTACGTGCCGGTGCAGCACGACGGCGTCGTGGTCGGCGCGGCCGAGGTGATGCTCGACTACCAGGGCACGGCCGACGCCGTCGCCTCCGCGACCCGGACCGTGACGCTCGTGGTCGCCGGCGGGCTGGTCCTGCTGTGGATCCTGCTGTTCCGGACGGTGTGGAACGCCTCCCGGCGGCTGCAGTCGTCCGCCCTGGAGAACGCGCGGCTCGCCCTGCTGGACTCCCTCACCGGCCTGCCCAACCGGCGGATGCTCGCCGACCGCCTGGAGCGCGCCCTCGACGACGCCCGCGCCACCGGCGGCACGGTGGGGCTCGCGCTGCTCGACGTCGACCGGTTCAAGGACATCAACGACTCGCTCGGCCACGACCGCGGCGACGAGCTGCTGGAGCAGGTGGCCGAGCGGCTGCGCGGCGCCCTGCGCGAGGACGACGTCGTGGCCCGGCTCGGCGGCGACGAGTTCGCGATCCTGCTGCCCACCGTGCACTCCGTCGCCGACGCCGAGGCCGCCGCGCGCCGCGTCCGGCAGCTGTTCGTGCCGCCGTTCATGCTCGGCGACCTCGCGCTGCACGTGGACACCTCCATCGGCGTGGCGTGCCTGCCGGACCACGCGGACGACGCGTCGTCGCTGATGCGGATGGCCGACGTCGCCATGTACACGGCGAAGACGCACCGGCTCGGGGTCTCGGTGTACTCCCCGGAGGAGGACGACTCCTCCCCCGCCCGGCTGGTCCTGCTCGGCGACCTGCACCGCGCGCTCGGGGTCGACGACGAGCTGGAGATGCACTACCAGCCGAAGATCGACCTGGGCACCGGCGAGACCGTCGGGCTGGAGGCGCTCATGCGCTGGCGGCACCCCACCCGCGGGATGCTGCCGCCCGACCTGTTCGTCCCGCTCGCGGAGCAGTCCGGACTGATCCACGACCTCACCCGGTACGCGCTGCGCAGCTGCGTCGCCCAGCTCGCCGAGTGGACCGCCCAGGGCGAGCCCGTCCCGGTCGCGGTCAACCTGTCGGCGCACGACGTGACGTCGCACGCCGTCGTCGAGGTGATCGAGGACCTGCTCGCGCAGCACGACGTCCCCCCCGACCTGCTGGAGGTCGAGATCACCGAGACCGCGCTGGTCAGCGACCCGTCCCGGGTCGTGCCGGTCCTGCAGCGGCTCGGCGACGCGGGCGTGCGGGTGTCGATCGACGACTTCGGCATCGGGAACACGTCGATCTCGCAGCTGCGGGACCTGCCGGTGCACGGCCTGAAGATCGACCGGTTGTTCGTCGCGGACCTGTCCGCCACCGGACGGGAGGGGTCGGAGGTCATCGTCAAGGCGATGGTGGACCTGGCGCACTCGTTCGGCCTCCAGGTCGTCGCGGAGGGCGTCGAGGACGGCAGCACCGCCGAGGCGCTGCGGCGGCTCACGGTCGACCAGGCGCAGGGCTACCTGTACTCGCCCGCCGTACCGCCGTCGCGGCTGCGGGCGGAGGACCTCCCCCGTGACCCGGCCCTGCGACACGCCGTCACATCCGTCACCCAAGAATCGGGCATCTCGCCTCAAGGTGCGCGACGATCTGACCGATAGGACCCGGTACGACCGTTTCGACTCACCCGTGAGGATGACCACCCGGATGGACGAGCTGCTCCGCGAGATGATCACGCCCCCGCCGCCGCGGCGCGACCCCGCCCGCCGGCGCCGCCTGATCACCACGGCCGCGATCCTCGGCATGGCGGCGCTCGGCATGACCTCGCTCGTGACGTCCGCGATCTTCACCGACCGGCAGGACGCCGGCCGCACCGGCATCACCACCGGCAGCGTCGACATCGAGGCCGGCGAGGACGTCGCGTTCGAGCTCCCGCCCGGGTTCCTCGCGCCCGGCGACGACGTCTACAGCCCGGTCACGGTCCGCAACGAGGGCTCGCTCGCGCTCGTGTACCGCGTGGACTACGCGGCGACGGACACCGACGGCAAGGCGCTGGCCGCGCAGCTGGGCATGACGCTCTACGCCGCCGCGACCTGCTCGGTCGACGGCGTCGCCGGCGCCGAGGTCGTCGCCGAGGTCCCGTCGCTGTCGACCGGCACCCAGCCGCTCGTGACCGACGCCCGCAGCCTGTACGCCGGCACCTCCGAGGCCCTCTGCGTCCGCGTCACCGTCCCGGAGTCGCTGGGCGACGCGTTCCAGGAGGCGACCACCGACCTGAAGTTCACCTTCCTCGCCGAGCAGGCCCCCGACCCGCACGCCCGCTGAGGCCCCCGCCGCACCCGAGGAGCTCATGAGCAGCAGGCCGACCCCACCGGTCGAGCGCCGGGCGCAGCACCCGGAGCGGCCCCGGCACGGCACGCCCGTGTCGGCGCCACGGCGCGCCCTGCGCACGGCGCTGTGGACGGTCATCGTGGTCTGCGGGCTCGCCTACGCGACCTCGCTGGCCGTGCCGCTGTGGTTCCAGGCCAACGGGCAGCGCCTGCTCATCGTCACCTCCGGGTCCATGTCCGGACCGGAGCAGGGCGCGTTCGACGCCGGCGACGCCGTCGTCATGCGGCGGATCACGGACCCGTCGCAGCTCCGCGTCGGGCAGGTGGCGACGTTCTGGCCCGCGCGGTCCGACCAGCTCGTGACGCACCGGATCATCGCGCTCAAGAACCTGCCGGTCATGCGCCAGGACGAGTCGACCGGCCGGATGGTCCAGGAGCGCGACCCCCGGTCCGGCGAGCCGATCACCCGGCCGTACATCTACACGAAGGGCGACGCGAACGCCGAGCCCGACCCGGACGCCACGCCGCTGTCCCAGGTGCGCGGCATCATCCTGCACGTGTACCCGAAGTGGGGGTGGGTGCTCGACTGGGCCGGGTCCGCGCAGGGCCGGGCGCTCATGCTCGCCCCGCCGCTCGCCGCACTCGCCACGCTCGAGATCCTGTCCCTGCTCGACGACCGCCGCGCCCGCCGCGCCGCCGGCGAGCACCGGCCCTCCGCCCGGGAACGGCGCGACGATGCGCTCCTCCTCGGCTGACGCGCCGCGCGGGGGGCGCGGGCGGCGCGGCACCTGGGCGCTGCTCGGGGCGCTGCTCGCGGGCGCGCTGCTGCTCGGCCCGGCGGTCGGCTACGCGGCGGCGCAGTTCGGGTCGACGTCGACGGTCACGTTCACGATCACGGTCCGCTCCGCGTCGACCGGCCCGGACGCCCCGGCCGACCCGGGCGACCCCGCGGACCCTACGGACCCGGCGGCGGACCCTGCCCCGGCCCCCGCCGGACCTGCCGCCCCCTGACCCGGGACCGGCCCTCTGACCCCGGCCGGCCGCCCGCCCGGACCGCCCGACCGCCCGCCGCGACGAGACGGCAGCGCTCGGGGGTCCCGCAGCCGCCCGACCCCCGAGCACTGCCCTCGCGTGGACGCCCGGAGGACGGCCGGCGCCGAGCCGGGCGGGTCGCGCCCCTGCGTCGACCCCACCGGCCGGGGGCCGGCCGCCTCGACCAGGGTCGCCCGGGCCCGGCGGGTCCGCATCCGCGGGCGCGGGTAGCGTCAGCAGGACGATGCCGGGCAGGGAGCCGTTCAGCGACCGGGCGCAGGCGGGTGCCGCGCTCGCGGACCGGCTCGCGGCCCGGGCCGAGGACCCGGCCGCGGTGGTGCTCGCCCTGCCGCGCGGCGGGGTCCCGGTCGCGGCCCCGGTCGCCGCGCGGCTGCACGCCCCGCTGGACGTCCTCGTCGTGCGGAAGCTCGGGGTCCCGGTCCAGCCGGAGCTCGCGATGGGCGCCCTCGCCGGGATCGCGGGTGACGTCGTGACCGTCCTGCACGAGCGGGTGCTGCGGGCGGCGCGGATCCCGCAGTCCGTGCTGGAGTCCGTCCGCGCGGCCGAGCTCGCGGAGCTGCACCGCCGCGAGCGGGCCTACCGGCGGGACCTGCCCGCGCTCGAGGTCGCCGGGCGGACGGCGGTGGTCGTGGACGACGGCGCGGCGACGGGGTCGACGGTCCGGGCCGCGATCGCGGCGCTGCGCCGGCGCGGGGTCGCCCGGGTCGTGGTGGCGCTGCCGGTCTGCCCGCCGGACACGGCGGCCGCGCTGGCCCGCGAGGCGGACGAGCTGGTGTGCCTGCGCGTCCCCGCGCGCTTCGAGGCGGTCGGCCTGGAGTACGCGAGCTTCGCCCCGCCCTCGGACGCGGAGGTCCGCCGCCTGCTCCTGTCCTCCCGCGCCCCCTGACCCCACCGGAGGACCCCGCCCCCAAGACCCCGCCGAGACGGGACGGTCCGGCCGGCACGGGGCCGTGCACGGCCCTCCCTCGGCCCGGGGGTCCTGTCTCGGCGCGAGGGGCGCGAGGAGGGCCGCGACCGGCGAGGGGTCAGCTGAAGCCGATGGCGCGCTGGGCCACGCGGTACGCCAGGACCGAGACCCGGCGGCCGGCCGGGCCGGGGAGGTTCGAGATCTGGCCCAGCACCGACCAGCGCACGCGGCGGTACAGCCACGGGTCGTGCGCGCGCAGCCGGGACCACAGCCGGTCCTTCTCCGCCAGGGACGCGGGCGTGCCGGCCCGGATGAGCAGGATCGAGGACACCGCGCAGATGATCTCGACGTAGTGCAGCAGGTAGCGGCGCAGGCGCAGGTCGTGCACGGGGGTGCGCGAGACGTGCTCGAGCATCATCCAGTTCACGCGCAGCTGCTGGTCCAGGCGGCGCAGCATGACCGCCTCCTGGACCGACTGGTCCTCGCGCCCGATGAAGTACCGGTACAGGTCCACGTCGAGGTAGAACAGCGTGCGCACCTTGGCCAGCGGCACCAGCGCGTAGAGGTTGTCGACGTAGAACGTGTGCTCCGGCAGCCGCAGCCCGGCCTCGCGCAGCACCGCGGTGCGGTAGGTCAGCGCGTGCATCATCAGGTACTGCCGCTTGGCGAACCGCCGGGTCTGGGACCAGGTCAGCACCCGGCCCTTCGGCAGCGCCCCGCCGTAGCGGACGGCGGTCTTGTTCTTCTTGCCGACCTTCTCGTAGACGAAGTTCGACACCAGCAGGTCGACCGCGTGGTCGTCCGCGCGGAAGCCGCGCAGCGTGGCCAGCACCTCGGCCAGCGCCGCCCGGTCCAGCCAGTCGTCGGCGTCCACGACCTTGAGGTAGGCCCCGCGGGCGTGGTCCAGGCCGGTGTTGATCGCCGACCCGTGCCCGCCGTTCGGCTTGCGGAGCAGGCGCACCAGACCCGGGAAGCGGTCCACGTACTCGTGCGCGAGGACCGCGGTGCCGTCCGTCGACCCGTCGTCGACCACGATCACCTCGACGTCCGGCCCGAAGCCGACCAGGGAGTCCAGGGCGCGAGCGAGGTACGCCTCCGCGTTGTACGCGGGGACGACGACGGACAGCAGCGGGGTCATGACGCCCGCACCTGCGTGGCGTCCGCGGCCGCGGCGGGCGCGGCGGTCTCCGGCACCTGCTTGAAGATGACCTTGAAGATCGGGAAGAACACCCAGAACGAGATCGCGGCGTTGATGATCATCGTGACGAAGTCCGCGAGGGTCTCGCCGGTGCCGCCCATGCCCCACGTGTCGATGAACAGGTCGTAGATCGGCGTCTTGTACAGGCCCTGCGCGGCGGCGGCCAGGATCGTGATGGCGACGTAGGCGATGGCGTACCACATGGCCGCCTTGCCCACCGACGAGTTGGACTTGAACGTGATGTTGCGCTGGGCGAAGAAGTTGATCACCTGCGCCACCAGCAAGGTGATCTGCACGGCCAGGAAGTATGCCAGCCCCCCGCCGCCGGCCGGCAGGGCGCCCGCGGCGTAGTCGAACACGAAGTACTGCGACCCGTCCGGGTTCGACCCGATCGGCCAGACCTGGAACGCCGTGTCGACCAGCGACGTCATGCCGAAGCCCCACTTGATCAGCGGCATCATGGCCAGCTGCAGCACCGTGATGCCGTTGCTCAGCACGAAGAACACGACGAACTGGGCGACGCCGGGGCGGCGCTCGGCGAATCGACGCCAGGCGTCGCGGAGGCGGGTGATCATCAGGTCTCTCTCGTTCTCGGTCGGGCGGGCTCAGGCGTCGCGGCCCGGAGCCCTCAGGGCACGGGTCGAGGCCGTGTTGGCGCGGCGGTTGCGGAAGAAGGCGCGGACCGTGGCCCCGGCCCCGGCGAAGAAGCGGCCGTTGACGATCCGGACGATGCCGTCGACCATCGCCGCGTCGACCATGCCGTTCGTCATCTTCCCGATGGCGCGGAACGGCATGTTGAGCAGGAACAGGATGTTGAGGTCCGGCTTGCCCTTGCGGTCGGCCCGGTCGCGCAGCATCGCGAGCACCCGGTACGCCAGGCGGGCCAGCGGCGACGGGGCCCCGGCCATCGCGGACAGCGGGTCGTTGACGGTCAGCGGCCGCGACCAGGCGGACGACGGCAGCGGCCGGCCGAGCAGCGCGGCGAAGTCCTCGTCGGGGACCTCGCGCACGTCGCCGGTCAGGTACCGCTTCGGCACGTCCTCCTCGCGGGCCGGGACCGTGCCGGTGAGCTCGACGTCGGCGGACAGCGTGAGGTCGTCGACGTGCTCGCCGGCCAGCACCCGCCAGGTGCCCTGCTCGACCTGCCACGACCCGGTCGCGACGTCCCAGTGCCGGAACGCGGCGTCCCCGAGCGGGACGGTGACCGTGGCGGACTCCCCCGGCTCGAGCTCGACGCGCGCGAACCCGGCCAGCGTCCGCACCGGGCGGTGCACCCCGGCGGAGACCCGGGACACGTAGACCTGCACGACGTCGGCGCCGGCGCGGTCGCCGGTGTTCGTCACGGTCACGGTCGCGGCGTCGGCGGTCGCGGTCAGGGCCGTGTGCGCGAACGTCGTGTACGACAGCCCGTACCCGAACGGGAAGGTCACCGGGACGCCGGCGGTCGTGTAGTACCGGTACCCGACGTACAGGCCCTCGCGGTACTCCGCGGTGCGGCCCTCGGCGGGGAACGCGTCGGCGGTCGGGGTGTCGGAGAGCGCGACCGGCACCGTCTCGGCCAGGTGCCCGGACGGGTTGACCACGCCGGTCAGCACGTCGAGCAGCCCGCCCGCCCCGGCCTGGCCGGACAGGTAGCCGTGCACGACGGCCCGCGCCGAGCCGAGCCACGGCATCTCCACGACACCGCCGCCGGCCAGCACCACGACCGTGCGCGGGTTCACCGCGGCCACCTCGCGCAGCACCTCGACCTGCGCCGCGTGCAGCGCCAGCGTCGAGCGGTCCAGGCCCTCGGACTCGGCGATCTCGTCCAGCCCCAGGAACAGCAGCGCCACGTCGGCGCCGCGGGCGGCCTCGACGGCCTCGGCGCGCAGGGCGGCGTCCGGCGTGCCGTCGCGCCGGAACCCGGCGGCGAACGCCGTCATCTCCAGCCCGGACTCCCCGATCACGTCGAGCACCGAGTCCAGGCGGGTCGGGTTCACCGCCGAGGAGCCCGAGCCCTGGTAGCGCGGGGTGCGGGCGAAGTCACCGATCACCGCGACCCGGGCGCCGGGAGCCAGCGGCAGGATCGCGTCGTCGTTCTTGAGCAGCACGGCCGTGCGCGCGGCGACCTCGCGGGCCAGCGCGTGGTGCGCGACCGGGTCGACCGCGGGGGCCGGGGAGGTCCGGGCGTCGGCGACCAGGCGCAGCATCTCGGCCGCGCGGGCGTCGACGTCCGCCTCGGTGATCCGGCCGGTGCGCACCGCGTCCACGATCTGCCGGGCCGAGCCCAGGCCGGCGGCGGGCATCTCGAGCGTGCCGCCGGCGGCGACAGCGGCCACGACGTCGTTCGAGCCGCCCCAGTCGGAGATCACCGCACCGTCGAAGCCCCACTCCTCGCGCAGCACGGCGCCGAGCAGGAACGGGTCCTCGTGGGCGTAGACCCCGTTGACCAGGTTGTAGGCCGACATGATCGTCCGGGGCGCCGCCGTCTCGACGACGATCCCGAACGCCGTCAGGTAGATCTCGCGCAGCGTGCGCTCGTCGACCACGGAGTCCGACACCATGCGGCGCAGCTCCTGGGAGTTCGCGGCGTAGTGCTTGGGGCACGCGGCCACGCCCTGCGACTGGATGCCCCGCACGTAGCCGGCGGCCATCCGCCCGGCCAGCACCGGGTCCTCGGAGAAGTACTCGAACGACCGCCCGCCCAGCGGGGAGCGCTTGATGTTCAGGCCGGGGCCGAGCAGCACGTCGACCTCCTGCGCGGCGGCCTCGGCGCCCAGCGCCGCCCCGACCCGCTCGGCGAGCTCGACGTCCCACGTGTTCGCGACGCCCGCCGAGGTCGGGAAGCAGGTGGCCGGCTGCGACGCGGCGATGCCGAGGTGGTCGGCCGCGCCCAGCTGCTTGCGCACCCCGTGCGGGCCGTCCGCCAGCCACAGCGACCGCACGCCGTGCCGCGGCAGGTCGTGGGTCTCCCACACCGTCTTGCCGACCAGCAGGGCGGCCTTCTCCAGCAGGGTCAGGTCCTCGGTCATCACGTCCTCGTTCCCGCCCCCGGACGTGGTGGCGGCGTCCTCGCCGTGGAGTCGCACAGTGTCTCCTTGGTTCTGCGGAGGGCGACGTCGTCGCCGGTGACTGCTCGCTGCGGGGCGCGTCGACGCGTCCCCAGAAGAAGGCTGCCGCCGTCGTGCGGCGGTGCGGGGCGCTGGTGCACGAAAGGTCGCCACCAGCGCATGAATGGTCGTCGGCCGCTGCGGCGCGACCCGGGGCAGCACGAACCGGCGGCCGCGCGGCCGCAGGGTCTGCGCAAAGAAAGAGAGGGGGGCTCCCCCGTCAGGCCGGTGGTGGTGGGCGCCGCCGGCCTGACGGGGAGCGTGGTCCGGGTCGCCCGGGGGCGCGGGTCCGCGACCCACGCCCCCGGGGAGCCACCCGGGGGGCCGGCTACTTGCCGTCGGCCCCGCGACCGGCGCCGGCGACCGCCGGCTCGGCAGCAGCGGCGGGCGCGCCCGCCTGGCGGTTCCGCAGCACGCGCCGCGTCACCAGGAACGCACCGGCCAGCAGGAGCAGGCCGACCACGACCGTCGCGATGATCTGGATGTAGACCCAGGTCGGCGGGGTGTAGGAGACCGTGGCCCCCGGCGCCAGCCCGTTCATCGCGTTGGAGTTGGCGACCGTGAACAGGATGTTGTGGGTCGCCTCGCGGATGTCGCTGACCGCCTTGGCCGACGTGGTGTCCCCGAAGGACTTCGACGGCTGGAAGGTCAGGGTGAGGTCCGTGCCCGCGCTGATGCCCTGGTTCGGGTTCATGTACGGGTACAGGTTGAAGTCCGAGATCGCGAAGCCCTCGAAGCCCCACTCACCGCGCAGCACGTTCGTCATGAGCGCCTCGGAACCGCCGGCCCACGTGGCGCCGATGCGGTTGAACGAGCTCATCACCGCGGTCGAGCCGACCGTGGTCTGCGAGATCGTGCCCTCGGTGTCGGACAGGTAGGACACGTCCATCGAGATGTTCTTGACGGCCATCTCGAACGGCTTGAGGTAGATCTCGCGGATCGTCTGCTCGGTCGCCCAGGTCGCGATGCCGTTGTTGACCCGGTTGGTCTCCTGGTCGTTCAGCGCGAAGTGCTTGAGCGTGGTGTACACGCCCTTGGCCGCCGCGCCGTTGGAGACCGAGGTCATCATCGTGCCCGACAGGAACGGGTCCTCCGAGTAGTACTCGAAGTTGCGGCCCGCGAACGGCGAGCGGTGCAGGTTGGCCGCCGGGGCGTACCAGCCGTTGATGTCCTTGAACATCGCCTCGTTGCCGAGCATCTCGCCCATCGCCCGGCCCAGGTCGACGTCCCACGTCTGCGCGATGAGGAACTCCGACGGGTAGGCCACGCCGTTGATGGAGGAGTTGATGAACGAGGAGAAGCCGGCCGGGCCGTCGGGCTCGGTGGTCTGCGGCTTGCCGATCGAGCCGATCGCGGCGGTCTGGTACGCGCCGTTCAGCAGCATGTCGGTCATGTCACCGACGGACAGCGAGTCGAGCAGCTCGTCCCACTTCGGGTCGTCCTTCGGCAGGCCGCGCAGGTCGATCAGCGACAGGTCGGTGCTCGCACCGGTCGTCGGCATGTCGCCGGAGAACGCGTCGGCGGCGGCGTCGTAGTCCCAGGCCGCGAAGCCCTCGGCCACCGCGTCGCTCGCGACGAGCTGGTCGGCCGTCGGGGCGGTCGGGAAGGTGCCGGCGAAGTCCGCGCGGGACATCGACAGGACCTTGCCGTCCTCCGGCTCGGTGCTGAACTGCGCCGAGACGTCGTCGAACTGGTTCGTGACCTCGGCCAGGTCGGTCGAGCGGTGGTTCTCGCCGGAGTACACGACGTCGGAGTCGACCGTGTAGGTGATCGGCTCGGTGCCGGCGGCGACCGTGTGCGAGTCGGTGCGCACCGAGATCGCGTAGTCGCCCGCCTCCAGCACGTAGGCCGCCGCGTCGGCGTAGTCGTAGGACGCCATGTCCTCGACCGGCAGCTCGAGCGTCACGGACTCGCTCGCGCCCGGCTCGATCACGCCGGTCTTCGCGAAGTCGCCGAGGACGACCTCGGACTTCTCGATGCCGCCCGGGGTGTAGGGCGCCGTGTAGTACAGCTCCACGACGTCCTTGCCCGCGACCGCGCCGGTGTTCGTGACCTGGACGGTCACGGCGATGGTGCCGTCGACCGCGCCGGCCTGGGTGTCGGTGACCTCCCAGGCGAAGTCGGTGTACGACAGGCCGTAGCCGAACGGGTACACGACGGCCTGGTCGTAGTCGATGAAGCCCTCGGCCGCGGCGGTCTCGTAGTACCGGTAGCCGAAGTAGATCCCCTCGGCGTAGTTCACGAACGGCGCCTCGTCGGTGACGGTCGCGTTCGACGTGGCGGTCTCGATCGAGGACACCGGGTACGACACCGACAGGTTGTCGTACAGGAAGCCGCCGAAGTTCGGGAACGTCGGGTCGGCGGTGAAGTCCGCTGCCCACAGGTCGGCGGTGCGACCGGACGGGTTCACGTCACCGGACAGGATGCGGCCCACGGCGTTCAGGCCGGTGGCGCCCGGGGAGCCGGCGAGCAGGATCGCGTCGACCCCGGTGTCCGCCTGCAGGTCGCCCATCTCGATGGTGGTCGAGGAGTTCACGACGATGACCACGGTGTCGAAGTTCGCCTTCGCGAGCTCGACCAGGTCCTTCTCGTCCTTGTTGAGCTCGAGCTGGTGCTGGCCGGGCTCGGCGTTCTCGTCCCAGTCCGTCATGTCGCGGGTCAGGTCGCCGCCCTCGCCGCCCGGACGGCCGATGTAGACCACCGCGGCGTCGGAGAACTGGCCGAACGACGCCGACTGGGCCTCGTAGCCCGAAACCGGCATCTCACCGATGAAGTAGGTGGAGGCGCCCGGGTTGTCCATCTCGATGTACCCGCGCGGGTTCTCGGCGGCGTACGCCTCGATCGCGCCGTACACGGCGTCGTTGACGGTGAAGCCGGCGTTCTCCAGGCCCTGCCGCGCGTTCACGGCCGAGTTGGTGTCCACCGAGCCGGAGCCGGAGCCGCCGAACACGGGGTCCGCGGCCGCGCGGCCCAGCATCGTCACGCTCGACCCGGCCGCCAGCGGCAGGGCGGCGCCCTCGTTCTTCGCCAGGACGATGCCCGCGCCGGAGATCTCCTCGACGAGCTCCTTCGCCGCCGCGTCGACCTCGTCGATGCTGCCGAAGTCCGAGCTGTAGTACTCGGTGTCCCAGTCGGCGGACTCCTCCGAGTTCGTGAACTCGTACGTCCCGGACCCGAACTGCGAGGCGACCCAGCCGCCCGCGACGACCAGGGCGACGTTCGCCACCACCGTGATCACGGTGACCACGGCGAGCACCGGGACCCAGATCCACAGGAATTTCTTGTTCGACATGCGCTGCTTCGCGCGTGCGGCGTTCTTCGCCCTGGCGTTCACTGCAGTCCTCCTCGAGTGCGGGCCGGCGATCAGGTTAGGTGCGTCCGCTGAGCCGGCCGCCGGCACCGGACGATCGGTCGGTTCTGGGGCACGGACCGTCGGCGTCGTCGGCGGACGCGGGTCCGTGCGGCGCGCCGGCCGGGGCCGGCGCGCAACGGCGAGTGCCCGCCCGCTGGGCAGCAGGGGCGGGCACTCGGCTGCGGGGCCGGACGGGCCGGCCGGGGGCGAGGACTACTCGGAGACCTCGGTGATGTTCCCGTCCTGGTCGATCTGCCAGGTCTGGCCGGTCGCGGCGGAGTCGCCGTCGATCGTGTACTTGCCGCCGTCGATGTTGATGGTCCCCTGGATGCGGGACGCCGCGTCGGAGTAGGTGTAGGGCACGACCAGCAGGCCGTACTTCACGGTCGGCGCCTGGACGTCGCTCGCGAGCATGATCTGGGCCCAGGAGTCGTCCTCGGCGAGGGCGTCGGCGACGGCCGTGCGGGCGTTCTCCAGGTCCTCCGCGATGTCGGACTCCGACGCGGCCTGCTCGCCCGAGGACGAGCCGTTGCTGCTGCCGCTGTCGTCGCTGCCGCAGGCGGTGAGGCCGAAGAGGCCGGTGAGGGCGACCACGACGCCGAGGCCGGTCGTCAGGACCTTGTTGCGCTTCACTGTGCTGTGCTCCTCGTGTGAGTGCTGGCCGCGGGCCCACCCCGCGGCCGGTCCGCCCTCGCAGGCGGTCCGCCCCGCGGGTGGCCGGCACCGGGGCCGGCCACCCGCGAGGCGGCGTGCGGGTCAGTCCGTGATGGGACCCGCGTAGTTCAGGCCGAAGCCGAACGCGTAGGAGTTGCCCGCCGCGTCGACGTACGGCTCGGTGTCCTCCTGGACGTCCTCGAGCTGCTTCTCGACCGCGTCCATGGACGCCGGGAAGCCGATCGGCAGGCGGCCCTGCGGCTCGTTGAGGCCGATCGCGGTCTCGATGAGCGCCTGGTCGCTGACGCCGAAGCCCACGAGGATCGCGTCGGACTTCGCCTCGAACTCGGCCGGGACCGTCGGGTTCTTCGCCTTCAGGACCGTGATGACCGGGATGTCCTTGCCGGACGCCTCGACGGCGGCCACGGCGCGCTCGAAGGCGTCGAGGTCGGCCTCGTTCGAGGTGCGCGAGGTGTTGCCGAAGTAGGAGCGGTTCTCCTGCGTGCCGTCCGGGAGGATGTCGCCCGAGATGGAGACCTGGCGGACGTTCGCGCCGTCAGCCGTGTAGGGGCGGTACTGCAGGGACAGCGGGTACCACTCGCCCGTCGCCTCGTCGTGGCCGGAGTTCGCGAAGACCGCGCCGCTGCTCGGGCTGTCCATGCCCACGAGGACCAGGTCCACGTCGGACAGGTCGGGGGCGGTGTAGCTCGTGACCTTGCCGTCCGCGTCCTCGACCGCCTCGTCCGTGACGACGGTGCCGAAGTACTGCTCCGCGATCTCGACGGTCAGGCCGGGGCCCTCGGTGTACTCGCCCGGGCCGAACAGGCCGGCCTGGCCGGTGTCGAAGTTCCGCGGGATGTAGACGGTCTTGTCCTTCCAGGACTCGGCGTCCGCCGCGGCGACGGTCTCGCCGTCGTTCTTCAGCATGACGATCGAGTCGAGCTGCGCCTGGTAGCCGGCGTCCAGCTTGTCCTGGCTCGCGACGATCTCCTTGGACTCGTCGAGGTCCAGGTAGGCGTTCTCGTACAGGCCCGGCTGGAACAGCATGTTCAGGACGCGGGCGCCCGTCTCCTGGAAGCGGGTGTCGGCGTCGATCTCGTTGACGCCGGCCTCGAAGTCCGCCTGCCACATGTCGTACGCCGCGAGCACGGGCTCGACCGCGTTGTTGCCGCCGAACATGTCGACGCCGTTCTGGAGGATCGCGTAGTGGCGCTCCTCGACCGTGAGGTCGTCGGCGCCCCAGGAGGTGCCGATGAACGCCTCGGGGTCGGTGTTGCCGCCCGCGGTGACGCCCCAGTCGGTCACGACGACGCCGGAGAAGTTCTCGCGCAGCAGGCCCGTGCGGTACGAGTCGTACGCGGAGCCCATGCGGTCGCCGCCACCCAGCGGGTCGCCGTTCGCGTCGAGCGCGATGGAGTACGCGGTCATGACCGCGGCGGAGTCCATCGAGCCGAGGAAGACGTCGGCGTGCGCGTCGAAGTTGTCACCCGGGTAGACGCCGTACTTGCCGGCCTCGGTGTGCGACTCGCGGCCGCCCTCGCCCGGGCCGTCGCCCGCCCAGTGCTTGATCATCGCGTTGACGGACTCGTCGCCCCAGCCGTCGGCGCCCGGCGTCGTCTGGAAGCCCTCGACGTACGCCTTCGCCATCGCGCTGGCCAGCTCGACGTTCTCGCCGAACGTGCCGTCGACGCGCAGCCACCGCGGCTCGGTCGCCAGGTCGATCTGCGGGCTGAGCGCGGTGCCGATGCCCAGCGCGCGGTACTCGGCCGACACGGTCTCGGCGAACGCCGTCATCGTCTCGGTGTCGAACGTCGCGGCCAGGCCCAGGTTGGAGGGCCAGCGCGAGATGTCGCCGGACGCGTTGTAGTTGCCGCCGCTCTCCGCGGTGGACCGCGGGTCGGAGGAGAAGTTCACGGGGACGTACGGCTCGTCGTCCGTCGCCAGCTCCTCGGCGTACGCCTGCAGCTGGTTCGACCAGGTGACGTTCGCCGTGACGTCGTTCGGGCCCGCGTTGAGCACGTTCCGCAGTCGCGACTCCGACATGTACTCCTTCTGCGCGTCCGTCAGGCCGTCCGCGGGGGACCGCTCGTGCGACGAGAAGAGCATGAGGCCGGCGATCTGCTCGATCGACAGGTCCTGGGCCAGGTCGGCGGCGCGGTCCTGCGACGTCTCGCGCCAGTCCTCCCACGTGTCCAGCTCGCCGTTGCCGTTCATGTCCTTGAACGCGTAGGTGGCGCCGTCGATCTCCTCCTCGAGGAGCTCGATCCCGCTGTCCTTGCCGTACGACAGGACCGGGCCGTCGCCAGGGTTGGTGACGACCACGAACTCCGTCTTGCCGTCCGTGACGTCGCGCGTGGTGAAGCTGTCGCCGGCGGAGCCGTCCTCGTCGGAGGACCCCGGGCTGCACGCGGTGAGGGCGAACAGGGACAGCCCTGCGACCACCGCCGCACCCTTGACGTAAGCCGTTCTCGTTGTCTTCATCGACCTTCCCTTGTCTGTCGAGGCGGCAGGTGCGCGACACCGCGCACTGCGAACCGAACGCCACCCGGGACGTCGTGGTCCGGCGGGTTGCGTTGTCACGCTAGGAGCGGCGGAGCGGGCCGATCCCGCCGGGTGCACAGTCCGTCGCTTGGGGTCCACGAACAGTCCGGGAGGTCACGGCCAGGTCACGGAAGCCCTGGTTGGGAGCGCGTCCACGCCGGGGGGCGGGGCCTAGACTCGGCTGCGCCCGGGCCGTGCCGGCCGGGTCCCCCTCCCCCGCCGCTACGGAAAGGCCGCGCCGCATGGACCTGCTCGTCGTCGGAGCCGGCCTGTTCGGCCTCACGGTCGCCGAGCGCGCCGCCGAGTCCGGGCTGCGCGTGACGGTGGTCGACCGCCGCGACCACCTCGGCGGCAACGCGTGGAGCAGCGTGGACGCGGACACCGGCATCGAGGTGCACCGCTACGGGTCGCACATCTTCCACACGTCGAACGAGCGGGTCTGGGCGTACGTCCGCCGGTTCACCGCCTTCACCGGCTACCAGCACCGCGTGTACTCGACCCACGCCGGCCAGGTCTTCCCGCTGCCGATCAACCTCGGCACCCTCAACCAGTTCTTCCGCACCGCGATGGGCCCCGCCCAGGCCCGGGCGCTCGTCGCGGCGCAGGCGGCCGAGGTGGACGGGGACGCCGCCGCGAACCTCGAGGACAAGGCCGTCTCCCTGATCGGCCGGCCGCTGTACGAGGCCTTCATCCGCGACTACACCGCGAAGCAGTGGCAGACCGACCCGCGGGAGCTGCCCGCCTCCGTGATCGCCCGGCTGCCCGTCCGGTACACGTACGACAACCGGTACTTCTCCGACACGTACGAGGGGCTGCCCGCCGGCGGCTACGGCACGTGGTTCGAGGCGATGGCGTCTCACCCGCGCATCGACGTGCGGCTCGGCACCGACTTCTTCGACGCGAGCCAGCCGCTGTCCAAGGCCGCCGCCCGGGGCCAGGTGCCCATCGTCTACACCGGGCCCGTCGACCGGTACTTCGACCACCACGCCGGGCCGCTGGGCTGGCGCACCCTCGACCTCGACACCGAGACGCTGCCGGTCCGGGACTTCCAGGGCACCAGCGTCATGAACTACGCCGACCTCGACGTGCCCTGGACCCGGATCCACGAGTTCCGGCACTTCCACCCCGAGCGCGAGGACCGGCACGCGCAGGACCGGACCGTCGTCATGCGGGAGACGTCCCGGTTCGCCGGGCCCGGGGACGAGCCGTACTACCCGGTCGCGACGCCGCGGGACCGGGAGCGGCTGCGGGCGTACCGCGAGCTCGCCGCCGACGAGCCGGGGGTCCGGTTCGGCGGGCGGCTCGGGTCGTACCTGTACCTCGACATGCACATGGCGATCGCGTCGGCGCTGGCGCTGTGGGACTCGGGGGCGGTGACCGCGGCGCGGTGAGCCCGGCGAGGGCGCCGATGGTGTCACACCCTCGCGCCCCGGTGTTACACTTCCGGGTATGCCCACGCTCAAGCACCGGCACGCCATCACGGAGACCGCAGCGGTGACCCACGCCCTCGAGGTCGCCGGCCGACGCTGGCCCGGGCAACCCACCTCGCAGCTGCTCACGCGGCTGATCGAGACCGGCGCGCAGGCCGTCGAGGCCGAGGACAGCAGGACCACCCACGCGCACGAACGGGCCGTCTCGGCGCTGACCGACCTCGCGCAGCACTACCCGCAGGGCTACCTCGACGAGGTCCGCGAGGGGTGGCCGGAGTGATCGTCGCCGACGCGAACGTCCTGATCGCCGCGGCCAACCCCGCGGACGTGCACCACCGCCGCGCCCGGTCGATCCTGCTCGAGCACGGCGGCGCCGGTGTCGTGCTGCACTCGCTGACCATGGCGGAGGTCCTGGTCGGTCCCGCGCGCGCCGGCCGGCAGGAGGACGCGCACGCCGCGTACGTCGCGGCCGGGGTGCGGAGCTCGCCGGCCACGGACCCGGCGCCGACCGCGGTCGCCCGCGTCCGGGCGACGACGGCCCTGACGATGCCCGACGCCTGCGTGCTGGCGACCGCCGAGCACGCCGGCGCGGCGCTCGCCACCTTCGACACCCGCCTCGCCCGCGAGGCGACCGCGCGCGGCACCGCGGTCATCGGCCCGGCCGGCTGACCCCGCCCGCGGCGCCCGGGGCCGACCACGCCCCCGCCAAGCCCCACACACCCCGCCGAGCCCCACATACCCCGCCGAGCCCAACACGCCCCCGCCGAGCCCACACACCCTCGCCGAGATCGGTCCCTCCAGCCGAGATCGGTCGTCCCGGCGACCGATCTCGGCGCGGAGGACCGATCTCGGCGCGCGGGATCGATCTTCGCCTGCGGCTCAGGACGCCAGCAGCCCGAGCCGCCGGGCGACGGGCACGGCCCGCAGCACCGTGCGCGCCGTGACCCCCCGGGTCGACACCAGGAGGTCGACCACCGGGCGCGACGCGGGGAACAGCCGGGCGCCGACGGCGTACCGAGAGTCGAACCCGGGGTCGAAGAAGGGCGCATCGGTCGACGCCAGGACCGCGGTGAGCAGGGCGACGCGGCCGATCGACCCGGGACTGTACCGCCGGTGCTCGTCGGCGTAGGCGTCGAGGAACCCGAAGTACGCGCCGCCCGAGCGCACGCCGTACCCGATCCACAGCGTCTCACCGCCGGCCGCGAGGCGGAGCACCGCGAGGTCGCCGTCGCGGCGGAAGCCGGCGACCACCTCCCGGAACCACCGCTCGGCGACCGGGTCGAGCCGCAGCGCGTCCCCGCCCCGCGCGGGGTCCCCCTTCCAGCCCGCCGCCTGCAGCGTCACGAACGCGTCGTCGGCCGCCGGGTCCGCCGAGAGGTCGTGCAGGGTGAGCGGCCCGCCGGTGGCGCGCTCGATCCCCCGGACCCCGCGCAGCAGGTTCCGGCGCTCGTCGGCCGCCAGGTGGGCCGTGGCCAGCGGCGGACCGGTGAGCACCCCGCCGGCGAGCGGTGCGACCGGCGGCAGGTCCAGCAGCTCGCGGGGCGCGAACGCGCCGACGTCGCGCCGGCGCTCGTAGACCCGCATCGGCGTGCGCCGCAGGACCTCGGCGAGCGCGTCGGCGAGCGGGCCGTCGCCCGGGAACCGGCGCAGCAGCACCAGGCCGGGGAGGCCCGCGTCGTGCACGCCGCGCAGCAGGGCGGTCAGCGCCTCGACCTCGCGCCCGGCCCGCACGAGCGGGTGGTGCCGGTCCGAGTGCACGGTGGCGAACGCGCCGCCCGTCGTCACCGCGTGCAGCGGCACCCGGGGGGCGATCGGCTTGGTCGTGAGCCCGAGCGCCGCGAGCCACTCCGCGCCCTCCTGAACCACGAGCACCCGCACGTCGGCGGCCTCCTGCCCGCGGTGCCGGGCGGGGACCAGGTACCGGGGGTCGAGGTACATGTTGGGCGCGACCGCGTGGTCGGCGAGGCGGCGCCACGCCTGCACGTCGGCGTCGGTGATGGCGAGGAGCGGGACGAGGCGGACGTGCACGATGCCCTCCTGCGGGCGAGCCGTGAACCGGGCGGGAGCGCCGGGCCGAGGCGAGGCTAGTGCCCGATTTGAACCGCTTTGGGGCAGTTTCGGGGTGAACTGTTGCCCGAGGAACCGGAGAGCCGGGGAGGCCTGTCCCGCCGCAGGTCAGAAGCGTGCGGGCGCGGTCCCCGCCCACCGCGGCACCCCGGATGTCACCCGTTCCGGCGTCACCCGCCCGGGACAGGCCGCCACCCGAACGGGCGGACGGCGCCGGCGCTCAGCGGGCGCGCTCGGCCGGGACCCGCGGGCCGGCCGCCCTGTCCTGCGGGATGGGCAGCAGGATGCGCAGGACGAACCAGTCGTCCTCGACGTTCACCGTCATCGAGCCGCCGTACTTCTCCGCGGTGTAGCGGATCGACTTCAGCCCGTACCCGTGGCGGGTGCGGTCCGAGCGGCGGGTCACGATGTCGCCGTCCTCGGTGCGCAGCTCGCCGGTGAAGTAGTTCTCGAACGTCAGCAGCACGAACCGGTCCCGGGCGTACAGCGCGACCTTGATCAGCCGCCGCTCCGGGTCCGGCACCGCCAGCACGCCGTCCATCGCGTTGTCGAGCGCGTTGCCGAACACCGCGGACACGTCCATCGCGGACATGAAGTCCACCGCCGCGCCGTCCACCACGTAGGTCAGGTCGATGCCACGCTCGGCGCACTCCTGGCTCTTCGTCGTGAGGATGACGTCCAGCACGCCGTTGCCGGTGTCCGCCTGCGCGGCGTAGCCGGAGACGCTCGCCTCCAGGTCGTCCAGGTAGGACGCGCGGCGGCGCGGGTCCCCCTCGGCGCGGATGACCCCGATCTGGTGCTTGAGGTCGTGGTACTTGCGGTTGACGATCTCGATGCTGCGCTTGGACTGGAGGTACTGGGCGTGCTGGCGGCGCAGCATCTCGTCGATCGCCCGGACCTCCGAGCGCGCGCGGTGCTGCAGCCGCTGGCCCTGCTGCGCGTACAGGGCGACGAAGCCGCACAGGTCCACGAGGGTGCGGATGTAGAAGATCTCGAGCCCGAGCCGCCCGCTGAACGGCGTGTTCGCGTTGAGGAAGCTGATGTTGCTCATGAAGAACGTCACCAGCGCGATCGCCACCGCCGACGCGAGCTCCCCGAACGTGACGTCCAGCGCCTGCGCCGGGCGGAAGTGCCGGGACTCGATGAGGTACGCCCCGACGAACGCGGCCGCGTACACCAGGACGAAGAACGGGCCCTGCCACTCGATGCCGGGCCGGCCCTCCGGCAGGAAGAAGAAGCAGTGCACCTGCCAGTGCAGCGCCGCGACCAGCTCGGCCAGCACCAGCGCCCGCGCCGCGAAGTAGCCGGCGTCCCGGGCGGAGACCTTCGCGGCCGTGATGATGAAGGCGTACATCGCCGCCACCGCGGCGGCCATGCCGAGGGTCCACAGCTGGATCGGCAGCTGGTCCGCGAGCTCCTGGACGCCGATCTGCACGCCCAGCGCGACGACCGCCACCGGGACCAGCCGGCGGCGCGGCAGCCGCTGCCGGCGCAGCAGCACGTACACCAGGCACGCCAGCCACTCCGCCAGGCCGGTCAGCGCCCGCGGGATGTCCGGCAGCGTCTCGACGACGGGCAGCGCGGCCGCGATCACGTCGCCCGCGCCCCGAGGTAGTCGGTGAGCGCCGCGAGGAACGCCTTCTTGCGCGAGCGGCTGATCAGCAGGTCGTGACCGCCGACCATGAGCGAGCTCGTCCCGTGCACGCCGAGCACGTGCCGGAGGTTCACGAGGTAGCCGCTGTTGCTGCGGAAGAAGCTCTTGCCCTCGAGCTGCGCCTCGAACGCCTTCAGCGGGCCGACCACCGAGTGCTTGCCGTCGACGGTGTGCACGGTCGTGCGGTGCTTCTGGCTCTCCAGGAAGACGATGTCGTCGGTCGCGACCCGCACCAGCCCGCCGTCGACGGCCAGCAGCAGGTAGTCCGCGGACCGGCGGCGCAGCCGGGCGATCGAGCGCTTGATCTCCTGCGAGAACGCGAAGTACGGCACCGGCTTCAGCACGTAGCTCAGGGCGTCGACCTCGTAGCCCTTGATCGCGTACTGCGTCATGTTCGTGATGAAGATGAGCACGACGTCGGTGTCCACCTGGCGGATGCGCTCGGCCGCGCTGAACCCGTCCAGCCCCGGCATCTCGACGTCCAGCAGCAGGATGTCGAAGTCGGGGCGGTAGCCGGCCACCACCTGGGCGCCGTCGGCGAAGGTCGTCACGGCGAACTGCTCGCCCTGCGTCTCCTCGTAGCGGCGCAGGTAGTCGACCAGCAGCGCCGCGCTCGCCGGGTCGTCCTCGACGATGCCGATCCTGATCACTTCTGCCGCTCTTTCGGGTTCTGCGCGTCCCGTCCGCACGGGTACGTCGGCCTGCCGGGACCGTCGAGCACCTGGCGCGCTCCCCCTCGCGCGCGGGCCCCGGCGAGACGCGCCGATGGTAGGCGAGCGTCGGCTGACGTGTCATCCACGCTGGCAGCAGCGGGCGTCAGGACGGCCAGGCCGCCAGCAGGTCGTCGGCCGTCCAGGTCGCCGCGAGAGGGAGGCCGGGCTCCGCGCCTCCGGGGCAGACCGCGACGAGCGGCGTCGCCACGCTCACCCCGGGAACGGCCGTCGCGTCCGCCGCGAGCGCGTCGCACTCCGCGGCACGCAGCGGGCCGTCGGCCCGCCACTTCACCGTCCCGACCAGGCGGACCGGGCCCGGTGCACCCGACGTCCCCACCAGGTCGACCTCCGGACGGTTGCTCCTCGGCCACCATCCTCCGACCGCCGTCACGTCCGGCCACGTCTCGTCGGGCAGCAGGCGGCGCAGCGCCGACCGGACCACCGGCTCCACCGCGCGACCGCGCCACGTGGCGAAGCCGCGCTCGACGCGAGCCATGGCCAGGTCGGGCCGGGCGCGGTCGACCTCACCCAGGGCCGGCTCCACGAACGCGAGCCAGAACCGGAGGGCGGGGTCGGCGATGCGGTACCGGCGGTTCTTCGGGGCGGAGGCCGTGGACAGCGGCTCGTCGGCGGCCACGATCCGCTTGTCGATGAGCACGGCGAGCGTGGAGCTGAGCGTCGCGGCGTTGAGCGGGGCGCCGCGGGCGGCGTTCTGGATGCCGGAGAACGTCCGCTCGCCGCGCCCTCCGATCGCCGCGAGCACCTGACGGGCCACGGTGCCCTCCGCGAACTCCGCGTCGAGGACGCGCGCGCCCGACACGACGAGGGCGCTGGTGGACGACGCGAACGACCGGAGCAGGAAGTCGTCCGGCGTCGCCCCGTGCTGCCACTCCTGGGCGACCAGCGGGAGGCCGCCCGTGATCAGGTAGGCGTCGACGGCGTCGAACGGCGCGAGACCGCACATCGCGCCCACCTCGGCGGGGGTGAGCGGGTCCAGGACCAGCTCGGTGCCGCGCGCGTAGAACGGCTGATCGGGGGCGGTGAGCCGCTCCATCATCGCAAGGTCCGAGCCGAGGAGCAGGAGGAGCACGGGCTTGCGGGACAGCCGGCTGTCCCACACGCGTTGCAGCTCGCCCGCACCGCCGGGCACGTGTTCCAGGAGCCACGGGATCTCGTCCAGGACGACGATCGACGGGGTGTCGTCCGGCAGCGCGGCGGCGAGCAGGGTCAGCGCCGCCGTCAGCGACGCGGGTGCGATGTCGCGGGCCGTGTCGGCGTCCGGGAGGTCCGAGTGCGCGATCGTCTCCGCGAGCAGCGCGAGCTCCTGCACGAGCGGGGTGCCCTTGGCGGCCTGGAACGTCACGGACGGCAGACCGGAGCGCTCGACGAACTCGGCCACCAGGCGCGACTTGCCGACGCGGCGCCGTCCGCGGATCAGCACGGCGACCCCGGCATCCGCGCGGGTACCGGCTCGTACGACGTCGAGCTGGCCCTGGAGCTCGCGGATCTCCCGCGACCGGCCGACGAACCCCACGACACCCCCTCCACTACGACGGGCTTGACTATAGTCGACTAAACTATAGTCCGCCATAGTAAGGATCACGTCGGGACGGCCATCGCCTCCTCCGCCTCGGCCTCGCCCTCGACCGCCCGCACGACCGCCGCCGCGAGGTCGTCGGGCCGCGTGAGCTGCGGCCAGTGCCCGGTGGGCAGCTCGACGATCGTCACGTCCCGGACCCGCGCGAGCTCCTGGACGTACGGGTGCCCCTTGGCCATGAGCTCCCGGAGCACCGCCTCCGGCATCGTCGAGGTGATGAGCGTGACCGGGACGTCGTACCGGCGCTCGTCGTGCAGCACCTGCGCGCCACCCGCCACCAGCGGCGGGACCGTGAGCGCGCGTGCCCGGAAGTCCGCCCGGATCTGCTCGGTCAGACCCTCGAGCTCCTCCTCCTCGAACGCGCCCCAGTCCGGCAGCGGCACGACCCCGCCGACGTCCGGCAGCTCGTCGTTGACCACCCCGCCGTCGGCGAGCGGGCCGCTGTCGACGTAGACCACCTGCTCGACCCGGTCGGGCCGGGCGTCCGCGACGGCGTGCGCGACCGCCCCGCCCCCGCTGTGCCCGACGACGACCACCGGGCCGTCCAGCCCGTCCAGCAGCTCGACCACCGCCGCGGCCTGGTCGGCCAGCGTGATGCCCGCGACCTCGTCCGCCGCACCGCCGGCGCCCAGGGGCGTGACGGGGTGCGGGGTGTGCCCGGCGGCCGTGAGGGCCGCGGAGACCGGCGCCCAGGAGGACGCGTCCAGCCAGAACCCGGGGATGAGGATGACGTCCATGGCACGACGGTAGACGTGACCTCCGACACCCGCGACGGTGCGCTGCTCCACCCGACCGGGCCCGTGACACAGAGCGCTCGGGTAGGTTGCACAGGCGTACCGACGAGGCACGAGGGGGAGCGATGTCGCGACCGATCCCGGCGGACTACCCACCGGTTCTGTACATCCCATGCCTCCGCGCGGTCGTGGACCCGGCAGACCTCGAAATCGTCTACCGCACGACCAAGGACGGCCGGACAGCTCTGCTCGTCTACTCGGCGCTCGATCGTCTCCACCGGTGCGCCGGAGCGGCCGAGCCGTGGTTCGTCCTGCCGACCACCGAGCTGCAGAAGCTGTACGACATCCGACCGTTCGACCTGGTCCTGCTGGACCTCGTCGTACCGGAGGACCAGCGGGTCGAGGCGTCCGCGTGAGCATCAACGTTGACCACGCGGGCCTCCGTGCGGTCGCATCGGAACTGCAGGACGCAGCGACGGACCTCGACGCGTCGTGCGCCTCGATCCCCGCCTCCACTGGCACGGGGGACGCTGCACCGCTGCTCGCATCGATCCTCACCACGTTCTCCGGCACCGTCGCTCACCTCGCTCTCGAGGCGCACCTCATCGGTGAACGGGTCCAGGAGTGCGAGGACGCCTACGTCGAGACCGACGGAGCCGTGTCGACCCGGCTCTCGTCGGTGTTCGAGGTGTCGTCGTGATGTCGCTCGAGGCGAGCATCGACGGGAGCGCCGCGACGATCCGTGGGGTCTCGGCGTGGCTGGGCGACACCCTCGCCCCGGCCGCCTCCGCCGCAGAGGACACCGGGCGCCGGCAGCGCGATCGCGCCGCCGGGGTGTGGACCGGCGAGGCGTCCGAGGCCGCACGTGGACGGATCGAGACCCTCGCCGGCCGCACCGGCACGCTCGGCGGCACGGCCGCGAGCACCTCGCGGGCTCTGGACCGGCTCGCCACCGCTCTCGACGACGAGCAGGCGGAGATGGCGCGAGCACTCGGAGTCGCGACGGGCGGTGGCCTGCAGGTTCTCGGCACGGCGATCCAGGCGCCGTCGGCGGCCCGAGCAGTCGCCCCGCTTTCAGTCGACGCTGCACCGGCCGAGGTCGAGACGCACCGCCGCGAGGTGGCCGCACACGACCTCGCTCTCGCCCGTACGGCCGTGTGGGAGGAGGTCGTCGAGATCGTGGATGACGCCCGCACCCGGTGGGCGCAGGCGCTGGCAGACGCTTCAGCCACGTGGAACGCGAACGCGGGGAACCTAGTCGGACTCACGAACGACCTGCTGTCCACCGGCGCGGAGGCCGGGGCTGTCGTCGCGATCTCCCGGTTCGCGGCGGCGGGGGCGCAGACGCACGCAGCCGAGGCCGCCAAGCTGGCGCGGCATATGGACGACCTCGCGCCGGGCGGGCGCGTGGCCACCTCGTCGAGTCACTGGTACGACTTGTACGACCGCATGCGTGTGGAGACCGCGCTTGCTGACGACGCCGTCCGCGCCGGAGCGAACGCCCGCGTGCCCGTGGCACTCGGACGTGGGTTGCTCGTGCTCGGAGTCGCCGCCACCGGTTACGGCATCTACGACGACATCCAGCACGGCGAGTCCGCTGCTCAGGCCGCGGTGTCGAACGGTGTGGGCTTCGGCGCCTCGCTTCTCGCTGGAGCGGGCGCCGGCGCGGCGACCGGAGCAGTCGTCGGCAGCTTCGTCCCGGTGCCCATCGTCGGCACCGTGGCCGGGGCGGTCGTCGGAACGGTGGTCGGCACGGCCGCAGGCCTGATCACCTCAGGGGCGATCGACTCGATGTGGGAGAACGGGGTCGACTCGCTCGGCGACGTCGGAACCGCGATCGTGGATGGATGGGACGAGCTGACCGGGACGGTCGCTGACGCCGGGGAGATCGTCGGCGACGCGGCGGGCGCTGTCGGCGACACCGTGAAGGACGCGTGGAATGTCCTCTTCTGACCGCGGCGGCATGAGCCGCAGGTTCCTCTGGCTGGTCGTCGTCGGCAACGCGGTGCTCGGCGGCGCGCTGACGCTCGTCGCGCTGGCGCTGCTCACGCAGCCGGGCACCTGGCCGACCGCGGCCTCGCTGCTGGTGGCGCTCGCCGGGGTCTTCTGGGTCGCGGCCGGGTCCGTGGGCTTCCACCGGACGTACCTCCGCCGGCGGCCGCTCGACGGATCGCGCGTGACCCTCGACCCGGTCGACGGCCGCCCGGCCGTCGTGCTGCCGTGGTCGTCCACCGTGATCGCCGTGCCGGCGGCGACCGTGGCCGGGCTCGTCGTGCTGCTCGCCGGCGCGACGGTGCTGCAGATCGTGCTCCGGGATGCGGGAGCGGGAGCCTGGTTCACAGGCGGGCTCGCTGTGCTCCTGCTGCCGCTGCTGCCCGACTCGTGGCTGCGGCTCCGGCGTCGGCCCTGGCTGGCGCTCACCGTCGACGGCGTGGTCGTGCACGGCTGGGACGGCGACGGCGAGCTGCCGTGGGAGCGCGTCGCCGGCGTGGAGGTCGCCGACACGGGCCCGTGGTCGAACCTGCGCATCGTGGACCGGCGCGGGGCCGCACCGAGATGGCGACGGCGACGGCGCATCCTGTTCGCGCCCGCGCCCAGGGGTCCGTACCTCGAGGTCCCCTTGCCGGTCGTGGACGTGGACCCGTACTTCCTCGCCGGGACGATCACCTTCTACGCAGAGAACCAGGCGGCCCGGAGGGAGATCGCGGACGGGACGGCGCGGACGCGGCTGGTCGAGAGGCTGCGGCCGGTGGCCTGACACTCCCGGCGCGGCACGCCCCTGGCTCAGCCCGTGATCACGAACCCCGTCGCGCCCTCCGGCTCGGCGTCGCGCTCGTCCACCCGCTCGACGTACGCGTACCGCGGGCCGTGCCGCGTCCACGCCGCGAGCGCCGCCACCGCGTCCTCCGGCCCCTCCACCAGGGCCTCGACGGTGTCGTCGGCGCGGTTGCGCACCCACCCCGCGACGCCGAGGCGCCGGGCCTCCGCGGCCATCGAGACGCGGAACCCGACGCCCTGCACGAGACCGTGCACGACGAGCCGGCGGGCGGTCACCGGGCCAGTCTGCGCCCGCGGGGCGACCGCCCGCCAGGGTCCGGCGGCGTGCGGGCGGTCCCTCCCCCTGCCGGGGACCGCCCGTCCGGCCGGGCTCAGCCGCCGACGGGGCGGTTGCTCCGGAACAGGCCGGCGGGGTCGACCGCGGCCTTCACCGCGCGGAGCCGCTCGACCGTCGCGGGCGGGTACGCCCGGTCGATCGCCTCGGCCCGGTCGAGGAACGTCAGCGGCGCGGTGCCGGTGCTCCACGGCGCCATCGTGGCGAACAGGTCGTCGAGCGCCGCGGACATCGGCGCGTAGGCCTCGGGGACGGGGACGATGGACAGCCCCGAGAGCAGGTAGGGCTCCGGCGCGGTGCCGGCCGCCGACGGCACGCGCTCGCGGGCCAGCGCGCCACCGACGTGCCGGACCTGCACCTGCATCAGCGGCGTGCCGCTGCCCGCGCCCACCCGGGCGAGCAGGGCGTCGACGGCCGCGTCGTCGAAGGTGTGCAGCCGGGTCCCGGCGAGCACGGCGGGGCTGGGGTCGACGGGCTCCTCGGCGAGCAGCCCGACCTCCCCGGGCGCGAGCGGGCGGAACGTGTCGCGGACCACCGGCCCGGCGGCGCGCACCGGCGCGAGCAGCCGCTCGGCGTCCTCCGCCTCCCCCAGGTACGTGGCGAGCAGCAGCGCCAGGGACAGCCCGCGCATGGGCTCGGGCACGACCGGCGCGTCCGGCAGGTGCAGCACGGCGGCCCAGGCGGTCAGCTCCTCCGGCGCCTCGCGCGTGATCGCGGCGAAGGCCCGGAACACGGCCGGCGCGACCTCGGCGGGGAACGCGAGCAGGCCGCCGTAGATCTGCGGCGCGGGGAACAGGTCCAGCTCGACGGCGGTGACGAGCGCGAAGTCGCCCCCGCCGCCGCGGAGCGCCCAGAGCAGGTCGGCGTCGGCCGGGTCGTCCCCGCCGACCCAGCGGTGCGCACCGGCGGCGTCGACGACCTCGACGGCGCGGACGGACCCGGCGCCGGTGCCGAACGCGCGGGAGAACCAGGACAGCCCGCCGCCGAGGCAGTACCCGACGACGGTGACGTCCGGGTTGGAGCCGATCAGCGCGGTGAGGCCGGTGCCGTCGAGGGCGGTCTGCAGGTCGCCCCAGCGCACGCCGGCGCCGACCCGGGCGACGCGCGCGCCGGCGTCGACCCAGATGTCGTCGAGCGCGGTGGTGCGGACCAGGACGGTGCCGTCGAGCGAGCGGCTGGCGCCGTGCCCGTTGGGCTGCGCGGACACGGGGACCCGGTGCGCCGCGGCCCAGCGGACGGCGGTGACGACGTCGTGGGCGCCGGCGGCCTGCACGACGGCGAGCGGCTGCTGGTCGACGAGGACGTTCCAGGGCAGGCGGGCGGCGTCCCAGGCGGGGTCGCCGGGTGCGCCGACGGTGCCGGCGAGCGCGGCGCGCAGGTCCTCGAGGGCGGTGGTGTCGAGCGGCTCGTGGGCCGCGATCTCGGTGGTCATGCCGACGAGCGTCCTCGCGGGACGCGGCGGCGGGTATCCCAGGAACCTGGGGAACGCGCCGCCCCGCCCCGCCGACCGGAGAATCCCCACAAACATGGGGGTACCGGGACGAAGCGGACAGCGGGACCATCGGGGGATGACCACGCTGCGCACCGAGCCGGTGCAGGAGGGGCTGGACGCCCTCGCGCGCGCCGGGCTGGGCTGGCAGGACTTCGTGCGCGGGGCGATCGACCTGCTCGGCGCGGCGATCCCGAACGACGCCGCGTGCGTCGGCCCGGTCGACCCCGGGACCGGCCTGCTCACCGGCTCCGTCAAGCGGAACCTGGGCGACGAGAAGGACGCGGAGTTCCTCGAGCACGAGTACGTGACGGACGACGTGAACCTGTTCCGCACGCTCGCGCGGCGGGAGAACCCGGTCGGCATCCTCGCCGACGACACCGGCGGCGACCCGCGGCGCAGCAGCCGGCACCGGGAGATGTTCGTCCCCCACTGGGCGCTGGACCACGAGATGCGGGCCGCGGCGCGCACCGACGGCCACCCCTGGGCGGCCATCGCGCTGTACCGGTCCGGGGAGTCCAGCGGGTTCTCCCCCGCCGAGGCGGACTTCCTCGCGCGGGTCGCCGGCACGGTCGCCGTCGGGGTCCGGGCGGGGCTGGTCACCGCGGCGGCGGCGAGCCCCGCGCCGGGGACGCAGGGCCCCGCGGTACTGGTCGTCGACGCCGACAACGCCGTCAGCCAGGTCAGCCCCGCGGCGGAGGCCCGGATCGCGGAGCTCGGCGGGTCCGGCTGGGGTGCGCTGCCGACGCCGGTCGCGTCGATCACCTCGGCCGCCCGCGCGCTCGGCGCCGGCCGGCTCGGCACCGTCCCACGGCTGCGCGTCCGCACGCCGTCCGGGCAGTGGCTGCTGGTGCACGCCGCGCCGCTCGCCGCGCGGGACGGCGGCCGCCGGCAGGTCGTGGTGACCATCGAGGAGGCGCGTCCGCCCGAGATCGTGCCGCTCGTCGTCGCCGCCTTCGGGCTGACCGGGCGGGAGCGCGACGTCGTCGCGGGGGTGCTGCACGGCGACAGCACGCAGCAGATCGGTCGGACCCTGCACCTGTCGCCCTACACGGTGCAGGACCACCTCAAGGCCGTCTTCGAGAAGGCGGGCGTGGGCAGCCGGCGCGAGCTCGTCGCGCGGGTGTACTTCGACCACTACGCGCCGCGGTACGCGGGCGACCTCGCGCCGTCCGGCTGGTACGGCTGAGCGCTCGGCGGGCACCTCAGCCGTCGTGACGGTGCAGCGGGATCCCGAGGACGGTCGGGTCCGGCGCGGTCAGCACGTCGAGCCCCGCTGGCACCGGCGGCAGCCCGCCGTCCGGCTCGGCGCCGACCCAGACCCGCCACAGGTCGCCGTCGCGGAACAGCAGCCCGGGCGCGACGAGGCGGGTCCACCGGCCCGCCGCGTCGACCTGCGCCCGCAGCGCCGCCCCGTGCTCCGCGGGGACGAACCCGACGACGTGGTTGCGGCACACCACCACGACCGCCGCGTCCCGGCCGCCCTCCAGCCGCACCTCGACGGGCACCGGCCGGTCCGCGGCCCGCTCGACCGCGCCGAGCACGCCGCGCACGGCCGTCTGGAGCGCCGTCGCCTCGGCGGCGTGGAACCCGGGTCCGACGTCGGCGGCGACGCGCGCAGGGGTGAGCCTCACGGGCGTCAGCCTGCCACGCCCGCACGCACCACTCGGCCCGCCGGGCTGAGTGGTGCGCCCCTCTGCGCCGAACCCCCCGCACGGGCGCGTCGGCGGCCCTAGGGTTCCCTGTACCGCACCGTCACCGCCGAGGGAGACCCATGGAGATCGCCGGAGCCGTCCTGATCGTCGCCGCCGCCGTGCTGGCGGTGCTGGTCCTCGGGGTCGTCGCGCTCGTCTACGCGAAGGTGCGGTTCAAGATCGCCACCCCGGACGAGGCGCTCATCATCACCGGGCGCAAGAGCGGCACCCCGGTCATCAACCCCGAGACCGGCGACGAGACGACCGACCTCTCCGGGCAGCGCGTGGTCATCGGCGGCGGCACGTTCGTCAAGCCGATCTTCGAGCAGGTCGTCCGCCTGTCCCTCGCGTCCCAGAGCTTCCCGGTGGCCGCCGAGGACGCCACGACCAAGAGCGGCGTCGGCGTGACCCTCCGGTCGATCGCGGTCGTCAAGGTCGGCGGCACCGAGCGCATGGTGCGCGCCGCGGCCCAGCGGTTCGCCGGTCGCAGCCAGGAGCAGGTCATCGAGCAGCAGACCAGCGAGGTCCTGGTCGGCGTGCTGCGCACCATCGCCGGCACGCTCACCGTCGAGTCGATCCTGTACGAGCGGCAGGACTTCTCGAAGGAGGTCAAGGACATCGCGGTGCCGATGCTCGCCGAGCGCGGCCTCGTGCTGGAGAACTTCGAGATCCAGACCGTCGAGGACTCCGGCGACTACATCCGCAACCTCGGCCGCCCCCGGGCCGCCGCCGTCGCCCGCGACGCGGAGATCGCCGAGGCGCAGGCCCGGCAGGAGAGCACCGAGCGCTCGAACGAGGCGGCCGTGCAGATCGCCGAGTCCAACAAGGCGCTCGCCCTGCGCAACGCCGACATCGCCCAGCAGACCGCCAAGGCGCAGGCCGAGGCCGCCGCCGCCCAGGAGCGCGCCGAGGCCGAGTCGCAGCAGGCCGTGCTCGTGGAGCAGGAGCAGGTCGCCCTCCGCCGCGCCGCGCTCCGCGAGCAGGAGCTCCAGACCGAGGTCCGCAAGCCCGCCGAGGCCCGGAAGTACGAGGCCGCGCAGGAGGCCGACGCCCGCAAGTACGCCGCCGAGCAGGAGGCCGAGGCGGCCAAGACCGCGGCGATCCGCAAGGCCGAGGCCGAGGCGCAGCGCATCACCGCGCAGGCCGAGGCCGAGGCGTCCGCCGCCCGCGCCCGCGCGGAGGCCGCACTGGTCGAGCAGCAGCGGCGCGCCGAGGGTGCACTCGCGCTGGCGAAGGCCGACGCCGACGGCATCCAGGCGCGCGGCGAGGCCGAGGCCGCCGCCGAGCGCGCGCAGGGCGACGCCCGGGCGTCGGCGATCAAGGCGGAGTCCGAGGCCTACCAGGCGTTCCCCGAGTCGGCGCGGCTGCAGATGGTGCTCGACGCGCTGCCGAAGCTCGCGCAGCCGTACGCCGACGCGCTCGCCGCGATCGACGACATCACGGTGATCGACAAGGACGGCGCCTCCCGGGTCACCGGCCAGGTCGCGTCCGGGGTGCAGGAGCTCGCGGCGCTCCTCAAGGCGCAGACCGGCGTGGACCTGCTCGAGCTCGTCCGGGGCGTCGGCGGCGGCGACGGGCGCACCGTCGCGGTCGGGGCGCCCACGGCCCGGGCGCCGCGCGACGACACCTCCGCCGGTGCCTGAGCACGCCCTGCCGGCCGGCAGCCCCCGGCTCGCGGTCCCGCTGGACCTCGGGACGCTCGACGCCCAGCCGCTGCGCACGGCGCGGCTGCTCGTCCGGCCGCTGCGGGAGTCCGACGCCGCCGACGTGCACGCCTACCAGTCGCTGCCCGACGTCGTCGCCTACCTGCCGTGGCCGGTGCGCGACCGGGACGCCTCCGCCGAGCACACCGCGGCGCGGGCGTCCCGGCGGGTGCTGGCCGCCGACGGGGACGCCGTGGCGCTGGCGGTCGTGCTGCCCGGCACGCCGTCACTGGGCGCCCCGGGCGACGGGCGGGTGATCGGGGACCTCACGCTGATCCTCGTCAGCGAGCGGCACGCGCAGGTCGAGGTCGGGTGGGTGCTGCACCCGGACTTCCGCGGGCGCGGGTACGCCGCGGAGGCCGCGGGGGCGCTGCTCGACCTGGCCGCCGGCGCGGGGGCGCACCGGGTGGCCGCGCGGGTCGACCCCGACAACGCCGGGTCGCTCGCGCTGTGCGCGCGGCTCGGGATGCGGCACGAGGGGACCGCGCGGGAGGACCGGTGGGACGGCGACGCGGGGTGGCGGGACACCGCGGTGTGGGCGGTGACGGCCGCGGAGCGGCGGCCGGGTCGGGCCACGCCCGTCCGGGGCTGAGGCCCTACTCCCGCCGCAGCAGCCGCGCCTCCCGCTCGAGCTCCGCCGACCGCGCCACCGCCAGGTCGAGCCGCGCCGCGTCCCACACCACGTCGGGGTCGGGCTCCAGGAACGCCAGGATCGTCGCCGTGACCGCGTACGCCTCGGTGGTCCACGGCGCGAGCGCGCCCGAGCCGAACGCCCGCATCGGCGTCGGCGGTCCCGGCGGCACGACGGCGGCGCGGGCGACCAGCCCGGTCATCATCGCGCCGGTCGCCTCGGCCATCCGCGTGAACCCGTCCGCCGGGTCGAGCCACGGCACCAGCCGGTAGCCGAGGACGGCGGGCAGCCGGCCGTAGACCCGGGCGCGGCGGTCGGTGAAGGCGCGCTCGGACGCGGCCAGCTCGGCGGCGACCGCGTCCCGGAGGTCGCCCTCGGGCAGGGTCGAGCAGGTCGCGCGCAGCGCCAGGTGGTCCCGCCACGCGGCGGACCCGGCGAGCCGGCGGAAGTCGCTGTCGGTGGTGATCCGCAGGCTCTCGACCACCAGCGTGCGCCAGCCCTCGGGCGTGGCGAGCGCGGCGCGGTCCCCGGCGACCAGGCGGCGCAGGGCGGCGATGTCCTCGTCGGTCTCCGGCTCGAGGTCGACGTCCCGGGCGACCCGCAGCAGCACGCGGGTGCGGAATTCGTCCCGGGTCGGCCACCGCCGGTACGCGGTGGCCCGCGCGACGCCGGAGGCGGCGATCGCCTCCTCCAGGCTGATCCGGTCGAGGCCGACGGTGAGGCCCCGGCGGCGCACGAGGTCCACGGCGGCGCTGACGACGCGCTCGCCCGCGTCCTCGGGGCGTTGACGGGGGTCCGGCACGTGCCTCGTCTGCCTGAGACATGATGTCTCAGTCCGGAGGTGGTCCCCGTGCGGGTCCTGCTGATCGTCGAGTCCTGCTTCGGCACCACCGAGGCGGTCGCCCGGAGGGTCGCGGAGGCCCTGCGCGCGGCGGGCGCCGAGGTGGAGCACGTCGCCGCCGCGGACGCGCCCGCCCGTCCGGACGCCGACCTGGTGCTGCTGGGCGCGCCGACGCACAACATGGGGCTGCCCACCGCCGCCAGCCGGGCCCAGGCCGCCGGCAAGGGCGCCGCCGCGGTCCCGTCCGGGGTCCGGGAGTGGATCGCGACGGCCGACACCGCCGGCGTGCCCGTGCTGACCTTCGCGACCCGGTTCCGCAGCGCGTTCGCGGGGTCGGCGAGCAGGGCAGCCGCGAAGCAGCTCCGGCGCCGCGGCGCGGACGCCCGGCAGGGTGCGGACTTCGTGGTCACCGGGGTCGGCGGGCCGCTCGCCGACGGTGAGCTCGAGCGCGCGGCGGCCTGGGCGGCGGGGCTCGCCGGCTGACCGGCCGCCGGCATCTGGGAGGCTGGGGGCATGGCTCCCCCGGCTCGCAGCAGGCTGATCTTCCTCGACATCGACGGCACCTACGCGGACCGGGGCGTCGTCCCGCCGGGGCACGTCCGCGCCGTCGCCGCAGCCCGGGCCGCCGGGAACCGCGTCCTGCTCTGCACCGGCCGCCCGAAGTCCATGCTGACGCCGCACATCCTCGCGGCCGGGTTCGACGGGATGGTCGCGTCGGCGGGCGCCTGGGTCGAGGTGGACGGCGAGGTGCTCCGCGACCTGCGGTTCCCCGACGATCTCGCGGCCCGCACCGTCGAGGTGCTGGACCGCACCGGCGCCGCGTACGTCCTGGAGGCGCCGGACGCGATCTACGGGCGGGCGGGCGTCGCGGGCCGGCTGCGCTCGCTGCTCTCCGGGCACCAGCACGAGGGCACCCGCGACCGGGGCCGGGACGAGACCGACGCGCCCGGCGACATCCTCGCCGCGCTCCGCACGCCGGCCTCGCTGGACGGGTGCTCGTTCGCGAAGGTCACCTACTTCGAGGCCGACGAGCCGCGGGACGCCGTGCGCGCCGCGATCGGGGCCGGCGCGGTCGACATCCTGCCGAGCTCGATCTCGGCACTCGGCGACCGCGCCGGGGAGATCCACCCCGCGGGCATGCACAAGGCGCTCGGGATCGGGCTCGTGCTCGAGCACCTGGGGGCGGGCCGCGAGGACGTCGTCGCGTTCGGCGACGGGCCGAACGACCTGGAGATGCTGGAGTACGCGGGGACGGCCGTCGGCGTGGCCGGCGGCGACGAGCGGGTGCTGGCGCTGGCGGACCACGTGGCCGCGGCCCCGGCGGCGGAGGGGCTCGTGGCGGCGTTCGCGGAGCTGGGGCTGACCGCGCCGCCAGGACGCTAGGGCGCGATCCCCAGCAGCGCGTACCCCGACGCGACGACGCCGGCCTCGAGCGCGGCGTCGTCGAGCCGGCGCAGGTCGGCGTCCACCGGCGGTCCCATGAGGCCGGACAGGAAGATCGCGACCCGCACCAGCCGCTCCGGCGTCGGGCCGGGCCCCGCGAGCACGTCCCGCAGGTCGCGGAACAGGTCACGGTGCCCGGGCGTCTCGCGGCGGAGCTGGGCCGCGCTGAGGTCCCCGAGCACCACGGCGTAGAGCTCGCGGTGCGCGACCGCCTGCCGGGCCAGCCGGTCGACGACCAGCCGCGCCCGGTCCGCCTCGGGGAGCGCCCGCGCCTCGGCGAGCAGCGCGGCGAAGTCGTCGAACGCCGGCGCGAGCACCGCGAGGACGATCTCCTCCTTGGTGCGGAACCGGTAGTAGACGGCGGCCTTCGTGACGCCGAGGTCGTCGGCGATCATCTGCAGCGACGTCCCGGCGACCCCGTGGCGGGAGAACAGGCCGAGGGCGCTCGCGACGACCTGGGGTGCGGACGCGTCGCCGCGGGGCATGCGGACCTCCTGGGCTCGGGTGGACGCGGCCCACGGTAGCGGGCCGTCGGGCGCTCCTAGCCGAACGGCTAGGACTTTGTGCCCGCGTTCACGATCCCCCGCGCTCCTAGCGTGAATCGCATCAGAACCCCCTCCTACCTGCGAGGTCACGATGACGGACACGCTCGTCCTGGGCGGCACCGGGCTGCTCGGCTACCACACCACCCTCGAACTGCTCCGGCGCGGCTACGGGGTCACGACCCTCTCGCTCCCCCTCGACGGGCCGAGCTTCCTGCCCGAGCAGGTCGACGCGCACTGGGGCGACCTCACCGCCCTGTCCGACGCGGAGCTGCTCGACCTCCTGGCCGGGAAGCACGCGGTGTTCTACGCCGTCGGCGCCGACGAGCGCACCACGCCCCCGGCGCCGGCCGCCGCGTTCTTCTACCGCGCGAACGTCCTGCCCACGCAGCGCCTCGCCCGCCTGGCCCGGCAGGCCGGCGTCGCGAAGTTCGTCGTGTACGGCTCGTACACCGCCGAGTTCGCCGAGCAGTGGCCCGACCTCGGCTACCGCACCCGGAACGGCTACCCCCGCACCCGCCTCGCGCAGGAGGAGGTCGCGTACCTGGAGGGCGACGGCGCCATGGACGTCATGGTGCTGCGCCTGCCGTACATCTTCGGGCTCGTCCCCGGGCAGCGGCCGCTGTGGCAGATGTTCCTCGACATCGTCGCGGGGCAGGAGGGGGCCGTGCCGGTGCTCGGCGGCGCCACGTCCTCGGTGACGGTGGGCCAGGTCGCGCAGGCCGCCGTCGGCGCGATGGAGCACGGCGCGCACGGCGGCCGGTACCCGATCAACGCCTACGACCTGACCTACGCCGAGTTCCACCGGCTCTGCTGCGAGGCCCTCGGGCGCGACCCGGAGGACGTGACCGTGGTCCCGCTGGAGGCGGTGCTGCCCGCCATGGAAGCCGCCCACGCGCAGACGGCGGCCGCCGGCGTCGAGCACGGGATCGGGCTGGTCGACTCCGCGCGGTTCCAGGACCGGCGGGCCGTGAGCGACCCGGCGCTCAGCGCGGTCCTCGGCATCGAGCAGGACGACGTGGTCGCCGCGATCCGCGAGTCCCTGGCGTGGTGCGTGACCCACCCGCGCGAGCAGGCGGCCGCCCCGGCCTGACGCCGGACTCCGGCGGGGTGCCGAGGTCGAGGGTCTCGCGTCCGAGGGCGCCCTGAGACCCTCGACCTCGCGCGAGACCCTCGACCTCGCGCGGGACCCTCGACCTCGCGCGGGCGGGACGCCCCCGATCGGGTGAGCCCGCCCGGACCCGGCCCGCGGCCGAGCCGGGCTGGCTAGCGTCGCGCCGCATGGGGACCGACGAGCGGCCGGCGCCGCACCCGGCGCGGCGGTACCTGTGGTGGCCGCTGGGCGTCGCGGTGGCGTGGCTGGCCGTGGTGGCCACCGGGGTGGAGTGGCCGCCGGTGCTCCTGGGCCTGCCGTGCGTGCTGGTCATGGCGTGCGTGCTGGCCCGGGGGCCGTTCCGGTCCGGCTGGCTCCCGCCGCTCGTGCGGGTCGCGTGCGCGATCGTCCCCCTGGTCGTGGTGCAGGCGCAGAACCCGCGGTACGACAGGTGGGGCCTGAACCAGGGGATGCCCGGCGTCGTCACGCCCGGGGAGTTCTGGTCGCACGCGGCACGCGCGCAGCTGGTGGCGACGCTCGTGGTCGAGCTGGGGTTCCTGGCGCTGGCGAGGCGGTACCGCTCCGACTGACCCGTTCCGGGTGCCGGCGGCGCGGTCGACCCAACGTCCCGGCCCCGTCGCCCGTTGTGGTGGCAGGGTGCCGGCGACAGGCACGGGAGAGGGGGACCGGTGGCGCACTGGCGGGACGTCCTGGACGCGATGGTCCGGGACCGGCGGTCCGCGCTCGTCGCGTACGCCCGGCTGTTCGCGGCGGACCGGCACGAGGCCGAGGACCTCGTCCACGAGGCCGTCGTGAAGGTGTTCGCCCGCCCGCGGCGGACGCTGCCCGGACGACGGCGCCGGTCCCCTCCCGCCGGGCGACTACCAGGCGTACGCGGGGATCTCGGTCTGGGGCCTGTCGCGGATCCTGCCGGACGGCACCGTGGTCCCGGGCGTCCCCGAGACCACGATCGTCAGCGAGCCGTTCCCGCTGACCGTCCCCTGACCCCCGTCATGCGTACGACCGTACACACCGCCTGCTACCGTCGTCCGCATGACCACGGACTACTTCGCCGGCGACCCGCGCACGAACCACGAGCGGATGCTCGCCGGGGACCTGTACATCGGCGACGACCCGGCGATCGTCGAGGCGCAGGTCCGGGCGATCCGGCTGGCCGCGCGGTTCCGGGACGCCTACGACCAGGACCCCGTCGCGGGCCAGGCGGTGCTGCGCGAGCTGTTCGGCGCCGTCGGCGAGGGGACCTTCGTGCGGGCGCCCGTGCACGTGGACTACGGCGACCGGATCTCCGTCGGCGCGCGAACCTTCGTCAACATGGGCCTGACCGCCCTGGACGTCGCCCCGATCACCATCGGCGACGACTGCCAGATCGGCCCGCATGTCCAGCTGCTCACCCCGACGCACCCGGTCGAGCCGCAGCCGCGCCGCGACAAGCTCGAGGCCGCGAAGCCGATCACCATCGGGGACAACGTGTGGCTCGGCGGCGGCGTGGTGGTGTGCCCGGGCGTCACCATCGGGGACAACGCGGTGATCGGCGCGGGCTCGGTCGTCACCCGTGACATCCCGGCGAACGTGGTCGCCGTCGGGAACCCGGCCCGGGTGGTCCGGGAGATCTGATGGCCGGCGACCCCGTCCCCGCCCGCACCCGGCGGAACGACCCCGGGCGGCGCGACCGCATCATCGACGCCTGCCTCGACGTCATCGCCGCCGACGGCGTGGACGGCACGTCGCACCGGCGGGTCGCCGCGGCCGCTGGCGTGCCGCTCGGGTCGATGACCTACCACTTCGCCGGCCGGGACGAGCTGCTGCGCGAGGCGTTCGGCCGGTTCGCCGGGACGGTCGCCGACCGGTTCGTGGCCCGGATGGGCCAGGTCGAGCCGGGCGACCGCGAGGGCGGGGCGCGGGCCGTCGTGGAGATCATCCGCAGCGACGTGTTCCCCGACGCCCGCGACCTCGTCCTGACGCACGAGCTCTACACGCTGGCCGCCCGCGAGCCCGCCTACCGGACGCTGACGAACGCCTGGATGGCCCGCAGCCGCGCCGCGCTCGAGCGGTGCTTCGACCCGGCGACCGCGCGGGTGCTCGACGCGCTGATCGAGGGGCTGACGATCCACCGCGCGCTGGACGACGCGCCCGCCGACGATGCGGACGTCGAGCTCGCGGTCCGGCGGATCATCGGCACGACCGGGACACCCACCCCGCCCGGGTGACGCCGGCCCCGCACGACCCGCCCTACCGTCGCGGCACAGCGAACGGGCGGGTGTCGGGGAGGGCCCATGAGCGAGGCCGCGCCGTCGGCGTCCGTGCAGCGGTGGTCGCGCCTGCGCGAGATCACCGCGGTCGCCGTCCTCACCGTCACGGCCGTGCTCACCGCGTGGAGCGGCTTCGAGTCCAGCAAGTGGGGCGGGGAGATGTCCATCGCGTTCTCCCGCGCCTCCGCCCAGCGGATCGAGGCGGCCCGGTGGGACGGCACGGCCAAGGCGGCCCGCGGCTACGACCTGCAGACGTTCGCGCTGTACGTCGAGGCCGTGGCGACCGGCGACGACGAGCTCGCGACCTTCGTGGAGCAGCGGTTCACCGACGCGTTCCGGCCCGCGTTCGACGAGTGGATCGCCGCCCGGCCGCTCCAGGACCCGGCGGCGCCGCCGAGCCCGTTCGCGCTCGACTCCTACGTCCCGCCCGGGACCGCGGAGGCGGCCGAGGCCGACGCGCGCGCCGACCGGTCCTTCGACGACGCGCTGCGGAACAACCAGCGGAGCGACAGCTACACGCTGATCACCGTGCTGTTCGCGCTGGTGCTGTTCTTCGCGGCCGTCTCGGAGCGCACCGCCCGGCCGGTGGCGGGCCGGGTGCTGCTCGGGCTGGCGGGCGGGCTGTTCCTGCTGGGCGTGGTGCTACTGGCGGCCCTGCCGAAGACCATCTGACCCCGCCGTCGCCCGGCGCCGGAGCACGGCGGGCAGCACCACGAGCGCGACGAGGGCGGCGACGCCGACGCCGAGCGCCGTCTCCGAGACCCGCTCCCAGAACCGCTCCCCCGCGTCCTGCGGGTCCCGGGCGAGCAGCATGACGAACACCAGGAGCGTCGTGAACGTGGGCAGCACGTACCAGCGGCTGCCGGAGGTGGCGGTCGCGCCGACGACCACGCCCGCGATCACGAGCGTCCAGACCCACGGCGGCGGGTCGACCAGGACCAGCGCGGACGCGGCGAGGGCCCCCGCAACGACGTCCACGAGGCGGTCGAGGGACCGCAGCCGCTGGGCCGCCGCGCTCGGGCGCATGACCAGGAGCGCGGCGGCCGGCGCCCAGCCGACGTGCTCGAGGCCCGCGGCGAAGCCGATGGCAGCGCAGACCCCGCCGACGGCACCCGCGGCCCAGCCGTAGGCCACGATCCCCGGCGGTGCGGCGGCGGACGCCGGGCCCGCGGCGGGCGCGGGGGCGGATGCGGAGGCGGGGGCGCGGCGCGCGGGCCAGGCCAGCGCCACCAGCACCGCCCACGCCGTCCCCGCGAGGATGTCCACCGCCAGCCCGGCGACCGCGTCCGCCCCCGGGTAGCTGAACCCCACGGCGAGCAGCGGCAGGCAGAGCACGAGCGCGAGCATCGCCTCCGGCCGCCCGGTCCGCGCGATCAGGTGCCCCACGCCGCCGCCGGCCAGGACCAGCGCCGCGACGGCGACCGCCGGCCACTGCGCGAGCACGCCGCCGCAGAAGATCGAGGCGGCAGCCAGCACCCCGTACAGCCCCAGGCGCACCCGCGCTGGCCGACGCGGCGGCAGCGCGACCGAGCACACCGGCAGCAGCCCCACGGCGAGCGCCGCCGCGAGCTGGACGTCGGACAGCGCCGCGACGGCCGCCGGCGCCACCGTCACCGCGCCGCGCATCGCACCGGGCCGGCTCCACGCGAGCCCCGCGGCGCCCCGTGCGCTCACCCGCGGACCCGGGCGAGCGCGTCGTCATGGGCGCGGTCCGGCGTTGGGAAGGAGGCCGCGGCGCGCAGGTGCACGCTCTCCGCGCCGAGCCGCGCGGCCCGGCGCCCGAGGCCGGGCCGGCGCGGACGCGTCACCGCGCCCGCCGCAGGACGGTCCAGGCAGCCATGCGGTCCCTCCCCGGTCCGGCGCTCGATCCCGTTCAGGGTGGCCGCGGGCGGCCGCGGGGCGCCTCATCCGGCCGGGATGACGCGCCGGGGCGCGCGTTCGCCTCGCGGGCAGGCCGGCCTCCCCGCCCGCTGCGGGTAGGTGACGCGGGCACACGGACGCGGTTGGCTCGGGGGACGCGCCGACGGGGAGGGGACGAGCCATGAATGCAGCAGCGGGGGACGCGCGCCCGGCCGACGTCCTGGTGGTGTTCGGCATCACCGGCGACCTCGCCCGCGTGATGACGTTCCGGTCGCTCTACCGCCTGGAGAGCCGCGGCCTGCTGGACCTGCCGGTGGTGGGCGTGGCCGCGGACGACTGGACCCTCGAGCGCCTGGTCGAGCGCGCCCGGACGTCCATCGAGGCGACGGGGCAGGAGGTCGACGAGGCGGTGTTCGCGCGGTTCGCCGCCCGGCTGTCGTACGTCAGCGGCGACTTCACCGACCCGGAGACGTACGAGCGGGTCGCCAAGGCGGTGGACGGTGCCGCCCAGCCCGTGTTCTACCTGGAGATCCCGCCGTCCCTGTTCGGCCGGGTCGTGCAGGGCCTGGCGGAGGCCGAGCTGACCGAGCACGCGCGCGTCGTCGTCGAGAAGCCGTTCGGGCACGACCAGGAGTCGGCGCACGCCCTGGCCGCCGAGCTGCACCAGCACCTCGACGAGTCGCAGCTGTTCCGGATCGACCACTACCTCGGGAAGATGGGCCTGGAGGAGATCCTGCACCTGCGGTTCGCGAACGCGATCCTCGAGCCGCTGTGGAGCCGGAACTACCTCGACAGCGTGCAGATCACGATGGCCGAGGACTTCGGCGTCGACGACCGCGGGCACTTCTACGACCCGGTGGGGGCGCTGCGCGACGTGGTGGTCAACCACCTCATGCAGGTGGTCGGCGCCGCGGCCATGGAGCCGCCGTCCCGCGGGGACCCCGCGACGCTGAAGGACTCCGAGGTCGCGCTGTTCCGGGCCGTGGTCGAGGCCGACCCCCGGCACTACGTCCGCGGGCAGTACGACGGGTACCAGGGCATCGCGGGCGTGGCCCCCGGGTCGACCACCGAGACGTACGCCGCGCTCCGGCTGGAGATCGAGAACTGGCGGTGGGCGGGCGTGCCGTTCTACCTGCGCACCGGCAAGCGGCTGCGGGCCACCCAGACCGAGCTGCGCCTGGTGTTCAAGCGCCCGCCGCGCCTCGGGTTCGGCCCCGCCGGGCGGGACCCCGACCCGAACCAGCTGGTCGTGCGCCTGGACCCGGCCACGGGCATCCGGATCATCGTGGACGCGCACCGGGCCGACGTCGCGCGGATGGCCGCGCCCATCGAGCTCGACATGCAGTTCGCGGACGAGGGCGGCGAGGGAGCAGGAGCAGCGTGCCGATCCCGACCATGACGTCCCAGGCCAGGTGCACGATGTTGACCTCCCGGTTGGTCGGCCGCTCGTCCGCCGGCACCGAGTCGAGCCCCTGCACCACGGTGTCGCGCCCCGTGCTCGGGTCCGACAGCCACGACGCCATCCCCGGGATCGGGAACCCGCCCTCGACCTCGCCGTCCGCGCCCAGCCGGCCCAGCAGCGTCTCCGGCACGTCCGAGCTGGTCTCCGGGACCAGCTCGATCGCCGCGAACTTCACGGGCTGGTTCTCGTACACCCAGCGCGCCAGCCCGTCGCCGACCACCATCTGCACCGGCGCCGCGATCGCCGCCACCGTGAACGCGATGGTGAACCCGAGCCGGTGGTACCGGTCCCGCCGGCCCCGCAGCATCGCGAACGCGTACACCGAGGCGACCAGGCACCCGCCCACCAGGTACGCCGCCACGACCATGTGCGCGGCCTGCCACGGCATCGAGTCGTTGAAGATCACGCGCACGGGGTCGACGTCGACGATCTGCCCGTCGTCGCCGAGCGTGTACCCGGTCGGGGCGTTCATCCAGGCGTTCGCGGCGACGACGGACACCGACCCCAGCACGCCCGTGACGACGATGGGCACACCGGTCCAGAAGTGCGGCCAGGGCCGCAGCCGGCGCCACCCGAAGATGTAGATCGCGACGAAGATCGCCTCGAGGAAGAAGAAGATCCCCTCGAACGCGAACGGCACCCCGAACGCGTCGCCCCACTGCCCCATGAACCGCGGCCACAGCAGCCCGAACTCGAAGCTCAGCACCGTGCCGGTCACCGCGCCGACCGCGAACGTCACCGCCATGTACTTCGACCAGCGCTGCGCGAGCTCCAGGGCGTCCCGGTCCCCGTGCCGCACGCCGCGGTAGTTCGCGATCAGGGCCATCGCCGCCCAGGAGACGCCGAGCGGCACCAGGATGATGTGGAAGCCGAGCGTGAACGCCATCTGCGAGCGGGCCCACGGGACGGGGTCGACCGCGGACAGCGCCGCGAGCTCGACGAGCTGCGGGACGGACGTCATCGGCGGGCCTCCCTCCACCGTGCGCGGGGTGGCCGCCGTCGTCGCGCGCCGGGCCGTCCGGGGGGTGCGGTGCTCGGCCGCCGGCCGGGGACGCGGCCCGTGCGGGGTCACCCGTCGGAGCGAACGTATCGGACAATCCGGACACCCCCCAGGGGGCGGGGAGCATCTGACCCGCTGCGGGTCATGGGGTCGCCGGGCGCTGACGGCGTGCCTCTGCCGTCCGGGGGAACACCGTTCAGTACCGGTGCGGATCTGCCGATGACGGCCTCGTACCCGGTCGTCCCGACCGGCAGCCCGACGAGGAGGCCCCCGTGCCGGTCCCCGGTGCCGGAGACGGCCCCGCCGCGCGCTCCGTCCAGGTCAGCGACTGGCTCCGCATCGACGTGACGATGGACAACACCGGCGCGGTCGAGCGCGTGGGCGGCGACCCGGAGCTCGCCGAGGCGGCAGGACGCGGCCGCGCGGCCGGGTGGCGCGCCCTGCGGTCGCACCCGCGACGCGGCGAGGGGCCCGGCGGGTGGCCGCCCCTGGACACCGTGCTGGAGATCGAGCTCCGCAGCGGGGACTGGGACGTCGTCCGCCAGGAGATCGCCCGGTGGCGCGAGGTGGCGGTCGAGCTGCTCGCGGGCAACCGGACGGACCACGAGGCCGCCGACCTCCTCGACTCGGTGCGGTGGTCGGACGCCATGCTGACCGCGCTGGACGAGGGGACGGCGGCGCCGAGGTCAGGGCACTGAGAGTCCGGCACGGTCGACGACCACGGCGAGCTGCGACCGCGTGGTCACACCGAGCTTGGCCATCGCCCGGCTGAGGTGCGCCTTGACCGTCGACGCGGACCGGTAGGTGAGCTCGCCGATCGCCTCGTTCGACATGCCCGTCGGGACGTAGGCGACGACCTCGAGCTCCGCCTCCGTGAGCACAGCGAGCTGCCGGCGCGCGTCGTCCCGCCGCCCGCGGTCCGGGTCGCCGGCGACGTGCCGCGTCAGGCTGCCCGCCGCCGCGTGGTCGAGCGCACCGTCGCCCGCCGCCACCTTGCGGACCGCCTCGGCGATCGCCGTCGGGTCGGCGTCCTTCGCGAGGAACCCGGAGGCCCCCGCGCGGACCGCGGCGAGCACCGTGTCGTCCGTGCCGAAGGAGGTGAGCGCGATGACGCCGGGCGGCTCGGGGAGCGCGGCGAGCGCGGCGATCGCGTCGAGCCCCGGCACGCGGGGCATGTGCAGGTCCATGAGGACGACGTCCGGGTGGTGCGCCTGCACGGCGGGGACGACCTCGTCGCCGGCCGTGGCATGCCCGACCACGGCGATGTCCTGCGCGGTGAGGATGCTCGTCAGCAGGGTGCGCACCATCGCGTCGTCGTCGACGACGAGGACGCGGATCACACCGACGAGGGTACGGCCTCCCCGGCTCCAGGTCCGGCGGTCGACCAGGGCAGGTGCGCCTCGAGGACGTGCCAGCCGGCCTCGACCCGGACCTGCACCGTGCCGCCGACCAGCGCCGCGCGCTCCCGCATCCCCACCAGCCCGGAACCGGTGCCCTCGACCGGGGGGCGCGCACCGGGCACGAGCGGGTTCACCACCCGGACGTCGACCCCCGATCCGGCCGACGCGCGCACCGACACCTCGACGGGCTGACCCGGGGCGTGCTTGAGCGCGTTGGTCAGCGCCTCCTGCACGATGCGGAACGTCGCCCGCGTCAGCGCCGGCGACGCGTCTCGGCCGTCGTTGACGAACACCGTGCTCGTCACCCAGCGTCCCTGGCGGCGCGCGCCGTCCAGCAGCCCCGCGAGGTCGTCCAGTGTCGCCCCGGAGGCGCCGGGGGCGAGCGCGTCGTCGCCCGCCCGGAGCGTCGTGATGAGGCCGCGCATCTCCGCGATCGCCTGCTGCGCGGACGACCGGACCTGCTGCGCGGCGGCGCGGACCTGGCGCTCGTCGGGCCCGCGCTGCACCTCGAGCGCCGACGCCTGGAGCGAGATCAGGGAGATGTGGTGCGCCACGGTGTCGTGCACCTCGCGCGCGATGAGCTCGCGCTCCTCCTGCCGGGACATGCGGTCGTGCAGCGTGTCGGCGCGGGCCGCCTGGGCCTCGGTGTCGGCGACCGCGCGCTCCGTCCGCGCCTGCGACGCGCGGACCAGCCCGGCGGCGACCGCCGCGCCCACGCACACCAGGCCCGTCACCACGAAGGCGACCGGGGACGCGACCAGCCGCTCCCCCGTCACCTGGTCCGTGACCGACAGGATCATGTGCTCCGGGGGCCGGATCGCGTCCCGCCAGAGCGCGACGGCCGTGGCCACGGCGACGAGGCCCGTGCACGCCCACGCGGTGCGCCGCGACGCCGTCACGAACACCCACGGCAGGGCGATCAGCGCGGTGACGGAGTCGAGCGGGAGCAGCAGGGCCAGCACGCCGCTCGCCAGCACGATCGGCACCGCCCACCGGCGCCGGGCCACCAGGAAGCCGGCGCCCGTCAGGCCGAGGAGCATCGCGAGGCCGTCCACCACCGACACGGTGCCCGTCCCGCGCGCGTTCGAGGCGAACGACGCCGCACCCGCGGCGGAGAACGCCGCGACCGACACGGCGCCGACCGTGCCGGCGCGGGACCACCACGGGCGACCCGTCCGGGGCGGGCGCGGGGCGTAGGGCGCCGGCGGGGGGCCGTAGCCGGAGGGCCCGGGGGCGGCGCCGCGCGCATGCGGGCCAGAGGGCGGGACCGCGCCGGCGGGCTGCCACGTCCCGCGGGACGGCGGCGCGCCGTACGGCGGCAGCGGACCCCGCGCCGGCGGCGTCGCCGGGCCCGGCGCGGGTGGGAAGGACATGCGCTCAGGGTACGGACGCGGCCGGTCCCGTTCGTCGGCCGATCGGGCACTTCACCGGGCCGCGACCTGCCCGATCGGGCACACCGGTCGTGACCGTCCGGCCGATGCCCCGCGAACCCGCCCGTCGGCAGTGTTCTGGCACGTCAGGGCGCCACGACAGGCGCCGCCCCGCAGCACCCCCGAGGAGCACGCCATGTCCCAGGTCCCCCCGCCGCCTGCCCAGCCCTACCCGACGGCCCCGGGGCCTGGCACCCCCGCCCCGGTCCCCGGGCCGCCTCCGCGGCGCTCGTGGTTCGCCCGGCACAAGGTGCTCACGACGCTCGGCGCCCTGGTCGTGCTCGTGGTCGTGGTCGGCATCGCCACGTCCGGCGGATCGGACGACCCGGCGACCCCGGAGGACGCTCCGGCGGCACCGGCGGCACCGGTCGACACCGCCGGTGCCGACGAGGGCGCGGCCGAGGCCCCCGCCGAGGAGCCCGTCGAAGCGCCCGCGGCCCCCGGCATCGGCACCGCGGTGCAGGACGGCAAGTTCGAGTTCACCGTCACCTCGGTCGAGCCGGGCGTCGCGCGGGTCGGGAACGACGTGCTCGGCCAGGACGCGCAGGGCCAGTACGTGCTCGTGCACCTGACCGTCACGAATGTCGGCACCGAGGCGCAGTACTTCTACGACGGCTCGCAGAAGGCGTTCGACGCGCAGGACCGGGAGTTCTCCGCCGACAGCACCGCCGCCGTGTACCTCGGCGACGGCAGCACGTTCCTCAACCAGATCAACCCGGGGAACACCGTCAGCGGCACCGTGGTGTTCGACGTGCCCGCCGACACCACGCTGACCCGGGTCGAGCTGCACGACTCGCCGTTCTCCGGGGGCGTCGAGGTGGCGCTGGGCTGACGGGCGGGCGGGGAAGACGACGGAGCCGGTCGGTGACCGGGCACCGTCGTCGCCCGCATCCGCGGTACCTTCGAGGTCGTCGCCGCCGGCACGTCACCACGCCTCGGCCGGCGGCGCGGGAGTTCTCCCGAGGGGACCCGGATCGGGTCCCGTCACCTCCCGGGCCTCTAGCTCAACTGGCAGAGCAGCGGACTTTTAATCCGCGGGTTGTGGGTTCGATCCCCACGGGGCCCACCGCATCGCCGATCCGCGCGCGTACCCGGCGACCCCCGCCTCCAGGCGCTCGCGCAGCCCCGCCACGCTCCCGTCCCAGTCCTCGACCTCGCCGAGCGCGTCGAGCATCGCCCCCGGCGCCGTCCCGGCGACCAGCCGCACCCGGTCGAGGACCCGCTCCACGTCGAGGTCGTTCTCGTCCGCGAACCGCCGCCACTGCTCCCGCCCGACCCGCCCGGCGTCGACCTCACCGCCGATCGACATCGAGAGCACGCGACCCCGCCGGGGCGCGTCGTACGGCAGGCTCGTCGAGACGTCGAAGAGCGGCGCCAGCCGCACGTCCTCACCGTCCAGGAGCACCGCGTAGTTCCGGGCGTGCGCATCAGGAGCGGCGACGACCGTGTTGAACACCAGCCCGTCGACGAACCGGTCCACGTTGCGGCGTGCGGCGGCAGCGGTCGCGGACCGCTCGCGCAGCAGCCGGACGATGTCGGCCGCCGTCGGCCCGCCGTACTCCTCGTACTTCTCACCGACGCCGAGCGCCTGGCACAGGTCCTCCTGGTGCAGCCGGAGCAGGACGTCACCGTCGGCGCGGCGGTCGAAGCGCGTGATCGCGACGGCGCTCTCGGACTTCACCTGGAGGTACTCGGTGTGCGCCACGTCGACCCCGCACGCGGCGGCCGCGCGCATGCTGATGTGCTCGACGAGCGCCTGCGACGTCAGGCCGTGGACGCCGGGCTTGAGGATGTGGCTCGTGGGCTGGGAGCCCTGCGCCTGGAACCACCGGTCGCCGATGCGCCGCAACGCGAACTTGGGCTGCGTCCCGCCGAGCGACCAGTGCTCGCCGGGCATCGTCCACGAGGCGTCCTCGTCGATGCGGAGCTCGGCGAGTCGCTGCTCGATCTGCCCGGCCGACTGCGGCTCGAGCGAGCCGGTCCGAGTCAGCGTCGCGTCCACGTCGTCGGGGTGGCAGAACTGCACGGCACCGGGGCAGTCCTGGCCGATCGCCGCGAGCAGGCTGAGCGGGTCGTACCGGTCCACACCGGGGTGCTGGCGCTCGATCGCGGCCAGCGCGCCGTTCGACTCGGGCAGCAGGGCGCGCACGAACCTGTCGACGGGCTCCCCGGTGTACACCTGGCTCGCCAGGGGGAGGGACAGCGACAGGGGCGTCCGACCCGTGCGCGTGGCGTCCGGGTCGTACGCGAACCGCAGGACGTTGCGGCGGGTCCGCTCGAGCAGGCCGGCCACACGACCGCCGAGCAGCACGGCGAGCGGGCCGGTCATCGCTCGGCGTCCGCGTCGAGGTCGTCCCGCACGGTCAGCGAGGCGTCCAGGGCGTCCAGGACGCGCATGATGAGGCCGACCTCGAGCCCCTTCTTCTGCCCCTGCTCGACCGCGATGACCCACTGGCGGGAGACTCCCGCGCGCTCGGCGAGCTCGGCCTGGCTCAGCCCGCGCCGGTCGCGCAGCCGGCGGATCGTGAGGCCGAGCTGCGGCAGGGTGCGCGCGGTGATGACGTCCACCATGTCAGCGTACGTGGACACCGGTCGCCATGTCTACGCATGCTGACATCGGTGCCCGTGTCACCGTTCGCTGACACCGGCCGTCGGACCTCTGCCCCTACGGCCGCGGCGGTAGATGCAGTTGCGCCCGCGGACTGCTCCGCTCCTGCCGCCGTCGCGCCTGCCGCCGCCAGACCAGCGTGCCGACCACGGCGATCCCCAGCGCGAGCGGCGGGTTCCCCCAACCGGGGTCGTCCTCCCCCGCGGCCGTGGCCCGGATCGCGTCGACGAGCAGCGGCACCACGCTCGCCCAGCAGAAGACCGTGACGGCCTTCCACCAGTTCCGGCGCCACCAGACGCGGCCGGGTGACGGCGGAACGGCGGCCGGCACCGGGGTCGCCGGACGGGCGGCCGCCTGGAGGTGCCGGACGGCGGCCGGGCTGTGCGGCGACAGCGCTCCCGTGGGGTCGTAGGTGAACAGCGCGACGTCCATCTCGGTCGCGTACTCGACGGCACGTGCCGAGTAGCCGGCGATCGTGAAGAAGAACAGGTCGAGCACCTCGCGGCCCCGGGCACCGACCAGCCGCTGCACGTCGACGCGACCCGTCTGCGCGCCGCGGAACTTCACCTGGGCGATCGCCCTGCGACTGCGGACGTCCACTCCGCCGTCCGGCCCGACCGGCGTCTCCTGCGCATCCGCGAAGCCCATGCTCCGCATGGCGGCGGCCGCCATCTGCTCCGCCTGGCGGTCGGTCGCCACGTACTGCCCCGGGGTCCACGGCGTGCTCGCAGGGAGGACGATCTCACGCGGGGACCCCCGCGGGGAGGACCCCGGCGCACCGTCCGACCCGCCCGCGCGGGCTCAGGGCACCGGGGAACGGCACCGCGCCCCCTGAGGCATGTGTACGCTCGTACACGCAACCCGCCGGCGGACCGTCGCCCGGCGCCTCCCCGGGCCGAGGCCCGAGCCGCGGAAAGGCAGCACCCCAGGCCGTGTACTCCCTCCTGCTGACGATCATCTACGTCGCCTTCATCAGCCTCGGTCTGCCCGACTCGCTCGTCGGGTCCGGGTGGCCGGTCATGCACGAGGACCTCGGCGTCCCGCTCGGCTCCGCCGGGATCCTCACGATGATCATCGCCGGCGGCACGATCGTCTCCAGCCTCGCGTCCGACCGGCTCACGCGCCGGTTCGGTGCCGGCCTCGTCACGGCCGTCAGCGTCGGCATGACCGCGGCCGCGCTGGTCGGCTTCTCGTTCTCGGGCGCGTTCTGGATGCTCTGCCTCTGGGCGATCCCGTACGGCCTGGGCGCCGGGGCGGTCGACGCGGCCCTCAACAACTACGTGGCCCTGCACTACGCCGCGCGGCACATGAACTGGCTGCACAGCTTCTGGGGCGTGGGCGCCTCGATCAGCCCGTTCATCATGAGCTACGCCCTCGGCACCCGGCTGGGCTGGTCCGGCGCCTACGGCATCGTCGGCACGATCCAGATCGCGCTCACGGTCGTGCTGCTCGTCAGCCTGCCGCTGTGGGGCCGGGTCAACCCGGTCCGGCCCGCGGAACCGGCTGCCGACGGCGACGACGCCGACCCCGCGGGCAGGGGCGGCGCGCACGTCCCGCTCGCGCAGGCGCTCCGCATCCCGGGCGTCCTGCTCGTCCTCACCGCGTTCTTCGCCTACTGCGCGCTCGAGAGCACGGCGATCCTCTGGGCGTCGACCTACCTCGTCACGGACCGCGGCGTGGACACCGCGACCGCGGCGGCGTTCGGCTCGCTGTTCCTGCTGGGCATCACCGGCGGGCGGTTCCTGGCCGGGTTCTTCGCCGACCGGATCGGCGACACGCAGCTGATCCGCTGGGGCTTCGCGACGGTCGCGGCCGGCGTCGTGCTGATCGCCCTGCCGGTCGGGACCGACGTGCTCGCGCTGGCCGGCCTCGTGGTGGCCGGGCTGGGCTGCGCGCCGATCTACCCGGCGATCATCCACTCCACGCCCGTGAACTTCGGCCGCCGCAGCTCGCAGGCGATCATCGGCATCCAGATGGCCGCGGCCTACACCGGCTCGACGCTCGCGCCGCCGCTGTTCGGGGCGCTCTCGACCTGGGCCGGGACATGGATCTTCCCGCTGTTCGTCGCGGTGCTGGTGGCCCTGGGCCTCGTCATGTCCGAGCGGCTCAACCGGCTCGTCGCGCGCCGCGCCGCGGGCGACGAGGCCCGGGCGGCCACGCCGGCCTGACCCCGCCGCGCCGCAGCCACCCGCGTGACGCACGCCTGACGCCCGCGTCACGCCCGCGGCGCCGCCACGGAGTCCCGCTCCACGAGCCGCCCGCGCAGCGCCCGCGTCCGCGCCGCGCCCGCGCCGCGGCCCTCGATCCGCTGCACGAGCCGCGCGGCGGCGGTCTGCCCGAGCTGCCGCACCGGCTGCTCGACCATGGTCAGCGCCGGCACGGTCACCGTGGCCCACGGGCTGTCGTCGAACCCGACGACCGACAGGTCCTCCGGGATCCGCAGCCCGAGGTCGCGCGCGGCGGCGAGGGTGCCGAGCACGGCGTCGGTCTCGGTGGCGAACACGGCGGTGGCCGGGTCGTCGGCCTGGAGCTGGCGGGTGACGAACCGGCGGACGCCCTCGATCGTCTGGCTGCCCGTCATGACCAGCGCCGGGTCGGGCTCGTGGCCGGCCTCGGTCAGGGCGTCGGCCCAGCCCCGCAGGCGCGCGCCGCTGGTGGGCAGGTCGCGGCCGCTCGCGTCGAGCAGGGTCCGCAGGGAGCGCGGCCGGTGCGGGAGCGCCGGGCCCCAGGCGAGCGCGACGCGCCGGTGGCCGGCGGCGGTGAGGTGCCGGACGGCCGCGGCGGCGATGTCGTGGTTGTCGATGACGACGGCGTCCACGTCGAGGGCCGGGAGCTCGCGGTCGACGGCGACGACGGGGACCCCGCGCTCGACGGCGGCGCGCAGGTGCGCGGGGTCGTCGGCCGCGCCGACCGCGGACGCGACGACCAGGCCGTCGATCTGCTTGCCGAGCAGGACGCGGACGGCGTCCTGCTCGCGGACGGCGCTCTCGTCGGTGTTGACGACGATCGTGTCGTAGCCGGCCGCGCGGGCGCTGTCGGCGATCCCCCGGACGACGCCCGCGAAGAACGGGTTGCCGATGTCGGCGACGACGACGCCGATGGTGTGCGTGACGCCGGTCGCCATGGACCGGGCCAGGGTGTTCGGCTGGTAGCCGAGGGCGGCGGCCGCCTCCCGGACCCGCTCCTGCAGGCCGGCGTGGACGGAGCCGTAGCCGCCGAGCACCCGGGCCGCCGTCGCACGGGCCACGCCGGCCGCCCTGGCGACGTCGGTGACCGTGACTCGGGTGGGTGACGCGCCGGACACGCCGGTGAGCCTATCCGACGCGTCACCCCTGCTCACGCCTCGTGCACCACGGTCCCGCCGGCGACGGTGAGCACCGCCGCGGACCCGGCGAGCCGGTCGGCGGGCACCCGCAGGAGGTCGCGGTCGAACACCGCGACGTCCGCGCGGAGCCCGGGCCGGAGCGCGCCCGTCCACCCGCCGAGGCCCATCGCGGCGGCGGCCGTCCCGGTCCACGAGTCGACCACCTGGGCGCGGGTCAGCCCGCGCCCGGGGTGCCAGCCGCCGTCCGGGCCGCCGCCCGGGAACCGGCGCTCCGCGGCGGACAGCATGGCCTCCCCGAGGGACGGGAAGAACAGCGGCAGGTCCGTGCCGGAGGTGAGCCGCGCGCCGGCCGCGAGCAGCCGGGCGTGGTTGCCGAGCCGCTGCTCCCGCTCCGGGCCGAGGATGTCCCGCACCAGGTCGGTGGTGTAGCCCTCGATGAGCAGCAGCTGCGTGTACACCTCGCAGAACACCCGCAGGGCGCCGGCCCGCCGCGCGTCCTCGTCGGTGATGAGCGAGACGTCGGACAGGGACAGCAGCTCCGGCAGGGCCAGGCCGTCGAGCCGCATCTCCTCGATCACGTCGAGGCAGCGCGCGACGGCGCCGTCCCCGTCGGCGTTCAGCGCGAGGGTGTGGCCCGCCGCGACGATCCGCCGAGCCTCGCGCCGCAGCGCGGCGTAGTCGACGTCCACGTGCTGCCGGGCGGTCCACGCGTCGGCGGGGCCGGCGAGGTCGCCGGTGAACTCGTCGAACGAGCCGTCCGTCATCAGCTTGAACCCGTGGAACCGCAGCCGCGGGGTGGCGTACGCGGCGCGGGCCCGGGCCCCGAAGTCGAGGTCCGCGGGCGCCTGCACCGGCTGCGACGCGAAGCTGATCCGCAGGTGGACGTCACCGGAGCGGGTCAGGTCGTCGAGGACGGGCAGCATGCCGAGGTAGTCGTCGAACGCGATCTCCTTGACGGACACCACCCCCTGCGCCGCCATCCGCCGCGCGGTGCCGGTGTAGGTGCGGCGCACCACGTCGGCGTCCCGGGCGAGGGCGGCGTAGAGCGGGGCGAGCGCCTCGTTCGACGCCGGGTCCAGCCCCTCGCCGAGGCCGGCGCGCGCGGCCCGCCCGGCGACCAGCCACTCCCGCCCCTCCCCCAGCACGACGGCCGGGCTGCCGGGGAACGCCGCGTCGAGGGCGTCGGCCAGCCCGGCCCGCTCGTCCTCGCCGAGGGCGGCTCCCCGGGCGAGCAGCACCCCGCCGGGCGGTGGCTCGGGCGCGGAGCGCAGCGCCCCGACGACGTCGGCCGCCGTGGCGCACGCCGACGCGTCGACACCGGCGTGCTCGAGCATGAGCGCGGTGACGAAGGTGTGGTTGTCGTGCAGCCCGGGGACGACCAGCCCGTCGCCCGCGTCCACGACACGTGTGCCGGGGGCGACGAGGTGGTCGCCCCGCCCCGGGCCGGCCGACAGGATCCGGTCGCCGGCGACGGCCACGTGGCCCGGGGACGCCGTCCCCGTCGCCGCGTCGTAGACCGCCTCGGACCGGACGACGAGGTCCGCGGCCCTCACGCCCCCACCAGCCCGACCACGGCGAACCCCGCGGCCGCCACGACGAACGCGACGACCTGGTACGGCAGGTTCGTGATCCAGTGCCGGAACAGCCCCACCTCGGTGGACGAGGCGGTGAGCAGCCCGACGTCGGAGGAGATCGACGCCGTCAGGCCCCAGGTGCCGGCGCCCAGCAGCGCGGCGACGGTTGCCCACAGGTTCGCGCCGGTCTGCTCGCAGAGCGCCACGAGCACGGGGATGAGCAGGATGTACAGGCTCCAGTTCAGCGTGACCAGCAGCTCGGTCACGCCGAACACGAGGAACACCACGAGGGGCAGCCACGCCGGGGCGACGACGCCCGAGACGTGCTGGATGACGAACCCGGCGAAGTCGAGGTCGGCGATGAACGAGACCAGCACGAACGCGATGGCCATGAGCAGCACGAGGGAGAAGATGTCCTTCATCCCCTCGATGACGGCGTCCAGGTACCCGCTCGGCGTGGTGAGCCGCTGCGCGAGCAGCACGACCCCGGTGACGACGAGCGCGATGAGGAACGCCTGCTGCACGTCACCGGTGATCAGGGTGCCGACGATCACGGCGGCGATCGAGACGACCATGTTCAGCCAGTGCGGCCGGCGGGCGGCGGCGGCGGCCTCCGCGGCGGGGGCGTCCCCGGCCTCGGCGACCTCGGCGGCCTCCTCCTGCGCCTCGACGGCCGCGGCCCGGCGCATCCCGCCGATCAGCGGCAGCACACCGGCGGCGGCGAGGACGGCGACCAGCACGATCGCCAGCGAGAAGAACAGGTACGGGAGGATGTGCAGGTACGCCGACACCTGCTCGTCCGCCGCCACGACGCCCGCGGTGACCAGCAGGCCCGTGACCAGGACGGGGGTGGAGCCGATCGGGTTCAGCGTGCAGGTCGGCTCGGCCGTCGAGCGGATGAGCATCGCGCTGTACGCCTTCGGCAGGCCGAAGCCCTTGTTCACCGGCGTCATCGAGACACCCACGCCCGACGTCGACAGGTACGAGTCGTTCGACAGCAGCGCGGTCGCGACGACCGTGACGAGCGAGGACCGCTTCGGCCCGCGGGCCAGGCGCGCGGCCGCCTCCGCGAACGACGCGGCGAGGCCCAGGTGCTCGAACACCCCGATGAGCCCGCCGATGCTCAGCAGCAGCACGAGCAGCCAGAGGTTGTCGGTGTTCGACACCTCGGAGAAGAGGCGGTCGATCCAGAAGGCGAAGAAGTCGCCCCGCGCGAGCATCACCGCGCCGAGCAGGGACGCCCAGATGAACCCCTCCACGACCTGCTGGGTCACGAGGATGAAGACGAACAGCGTGCCGGCGGGCAGCAGCGACCACGCGCCGTACTCCGCGCCCTCGCCGTGCGGGGCGAGGGCGAGGACCAGCACGAAGATGACGGCCAGGCCGGCGTAGGCGATCAGGGTCCGGCGGTCGGCGAGCCGCCGCCGCAGGGCGGACCAGGCGCCCTGCGGCGGCTGCGGCGCCCCGGTCACGGGGCCCTCGGGGGCCAGGGTCGAGCTCATCTCAGAACCCCTTCCCGTGACCGAACGCGCCCTCGACGAGGCACTGCTTCGCGGCGAAGTCTGCCGCCACCGCGAGCGCCTCCTGCAGGTCGTCCACGGCCGGGAGCCGGTCCCGCCGCCAGCCCGACCGCAGGGCGTGCACGGCGAACGCGGTGGAGAACGCGTCGCCGCAGCCCATGGTGTCGAGCGCCTCGACCGGCGTCGCCGTCCCGTGCAGCACGCCGCGCCCGTCGACCAGGACCGACCCGTGCATGCCGCGCGTCGCCAGCACGAGGGCCGGGCCGCGGCGGCGGACGTCCTGGGCCAGGGCGACGGTGTCGTCCAGGCTCAGGTGCTCGCAGGACAGCAGCGCCAGGTCGACCGCCGGGCAGACGGCGTCCAGGTACGCCGCGGTCCGGAACTCGTCCTCGTCGGAGAAGTCGAAGAACACGAGCGCCGGGGTGGCGCGCAGCAGGCCGAGCTGGTCCGCCACGCCCCCGTAGACGCCGGAGTGCACCAGGTCGAAGCCGGCCAGGTACGCCACGTCGGCGGGCTCGAGCCGGAACGGGTCGGCGGTGGTGATACCGCCCTCGTTCCAGTCGCCGAACACCCGGTCGCCGTCCACGACGGTGACGTCGCAGTAGCCGGTCTCGCCCGGCTTGTCCTGGCACCGGTCGAGGGCGACGCCCAGCCCGGTCAGCGACTCCCGGAGGTGCGCGGCGGGCTCGTCGGTGCCGAAGACGCCGAGGTAGGCCGCCTCCGCGCCGAGCTGGCCGGCGTACACCGCGAAGTTCACGCTGTTGCCGCCGGGGTAGAGGATCCGGCGGTCGAGGAAGCGGTCGACGACGTTGTCGCCGAAGCCGACCACGCGCGGGGGCGTGGTGGCCTGCGTCGTTGCAGACATGGGGTCCTTCTCTCAGTACTCGACGACGCGGTAGTAGCGCCGTGTGTCGAGGGGGTGGTTCCGCACCTGCTCCAGGTGCTTGGAGATGCGGATGGTGATGGAGTCCATGACGAGCGGCGCGAACAGCCCGCGCAGGTCCGCGTCGACGCCCTCGAGCGGGTAGTCGGCGGAGTCCAGGACGGTGACCTCGTCGGAGTAGGTCTCGGCGAAGCGGCGCACGCGGTCCATGAGCGGCCGGCTCTCGTCCTCGCCGACGAACAGCATGAGGCTGGTGTCCTTCTCGACCAGCTCGAGCGAGCCGTGGAAGAACTCGGCCCCGTGCACACGCGTGGTGTGCAGCCACTGCATCTCCTCGAGGATGCACATCGAGTAGTTGTAGGCGAAGCCCCACAGGTTCCCGGCGCCGACGAGCATGTGGTAGCCGGTGTCCCTGTGCCGCTCGGCGAACGCCGCCGCGACCGGCTCGGCCTGCTGCTGGACCGCGAGCAGGATCTCCTCGGACCGGTCCATGGCGGCGGCGAGGCGGGGGTAGCCGTCGAACTCGCCGCGGCGCGCGAGGATCGCGGTCATCAGCAGGGTGAGCTGGATGTCGTAGGACTCGGAGGCCGTCTCGTCGTCGGCCGGGTTCACGAGCAGGTGGTCGCAGAGGCCGGCCAGCGGGGAGTCCGCGTCGCCGGTCATGGCGATCGTGGTCACGCCGCGCTCGCGGCAGTACTCGGCGGCGGCGACGGTCTCCTTCGTGGTGCCGGAGAGCGACGCGAGCACGACGACCGAGTTGGCGGTGAGGTGCCGGTCGCCGGAGACGACGAGCTCGGCGGCGATCGGCGTGCGGGTGAGGAGCGTCGAGCGCGTCTGCATCAGCAGCGCGTACGGCCACATGGCGGCGTGCGAGCCGCCGGAGCCGATGAGGAACAGGGCGTTCGGGTCACGGTCCACGACGAGCTGGGCGAGCTCCTCGATCCGCGGGCGGAGGCGGGCGGCGCCGCCGATCACCGCGGAGAACCGGTCGGGGTCGAAGCCGAGCATGGGAGACCTCTCTGTCGGGGTGGAGAGCGATCTCTCTGAGAGACCGCTCTCTGGCGCGGCTCAACGTAGCGGGCGCCCGGGCGGCGGTCAATCCACCGCCTGGCGCCGTCAGGCCGGACGGGGGACGCCGAGCCGCACGTCGACGCCGGGCGACCAGAGGACCCGCAGGTCAGGCGGCCCGGCGGCAACCCCGCACCGCTCCGGCAGATCGGTGCGCAGGCGCGCCGGCTCGGCCGCGAACAGCGGCCACGGCGGGTGCTCGACGGGGACGCGCCAGGGCCGGCCCGCGCGGACCGTGGACGCGTGCCACCGCCCGGTGAGGCTCACGGCCGATCAGAGCACCTCCGGCGCCTCCTCGGCCAGGGCGCCGCGCGGCGCGGGCTCGGCGGGGCCGGACGCGCTGCGGGGCGGGGCGCCGAGGCGGGACACCATGTGCCCGCCGAGGTAGCCGCTGACGCCCAGGACCCCGCCCGCGGCGAGCGACACAGCGACGCCCGGCCCGCGGCGGCCGGCGCGGCGCAGGAGCCACGAGGTGCCGTACAACCCGAGCGCGGCGTAGTTGAGCAGGGCGTGCACGGACCCGACCCGCTGCGTGCGGCGGTCCGACACGGCCCAGTCCGCCGCGCCGGTCACCGACGCGGGGAGCGCGGCCAGCACGCCGAGGCCCAGCAGCCGGTCGGCGGCCCGCCGCGCGCCGTCGCCGCCGGCCAGATCGAGGACCGTCGCGCTCGCCCACAGGCCGATCGGCGCGTCGGTGAGCAGGGGGTGCGCGGCGTGGCCGAGGGGCCTGCCGTGCAGCAGCCGGGCCACGCCGGGGCGGGCACGGAGGGCGGACAGGACCACGGGCTGCGCGCGGTCGACGACGGCGTCGAGGACGGTCGCGCGCTCCAGCCGGCGGACGGCGCGGAGGACGGGGCTCTCGTCGTCGGGCATCGGGATCCCCCAGGGCTCGGTCGGGCGGGCGTTCCTCCCGAGCATCACCCCGGTGGCCACCGCACGCACGGCGAGCGCCCCGCTCCCGCGCCGGGATGCGGCGCCACCGGGGCGCCCGCATGCTGGACACGACCCGCGTCGAGCAGGAGGCGCACGCACCGCGCCGAGCGGGCGCCGGCGGCCTCGCCGGCGGACCGGGCGCAGACAGGGGCTCCCCATGACCGCCGCTTCCACCCCGGCCGGCACGACCCGGACGGTCGTCCGGCAGCCGCACCAGTGGCTCGCCCTCGTGATCGGCATCGTCTACCTGGTCGTCGGCCTGGCCGGCTTCCTGGTCACGGGCGTCGACGGGTTCACCGAGCACGACCACTCGCAGACGCTGCTCGGCTTCGCCATCAACCCGCTGCACAACATCGTGCACATCGTCATCGGTCTGCTCGGCATCGCCCTGTGGTCCACGCCGAGCCGCGCGCGCACCTACGGCTGGCTGCTGTTCATCGGGTACGGCGCCACCTTCGTGTACGGCCTGATCGTGGCGGACAACCCCGACGCGAACATCCTCAACATCAACGGGGCGGACAACTGGCTGCACCTCGTGTCGGCGCTCGCCGGTCTCGCCATCGCCCTCTGGCCGCGCCGCGACCGCGCGGACCTCACGGACCGCACCCGGACCGGGCGCATCTGACCCGCGTCGCAGGGGCGCGCGGGCGCGCCGGGACCGCGGCCACGGCATCCGTCGTGGGCGCGGCCCTGGGCGCGCTCGTCGTCGTGGCGCGGCGGCTGCGGCGGGCGCGCCGGCCGCTGCACCCCCGCGGGATGGTGCGGCACGGGACGCTCGCGCTCGACGACGCCGGTGCGCCCGGGGCGCGCGAGCTCGGCGCCCCGCTGGTGACGCCCGCGCTGGTGCGGGTGTCGCGGTCGGTCGGCCTGCCGGCGCCGCTGCCGGACGTCCAGGGGCTCGCGGTCCGCTGGCACGAGGGCGGCCGGGCCCAGGACCTGCTGCTCGCCTCGACCGGCCTGGGCCGCCTGTCGCGGTTCCTGCTCGTGCCGCGGCCGCACCCCTGGTCCGGGCCGGCCTCGACGCTGATGCCGTTCCTCGACGCCGGCGGGCGGGCCGTCCTGGTCGCCGCCGTGCCGCTCCCGGACGGGCCCCGCGACGGCGGGGTCGACGTGCTGCTGCTGACCGCGCGGCCCGGGGGGCCGTGGCACCGCGCCGGGCGGCTGGCGTGCCCCGCCGTCCCGGGCGACGCCGACGACCCCGGGCTGCGCTTCGACCCCGTGCTGCGCGCCCCGGGCGCCCTCCGCGTGCCGGACTGGGCCGCGCGGCTGCGGCTGCCCGCGTACCGCAGGGCCCGGGCCGGCTGATCCCCGCCGGCCATTGTGCACCGATCGGTTCAGTGTTACGCTGAACCACATGGTTCAGCAACAGCACCTGGACGAGGTCTTCGCGGCCCTGTCCGACGCGACCAGGCGCGCGGTGCTCGTCCGCCTCGGCGAGGGGCCGGCCACCATCGGCCAGCTCGCCGAGCCGCACGGCATCACGCTCACCGGCATGACGAAGCACGTGCGGGTGCTCGAGGACGCCGGCCTGGTCGTCACCGAGAAGGTCGGGCGCGCGCGCGAGTGCCGCCTCGGCACCGAGCGGCTGGACGACGTCATGTCCTGGATCACGTCCTACCAGCGGCTCTGGGAACGGCGCCTCGACGGCCTCGAGCTCTTCCTCACCCTGCGGCGCGGCACGCGCGACGACGACGACACGAAGGGACCCGCATCATGACCACCGACGCCACCGACCTCGAGCTCCGCGCCGAGCGCGTCCTGCCCGCCACGCCGGAGGAGGTGTTCGACGCCTACACCGACGCCGAGAAGCAGCGGATCTGGTTCTCGATCCTCGACACCGAGCCGGGGATCGTCGAGATCGACGTCGACCTGCGCGTCGGCGGCACGCAGACCGCGGTGTGGGGCCCGAGCCGCGACGAGCTGTTCACCGAGACCCAGACCTTCCTGGAGATCGACCGGCCGCACCGGCTCGTCACCGAGTCCGTCGGCACCGACCCGTCCGGGCAGTCGATGACCACGCGGGTCGAGGTCACGTTCACCGCGGTCGACGGCGGCACGCTGATGTCCGTCGTGCAGTCCGGCTTCCCCGACGTCGAGCTGCGGGACTTCTTCGCGGAGCACGCGTGGGTCGGGGCGTTCGCGCGGATCGAGGCGTACCTGACCCGCGCCTGACCCGCATCTCGGGAAGCGCCCTCCGCCGGCCGCCGTTCCGGATGCGGACTCCCGTCCCCCGTGCGACGGTTTCCGCGTCCGAAGTGCGACGTTGGAGGTGCCAGATGGGATTCTTCGCATTCCTGCTGCTGGGTCTGATCGCGGGGGCTATCGCGAAGGCGATCCTCCCGGGACGTCAGGCCGGCGGCTGGTTCGTGACGCTGCTTCTCGGCGTGGTGGGGGCGCTGCTCGGCGGTTGGCTCGGCAGCGTGCTGTTCAACCGGCCGCTCGAGGAGTTCTGGTCGATCCAGACCTGGCTGCTCGCCATCGCCGGCTCGATCATCGTGCTGCTGATCTACGGCGCGGTGACCGGCCGCAAGGGCGCCCGGGTCTGACCCCAGGGGGCACCGACCCGGCCCGGCGACGGTGGGAGACCGTCGCCGGGCCGTGCCGGGCACCCGCACCGGACGGTGGGACACCGCCCGGGAGCCGCCCGGCACGACGAGGGCTCGCACATCCGCACCAGGCGGCTGCGCGAGCCCTCGTCGCCGTTCCGGGGCCGGCCGTCAGGCCTGCGGCGCCAGGGTGAAGCCCGGGCTGCCGGTGGCCGACGGGTCGGCGTCGAGCGTGAGGTCCGCGAGCACGGTCGCCGTCTCCTGCGGGACGAACACGGTGGCCCCGTCGGAGGCGATCACCTCGTCCCCGGGCACGGCCTCCGGGACGAGCGCGAGCTCGAACGAACCGAGCTGCTGCTGGGACTCCGCGATGCGCAGGCCACCCGACTCGGGCAGGCCCGCACGCGAGGTGAGGTCGCGGACGGCGGTGCTGGCGTTCTCGGTCAAGGTGAGCACGGGTGCTCCTCTCGTTGCCGGTGGCGGTCGGGACTCCCGCGGGGCGACCCGACCATCGGACCCCTCCACCGTCGGCACCCCGGCGCGCCGACGCAACCGCACGTCCGCTGGGCAAGACCCGGGCCGTCCGCTGCGCGGAGCGCGCTGGACATCCCACGCTGCGTCCCGCACCCTCCGCCCTCCTTGCCCGCCCACCCCCCGCCCCGCGCCGCCGCCCGGCCTCCCGGCGGCTCAGCCTCCCGGCGGCCGCCGAGACTGCAGCAGATGCTGGTTCCGGGGCGCGGATACCCGCACGTCGTGCAGTCTCGCCGGGTGCGCGGCACGTCGGACCTCGCCCAGCGGGCGGTCCCGGCGGTGCCCAGCGCGTGGTCCCCGGGGCGCGGTCAGCGGGGGGCGGGGGGGTGCAGGGGGGTGCTGCGGACCGAGCGGCGCGTCGGCGGGGCCGGCGGCTCGTCGTCGCCGACGGCCGGCTGGACCTGCGTGGCCTCGACGTCGTCCGACGGCGCCGGGCGCTCGACGGCGGGCAGCACGGTCGTCCCGTGGTCGTCGGCCGGGATGAGCTGCGTGTCCCCCGTCGCCCCGGTCGCGGGCGTCGGCTCCTCGGCCGGAGCGGCCGGCGTGTGCCCGGTCCCGGGCGTCGGCTGCCCGGACGCGGCGGTCGGCGTCTGCCCGCTGCCCGTCGTGGCCGCCCCGGTCGCCGCGCCCACGGACGCCTCCCCCGCCGCCGCGGCCCCGGCGGCCACCCCCGACGCCCCGCCGTCCCCGGCGGCCGCACCGGAGGTCCCGGCCACCGGCACCGCCGCCGTCCCCGGCGCGTCGGCGTCCGGCCGCCGCCCGCCGGAGGACCGCCCCGGGCCCTCCTCGGCCGCGCGCGCCTCGGCCGCGTGCTCCTCGCGCTCGTCGATGACGTCCTGCCCCGGCCCCGCGAACGACCGCGAGCGCTCGAGCGCCTCCACGCTCCCGGTGAACAGCCGGGCGTCCTGCTGCCCGGCGTCGGCGGGGGCGGGGACCGCGGCGTGCGCCCCCGAGGCGGGCCGCCGCACCTCCGCGACGGGCAGCGCGGCCCCCCGGGTGGTCTCGATGCGCGTGCGCGGCAGCCCCTGCGGCGCGGACCGCTGCAGGTACCCGACCAGCCCCTCGCGCAGGTAGCAGCGCAGGTCGAACAGAGTGGGCGCGTCCACGGCGCTGGCGAGCGCGCGCAGCCGGACCACCCCGCCGACGGCGTCGGTGACCTGGAGGATGCCGACGCGGTGGTCCCAGAGGTCCGTCTCGGCGAGCAGGCGGTTGAGCTCGGCCCGCAGGTCGTCCACGGGCACCTGCCAGTCGACGTCGATCTCGACGGTCCCGAGCAGCTCGGCGGCCCGCCGGGTCCAGTTCTCGAACGGGGTCTGCGTGAAGTACGTCGACGGCAGGATCAGCCGGCGGTCGTCCCAGACGTGCACGACGACGTAGGTGAGGGTGATCTCCTCGATCCGCCCCCACTCCTCCTCGACGATGACGACGTCGTCGACCCGGATCGCGTCGGTGAACGCGAGCTGCAGCCCCGCGAACACGTTGGCCAGCGAGCTCTGCGCGGCGAGGCCGGCGACGATGGACAGCACGCCGGCGGACGCGAGCAGCGACGCCCCGAAGGCGCTCACCCCGGGGAACGTCAGCAGCACGGCGGCCACCGCGACGACGACCAGCACGGCGACGGTGATCCGGCGCAGCAGCTGGATCTGGGTCCGCACCCGGCGGGCGTGCCGGTTGTCCTTCACGTCGACCCGGTACCGGGACAGCGCCGCGTCCTCGACGACGAACGCCAGGGTCCCGATCAGCCACGTCACCGCCACGATCAGCGCGATGACCAGCCCGTGCCCGATGGCGCCCATCCAGTCGGAGGACTCCCAGGTCGCGTTCGGCACGGTGATCCGCAGCGCGATCCACACGGCGATGACGACGAGCACCGCGCGCAGCGGCTGCTTGGACCGTCGGGACAGGTCGGCGGCGATCGTCGACTTCTTCGCGACCGAGCGCACCAGGGCGCCGATCAGGACGGCGACGAGCAGGGCGACGACGACGGCTCCCACGACCGACACCACCGGGATGAGGATGTCCTGGGCGGTCTCGGCGGTCTGCTCGTCCACGGGTGCACGCATCACGGCGACCATCCGAACACGGCCCGCGGGCCGGTGCCCACCGCAGCGGGCCGGCCCCGCGGACCCTCCGCACGACCTGCACAGCACCACGCGCCGTCCGCGCGCGCCCCGCTCCCCGCGTGCGGAGCGCGTCCGCCCACGTCAGCATGGTGATCCGACCCGACGCCCCCGCAGGAGGACGCCCGTGCCGACCAGCCGCAACCCCCGCGTGTGCGTGCTCGCCCCCACGCCGATCCTCACCGTGACGCTGGAGAGCGGCTCGGACGACGACTCCCCCGAGCTGCACGTGCACCCCGGCGGTCAGGGGCTGTGGGTCGCGCGGATGGCGTACTCCCTGGGGGCGGACGTCGTGGTGTGCGGGCCGTTCGGCGGGGAGACGGGCACGGTGCTCGGGCACCTGGCCGAGGTGGAGAACCTGCGCGTCCGGCGGGTGTCGTACGCCGGCGGCAACGGCGCCTACCTGCACGACCGCCGCGGCGGGGAGCGCACCGAGCTCGCGTTCATGCCGCCCGCCCGCCTGGACCGGCACGAGCTCGACGACCTCTACGGGACGATCCTCGTCGAGGCGCTGGACGCCGACGTCTGCGTCGTCACCGGCGCCTACCCGTCCCCGCTGCTGCCGCCGTCGTTCTTCGGCCGCCTCATCGGGGACCTGCGCGCCGCGGGCGTCAGGACCGTCGCCGACCTGTCCGGCAAGGCCGCGGTGGAGGCCGCGAAGGCGGGCGTGGACGTGCTGAAGATGTCGCACGAGGAGCTGCTCGAGGCGGGGCTCGCCGAGGACGGCTCCGTCGGGTCCCTGCGCGAGGGCGCGCGGCGGCTGCTGCGCCCGGAGCCCGGGCTGCCGGAGGGCCACGGCGACGAGTTCCCCGACGACCCGATCGACGTGGACGCCGAGGCGCCGGGGCAGGTCGGCGCGATGGTCGTGTCCCGCGCGGCCGACCCGGCCCTGCTGGTGACGGCGTCGGGCGTCTCGGAGGTCGTGGCCCCGTCGGTGACGACGGTCGACCACCGCGGCGCCGGCGACTCGATGACCGCGGGCATGGCGGTGGGCGTCGGGCGCGGGCTGCGGCTCACGGAGGCGGCGCGGCTCGGCGCGGCCGCGGGGGCGCTGAACGTGACGCGTCGCGGCCTCGGCACCGGCCACCGGGAGCAGATCGAGCGGTTCGCCGAGCAGATCACGGTCCGCGAGGTGGCCTGAACCACGGGCCCGGCGCACGGCCGGGCGGGGAGGAGCGGTGATGCGCGTCCTGATCACGAACGACGACGGGATCGAGTCCCCCGGGCTGGCGGTGCTGGCCCGGGTCGCGCTGGAGGCGGGCGCGGAGCAGGTGGTGGTCGCCGCTCCGGCACGGGACTCCAGCGGCGCCAGCGCCTCGCTGCTCGGCGCGGAGCAGGACGGCCGGCTGGTCGTCGACCGCAAGGACGCGCCCGACCTGCCCGACGGCGTCGACTCGTTCGCGGTGCGGGCGGCCCCGGGGATGATCGCGTTCGTCGCGGCGCACGGCGGGTTCGGGCCGAAGCCCGACCTGGTGCTGTCCGGGGTGAACCGCGGCGCGAACACCGGCCACGCGGTGCTGCACTCCGGCACGGTCGGGGCGGCCCTGTCGGCGGCGACGCACGGCATCCGCGGCCTGGCGGTGTCGCTGGCCGACGCGCGCCCGCAGCACTGGGCGACCGCCGGGGCGTACGCCGCGCACGTGCTGGACTGGCTGGTCGACCAGCCGCACCTGCCCGACCGCGTGGTCAACCTCAACGTCCCGGACCGCCCCGCCGACCAGGTCCGCGGGCTGCGGCGCGCGCCGCTCGCCGCGTTCGGCGCCGTCCAGGCCCGGGTGCACGAAGTCGAGCACGGGAACCTCATGCTCACCTACCAGGAGCACGCCGCGTCCCAGGAGTCCGAGACCGACGCGGGCCTGCTGCTGCGCGGCTGGGCCACGGTCACCCTGCTGCACGCGCCGGCGTTCGACGCGGACGCCCCGCTGCCGGAGTCGGCGGGGCCGCTCGGGGCGGCACCGGACGCCTGACCGTCCCCCGCGCCCCGCGCCTCAGCCGACGTACGGCTGCCAGCTGCTCAGCAGCTCGCCGGTGTCGGCGTCGAGCGCCACGTACCCGCCCGGCTCCCAGCCGGGGCCGGCGGGCGGCGGCTGGTACCCGGCCGGGTCCTGCCGGCACGTCGTCCGGTCGTAGAGCGAGATCACGGTGCCGGTGTCCACCTCGACCGTCGCCACCCGCGGGTGCTCGCGCATCGGCGCGGGCCACTGCTCCGGGTCGCGCACGACCGACCCGTCCGGGTTCGCGGGGGTGTTGTTCCACCACGACTCGGCGTCGCCGGGGAGGGCCCCGCCGCCGCCGGGGAACTCGGCGCACAGCGCGTACGAGGGGGCGGGCGCCGGGTCGGGCGTCTGCGCGACCGGCTCCTCCGCGGAGTCGGCGGGCTGCGCGGCCGCCGCGGTGTCCGCCTGACGCGCCGCCGGGTCGCCGGGGTCCGTCCCGCAGCCCACCAGCCCGGCCAGCACGACCGCAGCCGCGATCCCGCACCGCACCCTGCGCACACCGTCCCCCGCTCGTCGCCGACGGTCGGGACGCTACCGCGCCGCCCCCGGCCCGCGGGCGGGAATCACGACGTGAGCGCCACCGCGATCAGCAGCATCGTCACGAGGAACCCCACGACGAGGTTCAGCCAGAGGAACACCCGCCACCCCGCGTTCGCCCGCTCGCAGTCGTCGTCCCGGACCGACCAGAACCGGGCGGCGTTCACCGCGTAGGGCAGCGGCAGCACCGCGGCGAGCCAGCCCGGCCAGGGCAGCACGAGCAGCACCCCCGCGGCCGCGACGTACGCGGCGGTCGCCCCGACGACGGTCGCGTGCGCCCCGAGCACGGTCGCGACGGACGCGATGCCGCCTTCCCGGTCCGCACGGACGTCCTGGACCGCGCCGAACGCGTGCGACGCCATCCCCCAGAGCACGAACGCGACCAGCACCGGCCAGACGGTCCGCGCCCCGAGGTCGGCCCCGACGAGCACCAGCGCGTACAGCAGCGGCCCGACGAAGTGCATCGCCGACGTCGCCGAGTCCAGGACCGGCCGCTCCTTGAACCGCAGCACGGGCGCCGAGTACGCGACGACGAGGAACACCACGAGCAGCAGGGTCAGGTCGGCGGCGGCCGAGCCCACGACCAGCAGGTACGCCAGGAACGGCAGCACCGACAGCGCCGACGCCCGCAGGATCCGCCGGTGCACCGCCCGCGCGGACGCCGGGTCCGCCAGCGCGCCCTCGATGCCGCCCTTGCGGGGGTTCGCCAGGTCGGAGGCGTAGTCGAAGACGTCGTTCACGCCGTACATGAGCAGGTTGTACGGGACCAGGAAGAACAGCGTCCCGATGACGAAGGTCGCGTCCACCCGCCCGCCGGTGGCCAGCAGGTAGCCGGCGGCGAACGGGTACGCGGTGTTGATCCAGGAGAACGGGCGGGAGGCCGCGAGCACCTCCCTCATGCGGAGCCCGTCCCGGCGCCGCGCGCGTCCCGGCGCCCCTCCCGGCGCTCCAGCACCGTCCACAGCACCGGCATCGCGAGCGACGCGGCGATCGCGTAGGCGAAGTCCTCCAGCGGAGCCCCCCACAGGTAGACGCCGAGGATCTTGTCCTCGTCGAAGACGTACAGGTCGGCCGCGATCATCAGCGTGTCGAAGACCATCGTCAGCAGGCAGAGGTGGAACGCGGTCCACACCAGGGCGCCGGCCCGCATCCGGCGCAGCACCGGGGCGCACACGCCGGCGAGCACCGCGAGCACCAGCACGTTCAGCACGATGTTCGTCACCGGCCGAGCTCCTCGCGCCGGTACCGCTCCCGCAGCGCGGCCTGCCGGTCGAACCACCGCCACGCGAGCAGAGCGACGTAGCAGAGCAGCGTCAGGAACACGGCCTCCTCGACCGGCAGCTCCGGGGCGAGCAGCAGGCCGGTCATGTGCGGGCTCTCGCCGCGCGCGAAGATCCCGAGCAGCAGGCCGGCGACGTCCCACAGCAGGAACCCGACGACCCCGACGCCCAGGCAGATCGCGGTGCGGCGCGGGTGCGACCAGAACGCGAGCCGGAACCGCCGGTCGATCAGCGCGAGCCCGCCCAGGGACAGCAGCAGCGCGCCGAGGTACGCGAACCCCGTCACCGCACGCCCGCCGGTGCCGGCGCGTCGGCCGGTGCGGTCGCCGGGCCGGCCTCGGCCCACACGCCGCGCGGACGCGCCGCCGCGAGGAACCCCCGCCGCAGCGGCGCCGGCAGCGGGCTGGGCGACGTCTCGCCGAGCAGCCGCTTGGCGACGAGCTCGGCGCTGATCAGGCACATCGGCAGCCCCACGCCCGGCACCGTACCGCCCCCGACGTGCAGCAGGTTCGGCACGCGCGGCGACCGGTCGGCGGGCCGGAACAGCGCGCTCTGCGCGAGCGTGTGCTCCATGCCGAGCGCCGTGCCGCGCCACGCGGAGAAGTCGCGCGCGAAGTCCGCGGGCCCCACGACGCGGCGGGTGACGACGCGGTCGCGCAGCCCCGGGATCACCGCCCAGCCCGCGACCTGGTCGAGGAACCGGTCGGCGTACGCGTCCAGCTCCGCCGCCCCGGCGGGACCGGCGCCGATCGCGGGGTCGGCCGGGAACGGCACGAGCAGGAACAGGTTCTCGTGCCCGGGCGGGGCGGCGTCCGGGTCGGTGGCGGTCGTGCGGGACACGTACAGCGAGGCGGTGTCCGGCACCCGCAGGTCCGCCGGCCGGGAGGTCCGCCCCGGGCCGAGGATCGCGTCGAAGTTGCCCGGCCAGTCGCGGGTGAAGAACAGCGAGTGGTGCGCGAGCTCCGGCAGCGCGCCCCGGACGCCCGCCATCACCAGCAGCGCCGAGATGCCGGGGCCCCGGTCCTCCCACCACGGCTCGGGCAGCGTGCGGTGCGCGGGCGGCAGCAGCGCGGTCTCCGTGTGGAACAGGTCGGCGCCCGACACCACGACGTCGGCCGGCACGAGCTCCCCCGAGGCCAGGCGCACGCCGCGGGCGGTCCCGGTGCGCCGCGGGTGCCGCAGGGTGCGCGGGGCGTCGTCGACCTCGACCGCGACCACGTCGGCCGCGGTCCGGATCGTCACGCCGTGCGCGACCGCGAGCCGCTCGATCGCCTCGATGACCGTGTACATGCCGCCGCGCGGGAACAGCACGCCGTCGACCAGGTCCAGGTGGCTCATCAACGAGTACAGCGCGGGCACCCGGTACGGCGAGGAGCCGAGGAACACCGCGTGGTACCCGAGCACCTGGCGCAGCACCGGGTGCTCGGTGGTGCGGGCGACCTTGTCGGCGAGCGTCTGCGTGAGCAGCCCGGCCAGCGTGCCGGCCCGGCGCGCCACGTCGCCGCCGACGGCCCGGTCGGGCCGCTCGAAGGTCGTGTAGAGGAAGTGGTCCAGCGCCGTGCGGTACGCCTCGGTCGACGCCTCCGTGTACCGGCGCAGCGCCTCCCCCGCGCCCGGCTCCAGGCGCTCGAACGCGGCCCAGTTCGCCTCCGGGTCCGCGACCACCTCGATCGGGTCGGACGCCCCGGCCCCGGCGGGCTCCGGGAACAGGCGGTACGCCGGGTCGAGGCGGACGAGGTCCAGGTGGTCGGCCGTCCGCTCGCCGAGCAGCGCGAAGAAGTGGTCGAACACCTCGGGCATGAAGTAGAACGACGGCCCGGTGTCGAACCGGAAGCCGTCGACCTCGAGCGTGCCGGTGCGGCCGCCGACGCGGTCGTGCCGCTCCAGCAGCGTGACGTCGGCGCCACCCCGCGCGAGCAGGGCCGCGGTCGCGAGGCCGCCGATCCCGCCGCCGACCACGACCACCCGACCCGTCACGCCGCACCTCCGTCGTCCGTCGTCCCCGTCCGCCGGGCGCCGCGCGGCCCCCGGTCCCGCACCGCCCGCGCGCCCTCGCGCGCCAGCGTGCCCGCCAGCACCGCCGCCTTCCGCGGCGCGCTCACCCGCACCCGCGCGGCGCGCACCTGCTCCGGCGGCGTCGCGGCGAGGTCGGCGAGCAGGCGGTCGTACAGCGCGAGCGTCGCCGCCACCGCCGTGCGCGCCCGGCCGGGCAGGCGGGGCAGCGCGGCGCGGGCGCGGGCCAGGTCGTCCCCGATCTCCGCGAGGATCGCCGCGAGCTGCGCGTCCGACGGCCCCTGCGGCCCGACGCCCGGGAAGTAGCACCGGCCGAGCTCGCCGGAGTCGGCGCCGAGGTCGCGCAGGAAGTTGATCTTCTGGAACGCGGCGCCGAGCGCGCGGGCCCCGGCGACCGTGGCCTCGTCCGGGCGGCGCACCGGCTCCCCCGGACGGCGGTCGGCGTTGAGGAACACCTGCAGGCACATGAGGCCGACGACCTCGGCGGAACCGAACACGTAGCGCTCGTAGGACTCCCGGTCGTGGACCTGCACGGTCAGGTCCGCGCGCATCGAGGCGAAGAACGGGTCGACCTCCGCCGGCCCGATGCCCACGCGCCGCGCGGTCCGGGCGAAGGCGTGCACCACGAGGTTCGTCGACCAGCCCGACGCCAGCGCCCGGGCGGTCTGCGCCTCGAGCTCGTCGAGCAGCGCGCCCGCGTCGTCGCCGCCGCGGGTGTCCACCACCTCGTCGGCGATCCGGACCAGGGCGTACACGGCCTCGATGTCCCGGCGGGCGCGCGGCCCGAGCAGCCGGGTGCCGAGGCCGAACGACGTCGAGTACCCGGCCAGGACGGCGCGGCTCGCCCGCGCGGCGGTCCGGTCGTACAGCGCGGCGGAGGCGGCCCGGACGCCGGGGTCGGCACCGGGCCGGACGGGCGCGCTCACGAGGTACCGGCCACGGCGGCGGCGAGTCCGGCGAGGTACCCGGCGAGCCCGTCGGGCAGGCCGGCCGCCGCGGCGCGCGCGGTGCTGACGGCGTCCGCCCGCACGAGCCGGGCCTCGTCCAGCGCCCCGGACCCCGCCACGACGGCGCGCACCGCGGCGGCGTCGTCCTCGGTGAGGTCCGGGCGGCCGACGGCGGCGTCCAGCACCGCCCGGTCGCCGGCGTCGGCACGCAGGTAGGCCAGGCGCAGCAGCTCGGTGCGCTTGCCCTCCCGCAGGTCGGAGACGGTCGACTTGCCGGTGACCGCCGGGTCGCCGAACACCCCGAGCTCGTCGTCGAGCAGCTGGAACGCGATGCCGAACGCCGTGCCGAACCGGTCGAGGACACCCAGCACGGCGTCGTCCGCCCCCGCCAGCACCGCCCCGGCGGCGAGCGGCGTGCAGCAGGAGTAGACGGCGGTCTTGAGCTCCGCCACGCGCAGCGCGTCGACGGCGGTCGGCCCGTGCAGGTGCCCGGTGACGTCGAGCAGCTCCCCGGCGACGGTCGTGTCCACCGCCCGGGCGAGCGACCGGACGACCCGCAGCCGCAGCTCGGCGGGGACGGGGGCGGAAGCCACGAGGTCGAAGGCAGCGGCGATCGCGACGTCCCCGCCGAGCAGGCCGGCCGCCAGCACCGGCGCCTCCGCGGCCGGTCCGGTCACCCCGCGGGCGGCCAGCCGGCGGCGGGCCGCGCCGGTGACGTTCGGGCGGCCGCGGCGGGTGTCGTCGTGGTCGAGCACGTCGTCGTGGACGAGCATCGCGGTGTGCAGCATCTCCTGCGCCGCCGCGACGGGTGCCACGGCGGCGGGGTCGGTGCCGCCGAGGCCGAGGTAGGCGGCGAGGGTCAGCCGCGGGCGCATCATCCGGCCGCCGATCTGGTCGCCGACGGCGCGCCAGAGGGCGGCGTGCTCGGGCGCGAGATCGCGGGCGTGGCGCCGGCGCGCGGCGACGTCGTCGACGAGCAGCAGCCGGACGTCGCCCAGGGCGTCCTCGACGCGGTCGGCGAGGACGACGGCCGCCGGCCGCCCCGGCGCGGCCGGTGCGGGGCGGGCCGCCCGCTCCGGGAGCGTGCCGGTGCGCCCGCCGTGGCCGGCGGTTGCGGTACTGCGAGACCTGCGCACGCCATCTCCCCTGGGCTCGAGCGAGATGCTCAGCATACTGAGCATCTCCGGGTGCGCCACCGGGGACGCCGGTCACCCGGCGCGCACCGCCCTGCCCAGCACTCTGCCGCATCGCGGGGCGCCGCACGACCCCGTGCGCCGGACGAATCCGCCCATCCGGGACACCCGGCGCGGCGAATCGCACACGAACCACCGAATACGAGCAGAAAGCACCATCGAGGGACTAGGATGGGTGGCATGACGTGGATGGTGACCGGAGGCGCTGGGTACATCGGCTCGCACGTGGTGCGGGCGTTCACGCAGGTGGGGATCCCGGCCGTCGTGCTGGACGACCTGTCGTCCGGGCACCGCGGGTTCGTCCCCGACGACGTGCCGTTCGTCGAGGGCTCGATCCTCGACGCCCCGCTCGTCGCCGCGGCGCTGCGCGAGCACGGCGTGACCGGCGTGGTGCACCTGGCCGGGTTCAAGTACGCCGGCGTCTCCGTGCAGCGCCCGCTGCACACCTACGACCAGAACGTCACCGGCACCGCCCGGCTGCTCGAGGCCATGGCCGCCGCGGGCGTGACCCGCATCGTGTTCTCCTCCAGCGCCGCCGTCTACGGCACCCCGGACGTCGACCTCGTCACCGAGGACACCCCGACCGCGCCCGAGTCGCCCTACGGCGAGTCCAAGCTCATCGGCGAGTGGCTGCTGCGCGACCAGGCCCGCGCCACCGAGCTGCACCACACCTCGCTCCGGTACTTCAACGTCGTCGGCTCCGGCACCCCGGACCTCTACGACACCAGCCCGCACAACCTGTTCCCGCTGGTGCTCGACGCGCTCGCCGAGGGCCGGACCCCGCGGATCAATGGCACCGACTACGCCACCCCCGACGGCACGTGCGTCCGCGACTACGTGCACGTCGCGGACCTCGCCGTGTCGCACGTCGCCGCCGCCCGCGCCCTCACCGACGGCCGCGAGCTGCAGCGCGTCTACAACCTCGGCTCCGGCGACGGCGTCTCCGTGCGGGAGATCATGACCGCGATGGCCCAGGGCACCGGCATCGCGTTCGAGCCCGAGATCGCGCCCCGGCGCCCCGGGGACCCCGCGCGGATCGTGGCCTCCGGCGAGGCCGCGGCGCGCGACCTGGACTGGGTCATGCGGCACACGCTGACGGAGATGGTCACGAGCGCCTGGCAGGCCCGCCAGTCCCACTGACCCGGCTCCGGCCGGCCGCGCGTCAGCGGGCGAGGCGGGCGAGGGCGTCGGCCATGACGTCCTCCGAGCCGGCGTAGATCCCCGACTCCCGGGGCCAGTGCACGACCACGTCGCTGAACCCGAGCTCCGCCGCGCGCTGCACGCCCTCGACGAGCGTCTCCGCCGACTCCAGCGAGTACACCGGCGCCCCGTCGAGGCTGAGGTACAGGTCCGGCACCCGCCCGTCGGGAGCGAGCCGGGCCGCGACCTCCCGCACCTGCTCGACCATCACGGCGAGCCCCGCCCACCAGGCCTCCTGCGCCGCGGACACCGGCCCCTCGACGTCCTCGGGCGCGAACGTCGGCCCGTACGTCGCCCAGCCCTGCCCGAACTGCGCGGCGAGCGCCATGGTGCGCGGGCCGTTGGCGGCGATGACGAACGGCGTGCGCGGCCGGGCGACCGTCCCGGGGATCATCCGGGCGCCGTGCGCGGCGTAGAACGTGCCCTCGTGGTCGGTCTCCGGGTGGGTGAGCAGCCGGTCGAGCACCTCGACGAACTCCTCGAACCGCCGGGTCCGCTCGCCGCGGGTCGGGGCCGGTCCGAGCACGCCCGCGTCGAACCCCTCGCCGCCCGCGCCCAGCCCGAGCAGGAACCGCCCCCCGGCGACGTCGTCCAGCCCCATGACGTCCTTCGCGAACGGCACGGGGTGCCGGAAGTTCGGCGACGCCACCCACGTGCCGAGCCGGATCCGCTCGGTGACGGCGGCCGCGGCGGCCAGCAGCGGGACGGTGGCGAACCACGGCTCGTCGGCGAGCGACCGCCACGCCAGGTGGTCGTAGGTCCAGGCGTGGTCGAAGCCGTACTCCTCCGCGCGCCGCCAGGTGTGGCGCGCCTGCGCCCAGCGCTGCTGCGGCAGGATCACGACACCGAGGCGCGTCCGGGAGGCGTGCGGGGCGGCGTCGGCGGTCACCCCGGCAGCGTAGCGACCGCGCTCACGCCCACCCGAGCTCGTGCAGCCGCGCGTCGTCGATGCCGAAGTGGTGGGCGATCTCGTGCACGACGGTCACCGCGACCTCCTCGACGACCTCCGCGCGGTCCGCGCAGACGGCGAGCGTCGGGTTCCGGAAGATCGTGATCCGGTCCGGCAGCGAGCCGGCAGCCCAGAACTCCCCGCGCTCCGTCAGCGGCACGCCCTCGTACAGCCCGAGCAGGTCCGGGTCGTCGTCGGGCGCGTCGTCCTCGACCAGCACGACGACGTTGTCCATCTGCGCCGCGAGCTCGGGCGGCACCAGGTCCAGCCCGTCCCGGACGGCGTCCTCGAAGTCCTCCCGCGACATGTCCACCACGGGTCCATCCTGGCCGACTTTGGCGATCGGCGTTCTACCCCGTATGATCGTCACCGGTCTGAAGACGCCTCGACGTCAGGGGCGACAAGCCCCCATCGTCTAGCGGCCCAGGACCCCGCCCTTTCACGGCGGTAGCACGGGTTCGAATCCCGTTGGGGGTACGAGCAGTGCATGTGGAAGAATAGGTCTCACAACGAGGCCCCGTAGCGCAGTTGGTTAGCGCGCCGCCCTGTCACGGCGGAGGTCGCGGGTTCAAGTCCCGTCGGGGTCGCTCGATCACACCGGTCCATCTGGGCCGGTGTAGTCGTATCACGGCTCTGTAGCTCAGTTGGTAGAGCGTTCGACTGAAAATCGAAAGGTCACCGGATCGACGCCGGTCGGAGCCACGTCGGAAGCCCCGCACTCGCCCAGGCGATGCGGGGCTTCGTCGTTCCCGCGCGCATTCCGCCCCCGCGACCGGAGGCCGAGCGGATCCAGCCGCGGCACCGCACCCGGGCGCGGCCGTCCGGGTGGATCCGCTCGGGCCCGGGCGGCCCGGGCGACCCGGACGTCCCCGTCCCGACGCCCGCGGGAGTGACGTCCGTCACGGGAGGTCGCCGCCCCGTGCGGTCCCGGCGGATTCACCCGGCGGGTAGGTGACGCGTCCTGGGGGCTGCGCGCATGATGCGGTCATCGGACGGAGGGGCAACGGTGCCGCACCACGACGAGCTGCCACGGCTCACCGCGCTGGACGACGCGACGCTCGCGCGGGCCCGCACGGTGACCGTGCACTCCCCGGACTCGTCCCGCGAGGGGGACCTGGTCTGGACGCTGACGGTGTCGGACGGGGCGGGCACGCCGCTCGGCCGGGACCGGCTGACCGCACCCGACTGGCCCACGCCGCTGGGCGACCTCATCGCCCCGCACCTGGACGTCGCGGGGCTGCGGGTGGTCGGCCGGTGGCGCACCGACCTCGGCGACGACGACCTGCCCCGGCACGCCGCCCGGGTCGAGCCCGGCGGCTGACCCCTAGGCTTGGCCCGGCCGGGCCGCACCCGGCCGGACGAGCGAGGGAGGGCAGCTGTGGAGATCGCCGTGCAGCGGATCGGGGGGCCGGTCGTCGTCGTGCGCCCCCGGGGCCGGTTGACCGCCGCGGACGCCCCGGAGCTGAAGTCCGTGCTCGCGGACCTCGTCGCCGCGGGCCGCACGAAGGTCGTGCTGGACCTGGAGGAGACGACGTTCCTCGACTCGTCGGGGCTGGGTGCCCTGGTCGCGGGCCTGCGCCTGACCCGCACCGCGGGCGGGGACCTGACGATCGCCCGGGCGACGGGTCAGGTGCTCGACGTGCTGACGCTCACGACGATGGTGCGGGTGCTCCCGCCGCACGACACGGTGGCGGACGCGTTCGCCGCCCTCGGCTGACCCCGGCGCTCAGACCGGGTCGAACTCCGTCACCCGGGTCCGCCAGTACTCCGCCCCGTCGCGGGTGCGCGTGACCAGCCCCGAGTCGACCAGCTCCCGCCGCAGGCCGACGGGGTCGCGGGCGAGGTCCGCGAGCCGGCCGGTGAGGTCCCGCTCCCGGACGGGCTCGTCGAGCGGCAGCACCCCCTGGGCCACCCAGCGCAGCACGAGGTCGCGGTCGGCGCGGCGGCGCGGCAGCTGCTCGAGCCGGCCGCGCACGAGGAACCGGGTGGCGGCGGCCACGGGGTCGGCGGTGTCCATCCCGGCAGAGTAGGCGCGGGGCGGGGGCGCGCGACACCGCATCCGGCCGCGCACCCGGGGGCGGGGCCGCTAGAAGTCCCCGCCCCCGAAGTCGCCCCCGCCGAAGTCGCCGAAGCCGCCGCCGAAGTCCCCGCCCCCGGCGTCGCCCCAGCCGCCGCCGTCCGCGGACACGTCGCCGCCGGCGTCCGCGCCCGCGTCGGCCCCGTCGCTCCCGTCGGCCCCGTCGCCCCCGCCGTCCGACAGGTCGAACAGGCTGTCCGCGATCGCGGTCCCGACGAACGCCCCCGCGACGCTGGCGAGCAGCGACCCGGCGATCATCCCGCCCATGCCGATGCCCCCGACGCCGGCGCCGCCCGGCCCGCGCGCGGCCCCGAAGGTCCGCTCCAGCGTCCCGGGCTGCCGGAGCTCGGCGCGGGTGGCCATCCGCGCGAGCGACCGCGGGTCGTCCGACGTGGCGCGCTCGGCCTCGGGGACCTGCGCGGACACCTCGGCGAGCACCTGGCGGCGCTGCTCGGAGGTGAGCTGGGCGAACGCCTCGGCGTGCGCCTGCTCGAGCGCGTCCGGCGGCGCCGTGCGCAGCAGGTAGCGGTACCGCTCGATCGCGGCCTCGTCGGAGCCGGGCGCGGCGCGTCCGGGCGCCCGCCGCTGCTCCGGCTCCTCGCGGCCCAGCAGCCGGTCCAGGAAGCCCATGGTCCCCACCTCTCCGTCGCGTCGTCCCGGGCGGCCCGCCGTCCGGTGCCCGTCGAACGGCCCGGCGGCCCCGCGGGTCCCCAGCATCGGACGCGGCGCGGCGGCCCGCCACCCGTCACCCGGCGCGGATGGTTGTGCGGCCTTCCGGTGCACACGTCCGGCCCGGCTGTCCTAGCGTGGCGGACATGGCAACGACCGCCCGCCGCATGTCCGTCGTGAAGGCGGTCGCGCTGCTGGTCGCGTTCGTGCTCACCGCGGCGGTCGGCGGGCTGCTGACGGCCGCGCTCGTGCTGCCCACGGTGGCGGTGGCCAACGGGACGACGGCGATGGCCGTCGAGGCGTTCGAGGACCTGCCGACCGAGCTGGAGCGGCAGCCGCTGTCGGAGCGGTCGACGATGCTGGCGGCGGACGGCACCGTGCTGGCGGTGTTCTGGGCGGAGAACCGCGAGGTCGTGCCGCTGGACGCGGTCTCCGAGCCGATGCAGCAGGCCGTCGTCGCGACCGAGGACAAGCGGTTCTACCAGCACGGCGGCATCGACCCCGAGGGCATGGTCCGGGCGCTGGTCCGCAACCTGCAGGACCCGGGCCGCACCGAGGGCGCCTCGACCCTGACGCAGCAGTACATCAAGAACGTGCTGATCGAGAAGGCCGTGCGGGAGGGCGACCTCGCGGGCGCCGACGCGGCGCGGGAGGCGTCCGGGGCCGAGGGGTACGCGCGCAAGCTCCGGGAGGCGAAGCTCGCCATCGCCCTGGAGAAGGAGATGACCAAGGACGAGATCCTCGAGGCGTACCTCAACATCGCGCAGTTCGGCGTGAACACCTACGGGGTGCAGGCGGCGGCGCAGCGGTACTTCTCGAAGCCGGCGTCCGAGGTCGCGCCGATCGAGGCGGCGACGATCGCGGGGGTCACGCAGAGCCCGACCGCGCTGGACCCGGTCCGCAACCCCGAGGCGGCGCAGACGCGGCGCGACGTCGTGCTGCGCCAGATGTGGGAGCAGGACTACCTGACGACCGAGGAGTACCGCGCCGCCGTCGCCACCCCGCTCCCGGACACGCTCCGGGTGTCCGACCCGCAGATCGGCTGCATGGCGGCGGGCGCGACGGTGCCCGGGTCGGGGTTCTTCTGCGACTACGTGACCAAGGTGTTCCGCAACGACCCGGTCTTCGGGGAGACCGAGGCCGAGCGCGTCGACCGGCTGTACCGGGGCGGCCTGACCATCACCACGACCCTGGACCCGCGCGAGCAGGCGATCGCCGACGAGGAGCTCAAGCGCGGGGTCCCGGTGGACGACGCGTCGGGCGTGGCGACCTCGCTGGTCACCGTGGAGCCCAGCACCGGCCGGATCACGTCGATGGCCCAGAACCGCACGTACAACAACACCCAGGAGCACGGCGAGCGCGAGACCGCCGTGAACTACAACACCGACTTCCTGTACGGCGGCGGCAGCGGCTTCCCGCCCGGGTCGACGTTCAAGCCATTCACCCTGGCGGAGTGGCTGAAGGAGGGGCACAGCCTCTCGGAGCAGGTGGACGCCCGGCGGTTCTCCTACCGGTTCCGCGAGTTCTCCGCCCCGTGCACCGCGCTGAACGGCGGCACGGAGTACAAGTTCAACAACGCGGAGGGCCCGCGCTCCGGCGGCGTGATGTCGGTGCTGGACGCCACGCGGAACTCCGTGAACTCCGGCTACATCGCCATGGCGTCGCAGCTCAACCTCTGCGGGATCATGGACACGGCGACCGCCCTCGGCATCCACCGGGCGGGCGGCCAGTCCGGGGACGGCCCGTTCGACCCGCTGCCGGCGAACGTCCTGGGCTCGCAGTCCGTGGCGCCGCTCGCGATGGCCGCCGCGTTCGCGGGCTTCGCGTCGGGCGGCACGTACTGCACGCCGGTGGCGATCCTCAGCGTGGTGGACACCGACGGCAACCAGCTCGCCGTCCCGCCGCAGTCCTGCACGCCGGGAGCCCTGGAGCCCCGGATCGCGAACGCCGTGAACCACGCGCTGCAGAACGTCTGGAGCGGCACGGCGAGCACGGACGCGCCGCCGTTCCCCGCGGCCGGCAAGACGGGGACGACGTCCCGGAACGAGCACACCTGGTTCGTCGGGTACACGCCGGTGCGGTCCACCGCGATCTGGGTCGGCCACGCCGAGCGGATGATCCCGATGCAGCGCGTGGTCATCAACGGCCGGTACATCCGCAACGTGTTCGGGTCCTCGGTGGCGGTCCCCATCTGGAAGGGCTTCATGACCCGCACGCTGGAGGGGGTGGCCGTGCCGGGCTTCGCCGCCGCGGGGTCGGACGAGGTGTTCGGCAAGCAGGTGCCCGTGCCGCGGGTGGTCGGGCGGGACGAGGCGTCGGCCCGGGCCGCGCTGACCGCCGCCGGCTTCCGCGTCACGGTCGGGCCGTCGGTGCCGTCGGACCTGGCCCCCGGGCTCGTCGCCGAGCAGAGCCGCTCGGGCACGGCGACGGCGGGGTCGACCGTCGCGCTCTCCCTGTCGTCCGGCCCCGCGCCGCCCCCGGCGGACCCGGCCGCGCCCGCGCCGCCGCCCGCGGGCCCCTGACTCACGCCATCCCCATCGCCTCCCGAATCCAATGGCGCGGCGCGCGCCCGCGCACTCTCCGCCGGGGACGCCGGCCGGGCGATGTCCAGAGTTTCGGCTGAATGGATGAGTGCTCGGACACTCAAGCGCCAAGCGTCGGGGCGATTGAGTAGTCGAGACGGCCGCGCATTCAGCGCAATGCGGCTTGGGTAGGTGCCGGCGGTCGGGCACCCACATCGCACATGTGCGGAGGATAGCTGCCAGGCGCCGACGACGTCGCCTACCTTCGGACAGGAGGCTATTCATGCACCACCCTGCGAGAATGGGATCGACGGCCCGGAGCGACGCACCGAGGAGGGGTCGAAGAGAGCGACGGCGCTGGCAGTCGTGGGCCTGTCACTCAGCCTGGGAGGGGTCGTGTCAGGCGCCGCTCCTGCTCATGCAGCGGGTGAGTACGCCCGCTGCACCAACGGCATCACCGTGAGCGACTGGACCGGAAAGAACCCGAAGAACTGCACCTCATGGGGCGGATACCGGTTGTACAACAGCAGCGGCAAGGTGATCATGACGATCAGCAAGTCGCCCGCCACGTCGCCCGTCTGGACCATCATCCCCCAGGGATACACTGCGGTTCAGCGCTGGTGCTCGAACAACTCGGCCACGTGCAGCGTCGCCGCGTCGGCCGCAATTGCGTACGTCCAGTACGTCCTCACGAACCCTCGTAGCTGACGAGAGGAGCGGTACTCATGATCGACAGTCGTCGCGGCAGGTGGTTCCCGACTCTCGTCACCTTCGTCTCGTTCTGGTTCCTGGTCGGGGCGCTCGCTCTGGCCAACTGGAGCACGACGCTGACGCGCATCCTCGTGAGCGCGGTCCTGGCACTCGCGCTCGGGCAGGTGGCGTGGAGGCTGCAGCAGCGGTCACGTCGCCGCCGAACGATCTAGCCGGGACATCAGAAGCGCCACCCCCGACGCACCGCCGGGGGTGGCGCGACCACGAGCCGACGCCGCGGCAGCGGTACCGTCTCGAACCCCGGTCAGGCGGTGGCCGCCAGCGGGGCGGGCTCGTCCGCCAGGGTGACGAGCAGCTGCTCGCCGGTCTCCTCGTCGACCACGGACACCGCGCGGGCGCCGCAGACGCACAGCAGGTCGACGCCGTCGCCGTCGTCGAACCAGATGCACACGTGCCGTCCGATGCTCATGCCACCGACGGTACGCACGACGTCCGACACGGCCACGCTCCGCGCCCCGCGTGTCGGAAGTTCCGCGGGATCACGCGGGATCACGCCGGATCCGCCGGCCGCGTCGCCTTCCCGTCGAGCCACAGCGTGTCCGACGCGTCCCGGTGCGAGCCCGTGGTGCCGACGTGCTTCGCCCCGATGCCCGGCCCGTTCTTGATGACGTGCACCAGCGCCATCCCGTGCCCGCGCCCCAGCCCGTACTCGGCGGCGAGCCACTCGAGCACCGGCCCCGCCTTGCTGTCCGGCCCGAAGCCCTGCTCGTGCGCCCGGTCCACGATCTGCCGCGGCGTGAGCCCCGTCCTGTCCTCGACCGCGTCGAGGTACGCCTGGAACGACATGCTGCCTCCCCCGTCGCGCCCGGGACCGCCCCGGCGCGTCGGGAGCACCGTAGCCGGGGCGCTCGCGCGGTCCGCTCAGGTCCGCCGCCGACCCGCCGATGGGGAACGGGAGCACCGGGGGAAGGACCAGCACACATGAGCGTCGACGGCATCGCCGCGATCGGCCAGCGGATCGCCGCGATCCAGGCGACCCTCGGGTCGCTCGCCCCGGCGTCGGCCCAGGCCGCCGCGACGACGACCAGCGCGAGCGGGACGGCCTTCGCCCAGGCCCTCGCCGAGGCGGTCGGCACCTCGTCCGGCACCGCGACCTCCACCGGCGCCCGGAACGCGGACGGCGTCCCCGTCGAGCTCGCCGCCTACGGCAACGGCAAGATCCCCGCCTCCGCGCTGGCCGAGGTCGGCGACACGGGCCACCGGCTGTGGGCGCCCGCCGCGGAGTCGCTGGAGCGGCTGCGGGCCGATGCGGCGCGGGCCGGGGTGACGATCGGCATCACCGACTCGTACCGGTCCTACGAGGCGCAGGTCGACGTCGCCGCGCGCAAGGGCCTGTACTCCCAGGGCGGTCTCGCGGCGGTGCCGGGCACCAGCGACCACGGCTGGGGCATGGCCGTCGACCTGGACCTCGACCCCGCGGCCCAGTCGTGGATGCGGCAGAACGCCGGGCGGTACGGCTTCGTCGAGGACACCCCGCGCGAGCCCTGGCACTGGGCCTACGAGGGCTGACCGGCACCCTCGTCGCGCTCGGCGTCGCCGGCCCGCGGCGCGGTGGCCGCGCGGGCGTGCAGGTCCCACGGCTCGAAGACCCGCTCGCTCACGGTGCGGAACCGCGGCGTGCGCTCGACGGGCAGCCGCGCGCCGTCGTCCACCCGCGTCTCCTCGACGAGGAGCACCTCGTCCAGGCGGCGGTACCGGAACTCGGCCGTGCGCCGGTGCCGCTCGATCCAGAGCGTCATGAGGTCGAACACCTCGGCCTCGAGGTGCGCGGGCCGGCGCTGCGCGTCCCGGGTGCGGGTCACCAGCCCGGCCTCCTCGAGGACCCGCAGGTGCTTGGACACCGCCTGCGCCGAGACGGGGTACGGCTCGGCGAGCTCGCGCACGGTGGCGTCGCCCGACGCCAGGCGCGCGACGAGGTCGCGACGCAGCGGGTCCGCGAGCGCCGAGAACACCTTCGACAGCGGGTCGTCTGCGGGCACGCCGCCGAGGGTGCCACGTCCCCGTGCAGTTGACCAACCGGCAGGTTGCGGACCTTCCGCGCGCGCTCCGGGCGGGGCGCGCCGATACTCGCCCGGTGACGACCACCGACGCCCCCGACGCCTCCACCCGCCGCGACGGCCCCGGCCTGCGCCGCGCAGTCACCGGCCCCCTGCTGTTCCTGTTCGTGCTCGGCGACGTGCTCGGCGCGGGCGTCTACGCCCTGGTCGGCGAGCTCGGCGCCGAGGCGGGCGGGGCCATCTGGCTGCCGCTGCTCGTCGCGCTCGGCATGGCGCTGCTGACCGCCGCGTCGTACGCCGAGCTGGTCACGAAGTACCCGAGGGCCGGCGGGTCGGCGGTGTTCGCGCAGCGGGCGTTCGGCAGCCCGCTGGTGTCGTTCCTCGTGGGCTTCTGCATGCTGGCGGCGGGCGTCACGTCGGCGGCCGGGCTCGCGCTGGCGTTCGGCGGCGACTACCTGGGCGTCTTCCTCGACGTCCCTCCGGTCCCGACGGCCCTCGTCTTCCTGGCGCTCGTGGCCGCGCTGAACGCCCGGGGCATCCAGGAGTCGCTGCGCGCGAACGTCGTGATGACCGTCGTGGAGCTGAGCGGCCTGGTGCTGGTCGTCGTCCTGGGCGCGATCGTGCTCGGGCGCGGCGAGGGCGACCCGGGCCGCGTGCTGGAGCTGCCGGCCGGGACCTCGTGGGGCGCTGCCGTGCTCGGCGGTGCGCTGATCGCGTTCTACTCGTTCGTCGGGTTCGAGACCTCGGCGAACCTCGCGGAGGAGGTCACCGACGTGCGCCGGGTGTACCCGCGGGCGCTGTTCGGGGCGCTGCTCGCCGCCGGCCTGGTCTACCTGCTCGTGGGACTGGTCGCGCCCGCCGTCGTCGCGCCGGAGGACCTGGCCGCCTCCAGCGGGCCGCTGCTCGAGGTCGTGCGCGCCGCCGGCGGGGTGCCGCTGGAGCTGTTCTCGGTCGTCGCGCTGGTCGCCGTCGCCAACGGTGCGCTGCTCACGATGATCATGGCGAGCCGCCTCGCCTACGGCATGTCGCAGGAGGGCCTGCTGCCGCCCGTCCTCGGGCGCGTGCTTCCGCGCCGCCGGACCCCGTGGGTGGCGATCGTCGTCACCACCGTGGTGGCGATGGTGCTGGCGGCGACGGGCGAGCTCGTCGACCTGGCGTCCACCGTCGTGCTGCTGCTCCTGTTCGTCTTCCTCAGCACGAACGTCGCGGTGCTGGTGCTGCGCCGGGACCGCGTCGAGCACGCGCACTTCCGGGCCTGGACGCCGCTGCCGGTGCTGGCCGTGCTCACCTGCCTGGTGCTCCTCAGCCAGCAGGAGGCTCGGCACTGGGCGCTCGCGGGGGTGCTGCTGGCGGTCGGGCTCGTGCTCCACCTCGCCACCCGGCGGGCGTCCCGCGCGGGCCACCCGGGACCGAAGTCCCAGAAGTCGGAATAACTCCGGACCCCCCTCGGTTGGGAGCCGATGTACATGCAAACGCATCGACTTCGAGGGAGCGGGAGACATGCAGTTCGGAGTCTTCACCGTCAGCGACATCACTCCTGACCCCACCACCGGCCGGACCCCCGACGACACCGAGCGCGTCCGCTCGATCCTCGCGATCGCGGAGCACGCCGAGGAGGTGGGCCTGGACGTCTTCGCCACCGGCGAGCACCACAACCCGCCGTTCGTCGCGTCCTCCCCGACGACCATGCTCGGCTACCTGGCCGCGCGCACGAAGCGGATCGTCCTGTCCACGGCGACCACGCTGATCACCACGAACGACCCGGTCCGCCTGGCCGAGGAGTACGCGATGCTCCAGGTGATCTCCGACGGCCGGATGGACCTCATGATGGGCCGCGGCAACACGGGCCCCGTCTACCCGTGGTTCGGGCAGGACATCCGCCAGGGCATCCCGCTGGCGATCGAGAACTACGCCCTGCTGCGCCGCCTCTGGGAGGAGGACGTCGTGGACTGGGAGGGCAAGTTCCGCACCCCGCTGCAGGGCTTCACCTCGACCCCCCGCCCGCTGGACGGCGTCCCGCCGTTCGTCTGGCACGGGTCGATCCGCAGCCCCGAGATCGCGGAGCAGGCCGCCTACTACGGCGACGGGTTCTTCCACAACAACATCTTCTGGCCGATGAGCCACACCAAGCAGATGGTGCAGTTCTACCGGCAGCGGTTCGAGCACTACGGCCACGGCCGCGCCGACCAGGCGATCGTCGGCCTGGGCGGCCAGGTGTTCATGCGGAAGAACTCGCAGGACGCCGTGAACGAGTTCCGGCCCTACTTCGACAACGCGCCGGTCTACGGCCACGGCCCGTCGCTCGAGGACTTCTCCGAGCAGACCCCGCTGACCGTCGGCTCGCCGCAGCAGGTGATCGACCGGTACGCCGCCATGCGGCACGACGTCGGCCACTACCAGCGCCAGCTGTTCCTCATCGACCACGCGGGCCTGCCGCTGAAGACGGTGTTCGAGCAGCTCGACATCCTGGGCGGCGAGGTCGTGCCCGTGCTCCGCACGGAGATGGAGTCCGACCGCCCCGCGCACGTCCCGTCCGGCCCGCCGAGCCACGCCGAGCGCGTCGCCGCCGCCCGCGCGGCCGGCGAGGTGCACACCCAGCCCGTCGCGGCCGCCGACCACTGGACCGGGAAGACCGCCGAGGACGACGCCGCCGCCGCGGACGCGGTGACGGCCCGCCCGGGCTCGGCCTTCGGCCTCTGACCCACCCGACCCCACCCCCGCCTCCGCTGAGTGGAGCATTCTGCCCGACACGCCCGGCGTGTCCCGGCGGAACCCTCCACTCGGCGGGCGGTCCCGCCGCCCGCACCCGCCCGCACCCACCAGCACGTCGCATCGAACAGGAGCACCACCCATGACCGAGCGCACGATCGTCGCGCTGTCGGCCGGCCTCGGCCAGCCGTCGTCCACCCGCCTGCTCGCCGACCGCCTCGCCGAGGCGACCGCCACCGAGCTCGCCGACCGCGGGCAGCGGCCCGAGGTCCGGGTGGTCGAGCTGCGCGACCACGCCCACGACATCGTCAACGCCATGCTCACCGGCGTCCCCAGCCCCGCCCTCGCGGAGGTGCTGGAGACGGTGACCGGCGCCGACGCGCTGATCGCGGTGACCCCGCTGTTCACCACCACGTACTCGGGCCTGTTCAAGTCGTTCGTCGACATCCTCGACAAGGACGCGCTCGTCGGCCTGCCCGTGCTGCTCGGCGCGACCGGCGGCACCCCGCGGCACTCGCTGGCGCTGGAGTACTCGATCCGGCCGCTGTTCACGTACCTCCGGGCGGACGTCGCGACCACCTCGGTGTTCGCCGCCACGGACGACTGGGCCACCGGCGCCACCGCCGGCGAGCCGAACCCGCTGCCCGCGCGCATCCGCCGCGCCGGCGCCGAGCTGGCCGCCACGGTCGCCTCCCGCCCGGCCCGGGCCCCCCAGGACCCGTTCGCGGGCGCGCCGAGCTTCGCCGACCTGCTGGGCGGCTAACCGCCCGGGGCGTCCCGGGCCAGCAGGACGAGCGTGGCGTCGTCGTCGGACCGCGGGTCGCGCAGCCGCGCGGCCACCTCGTCCAGGCGCGCCGGGTCGGGCCGTCCGACCTCCCGCACGGTGCGGTCGAGCGCGACCCGCAGCGACTCCCCGCGCCGCTCGATCAGCCCGTCGGTGAGCAGCAGCAGCGCGTCCCCGGGGGCGAGGGTCACGCGGGCGGCGGCGGGCTCCCCGTCCAGCAGGCCGATCAGCGGCGACCCGAGCAGCCGCTCCCAGGCCGCCGTGCCGTCCGCCCGCACGACGAGCGGCGGCAGGTGGCCGGCCGAGGAGTGCTCCACCTCGCCGGTCGCCGGGTCGAGCACCGCGAGCGCCAGGGTCGCCATCTGCCCGGGCAGCGTCCAGCGCGCGAGCGCCCCGACCCGGCCGAGGACGACGGCGGGCGGCGCGGCGTCCAGCAGGTAGGCGCGGACGGCGTTGCGGAGCTGTCCCATCGCGGCGGCGGCCGGCAGGCCGTGCCCGGTGACGTCGCCGACCGCGAGCGCGACCCGCCCGTCCGCGAGCGCCAGGACGTCGTACCAGTCGCCGCCGACCTGCCCCGTGCCGGAGGGCTCGTACCGGGCGGCGACCGACCAGCCCGGCACCGCCGGCAGCCGCTCGGGGAGCAGGGTGCGCTGCAGCGCCCGGGCCGCGCCCACCTCGGCCTGGCCCCGCCGGAACAGCGCCTCGACCAGGTGGGTGCGCAGGTCGGCGGCGTTCTGCGCGGCCCGTTCGTCCCACGGCACCGACCGGCCGCGCACCTGCTCCTGCCAGAGCGCGAACGACGCGCGCGGACCGAGCCGGACCGTGCCGTCGTCCTGCACGGACCGGCCCTTCTCGTGGGGGTCGCCGCCCCAGTCGACGGTGCGGACCACCTCGTCGCGGATCCACACCACCGCGCCCCCGTCGGGCAGCGCGAGCGCGACGGCGCCCGCGGCCCCGGGGACGTCGGGGGCGCCCTCCCGGGCGGCGAGCCGGTCCGAGGCGACCACGCCCTCGGCGAGCGTGCTCCCCCAGGCCGCGAGCGCCTCGCAGCCGGCCGCGTCCGGCACCCGGCCGCGGGTGGCGAGCTCGCCGCCCGCCCGCACCACGACGCCGTCGCCGGGCACGAGGTCGAGCAGGTCGCCGGTGCGGGTCAGCGCCGTGGCGAGCCGGACGTCCTCGTCGCGGGACGCGGCCACGAGCCGGGCGAGCACGCCGGACGCGCGCCGCACCTCCGTCAGCGCGTCCTCCTCGACCTGCGCGACCAGGCGGGCGGACAGGGCGACGCCGAGGAACTCCGCCGCCGCGCGCACCCCGTAGGACGGCGCGTGCGGGCCGCTGTAGTGGTGGCAGGCCACCATGCCCCACAGCTTCCCGTCGCGGAGCAGCGAGATGGACATCGACGCCCGCACGCCCATGTTCCGCAGGTACTCGCAGTGCACCGGGGAGACGCTGCGCAGCGTCGCGTACGTCAGGTCGAGCGGCCGGCCGGACAGCGGGTCGGCGGCCGGCACGAGCGGCACCGGGGTGTACGCGGCGTCGGAGATCAGCCGGATCCAGCTCTTCTCGTACATCGCGCGCGCCTGCGGCGGGATGTCCGAGGCGGGGTAGTGCAGGCCCAGGAACGGCTCCAGGTCCGGGCGGCGGTCCTCGGCGACGACCTCGCCGTCGTACGCGGCGTCGAACCGGTAGACCATCACGCGGTCGAAGCCGGTCAGTCGGCGCACGTGCCGGGCCGCCGACTCGTACAGGCCCTCCAGCGTGCTGGTGCGGTTCAGGTCCGCGATCGCGTCGCGCACGCTCTCGTAGGACGTGCCGTAGGTCAGCGGCCGCGGGCCGTCGGCGACCTCGAGCTCGACGACGTAGACGGGTCCGGGGTCTGCCGCGGTGGCCGGCGGCGGCCGGTGCACCACGACGTCGAGCACGACGGTCCGGTCGCCGACGTCGACGTGCACCAGCCCCGGGTTCCGGGTGCGGTGGTCGGGGACGGCGGCGAGCTGCTCCAGCACGACGCGCGCCGCGGCCCGGCCGAGCACGTCGGGCAGCGACCGGCCGAGCACGTCGTCCGCCGGCCGGCCGAGCACCGCGTCGACGTTCGCCGAGCACTGCAGGACGACGGCGCCGGCCTCCTGCACCGCCAGCAGCACCCCGCGGGGCTGCACGGACCCGGGGACGTGGATCGGCTCGCGCGCGCAGGTGTCGAGGTCCGCGGGCTCACCCGGGGCGACGAACACCTCGGTCACGCGCTGCCCCCCCGTCCCGCGGCTCCCGGCGCGACCGGCCGGTAGGCCGGCCTCGGACGTCGAGGCCACCGTGCGACCCTCGCAAACCCGGACGTCCCGTGGCAAGTGGGTCGGGCGGTCAGCGCGCGAGCAGCGCCATGAGGCCCGTGCCCGCAGCGACGGCCGCCAGCGTGAGGAGCATCGTGCCGAGGACGCTGAGCAGCGCCCGACCGCGCTCGCCGGCCTGCGCGAGGCGCACCGTCTCCACGGCGGCGGCCGAGAACGTCGTGTACCCGCCGCAGAACCCGGTGGCCAGCAGCAGCTGCCACGTCGCGGGCAGGTCCAGGTACAGGTGCGCCCCGGCGACCAGCCCGATGACGAACGAGCCCGAGACGTTCACCGCGATCGTGGCGACCGGCAGCACCGTCCGCCCGCGCGCCCGGATCGTGCCGTCCACCCAGAACCGCGTGGCCGCGCCGACGCCGCCCGCGAGCGCCACCAGCAGCGCCGCGCTCACCGTCCGCTCCCCCGGCCGTGCGCGGCGGCCACCACGGCCACGCCGGCGGCCGCGGCCAGCACGCCGGCCACCAGGGTCAGGCCCGCGTAGCCGAGCGCCGTGCCGACGGACCCCGCGGCGAGCAGCCGCTCGGTCTCCAGCGCCAGCGAGGAGAACGTCGTGAACCCGCCGAGCACCCCCGTGCCGAGCGCGAGCCGCGCCCGCTGCACGCCCGGCGTCTCGGGCCCCCGCCGGCCCAGCACCTCGAGCAGCACCCCCAGCAGGAACGCCCCGGCGAGGTTCGCGGTCAGCGTCCCGACCGGCCAGCCGTGCTGCGGCGACATCGCCTGCGCGAGCCCGTACCGCCCGAGCGACCCGACGGCGCCGCCGGCGGCGACGAGCAGGGCCAGGGCGGCCTGCCGGTGCGCGGGGCGCGGGACGGCGGGCTCGGGCCCGGGCGGGTGCGGCGGGCGGGGCGGGCGGGGCGTGGCGGGGCCTCCAGACGGACGGGTCGCCCGGCGGGGCGGCCGGCCCATCCTCGCGCACCCGGGACCCCGGGACGCGCAACGGCCGCTGAGTGGTCAGGTTGAGTGGCCGCGGCGCCCGACCCGGGTGGTCGTTGAGTGGTACCCCTCAGTGCACGCGATCCCGCTCGCGCAGCGCCAGCACTGCTGCGACGCGCGGGTTGACGTCCTCCCCCGTGACGCCGAGCGCCCGGTACACCGCGGCGAGGTGGTTCTCCACGGAGCGCGGGGACAGGCCGAGCAGCCGGCCCACCGACCGGTTCGACAGCCCCTGGGCGACGAGCCGGAGCACCGCCATCCGCGCCTCGGTCAGCGTCGCGATCGGGTCGTCCGCCCGCCGGGGCTCCCGCCCGCCGGGCCCGCCGTCGAGCACCACCTGGCCGTGCGCCGTGGCGACGACCGCCCGGACCAGGGCGGACGCATCCGCGCCGCCCGTCCGGGACAGGTGGCTCCACGGCCGCGGCACCTGCGTACGGACCGACAGGACGAGGTCCGACACGTCGTCCGCCGCCGACAGCAGCAGCACGCCCATCCGGGGGTCGGCGCGCTGCAGCACGACCCCCAGCGCGACCCCGTTCCCGTCGGGCAGCGCCGCGTCCACCACGAGCACGTCGACCGTCTGCGGGGCGATCACCGCCCGGGCGCGCGCGCAGCTGTCGACCGCGTGCACCACGGTGATGCGGGGGTCCGCGTCGAGCACCGCCGCGAGCGCGCTCCGGCCGAGGGCCTCGTCCACGACGATCCCCACCCGCACGGTCCGCACCACCCCGGTCACGCCGCGACGCTACGGGCGGGGCGCACCACTCAGCGGCCCCCGCACTGACTAGGGTGGGCTCGGACGCCGGCCCGAAGGAGGACACCGTGAGCAAGCCCGACGACGAGCCGCGTCGGCCCGGACTGTTCAGCCGGCTCACCGAGCCGCTGGCCGAACGCACGCGCGAGCGCTTCGAGCACGTGGAGGACCGCGTCCGCCAGTCGATCCAGAGCGAGATCGACGCCGTCGGGCGCTCCGTGCGGGCCCGCGCCCTGGAGGTCCGGCCGAGCGCCGTGGCGTTCGCCGTCGCGCTGCTGCTCACCGTCTTCGGGCTCGCCCTGCTCGTCACGTCCGCCGTCGTGGCGCTGGCCCTCGTGGTGGACCTGTGGCTCGCGGCGCTGCTGGTCGGCGTGCTGCTCATCGGCGTCGCGGCCGGCGCGGCCGCGTGGGGCCGGCACCGGCTGCCGCAGCCCGTCCGCGTCGCCCCGGTGCGCCCGGGACCGCCGGACGCCGAGGAGCTCGTGCACCCCTGGGCCGACTGAGCGGCCCGTCCCACCTGCGCGGATCCGCGGGACGCGCCAGACTAGGCGGAACGCCTCCCGTCCACGAAGGAGCACCGGATGACGACGACATCGGGCAGCGGGTCCGGCCCGGACCAGCAGTCGATCGGCGCGCTCATCAGCCGCCTCGCCGAGCAGACCGTCCGCCTGGTCCGCGCCGAGATCGACCTGGCCAAGGCCGAGCTCGCGCAGAAGGCCAAGGCCGCGGGCATCGGCGCGGGGCTGCTCGCGGGCGCGGCGTTCCTCGGGTTCTTCACGTTCGTGGTCCTGCTGACGACCGTGATCCTCGCGCTGAGCGAGGCGATGCCGCCGTGGCTCGCCGCGCTGATCGTGCTCGTCGTGCTGGCGATCGGCACCGCGGTGCTCGGCCTGCTCGGCGTGAAGAGCCTGCAGAAGAGCTCGCCGCCGCAGCCGGAGAAGGCCATCGCGGGGCTCAAGGAGGACGCGGACACCCTGTCCCGGTCCGTGAAGGAGGGTCTGCGCCGATGAGCGACACCACGCCGAAGCCGTCCATCAGCGACCTGGAGACGGAGATCGCGCTCACCCGCGCCGAGCTCGCCGGCACCGCCGACGCCCTCGCCGCCCGCCTGAGCCCGAAGCGTCAGGCCGCCGACGTCAAGGCCGGCGCGCAGAAGCTCGTCCGCGACGCCGTGGGCACGGACCCGGCGGCCGACCCGGCCAACCGCGACCGCGCCCGCATCCTGCTGGCGGCGGGTGTCGGGGCCGTCGTCCTGGCGGTCGTGCTGATCGCGCGGCGCTGAGCCGGCGTCAGGCGCCCCGCTCGAGCGCGAGCAGGGCGCGCTTCACGTCCAGCCCGTAGTAGTACCCCCCGAGCGAGCCGCCGCTGCGCAGCACCCGGTGGCACGGGACGAACGGCGCCACGCGGTTGCGCGCGCACGCCGACCCGGCCGCGCGGACCGCGGACGGGCTGCCGGCCGCCAGGGCGAGCTCCGCGTACGTCGCGGTGCCGCCCGGCGGGATGGCGCGCATCGCCTGCCACGCCCGCTGCTGGAACGGGCCGCCCGGCTGCTCGACCGGCACCGCGTCGAGGGCGGCGCCGTCGCCCGCGGCGTACCGGGCGACCGCGTCCGCCACCAGCGCGGGGCCGGCACCGCGGGCCGCGAGCTCCGCCGGCGTCAGCACCTCGTGCCCGCGCACGGCCACGTCCAGGGGCAGCCGGGCCACCGCGGCGGCGAGCGGGGCGAAGCCCGCGGACCGCACGACGCCGTCGGGCGTCAGGAGCACGGCCAGGTCGCCGGCCGGGGTCGGGAAGGTCGTCCCGAGCAGCGGCGCGGCCGGGGCGGTGGTCTCGAGGGTCGTCGTCATGGCTCCATCCTCCGTCGCAGCGGGGTGCGGTTCTGGCGGTTCCCGGACATCGCGGCGGGCGTCACGGCGCCGGGGCGGCCGCGGGATCGTCCGCGGAGACGGCCGTCCACAGGTGCTGCGCGGCGTACCCGCGCCACGGGCGCCAGCGCTGCGACCGCTCCCGCACGGCGCGCGCGCTCGGCGACCCCGCGCGGTCCGGCGTCGGGGCGTAGCGGCCGACCGCGCGGCGCAGGACCAGGTCGCCCTCGCAGAACGCGTCCGGGTCGCCGAGGGCCCGGAGCGCCACGTACTCCGTCGTCCACGCGCCGATCCCCGGCAGCGCGAGCAGCGCCGCGCGGGCGCGCTCCCGGTCGGCGGCGGGGTCCAGGTGCAGCCCGCCCGCCACGGCTTCGGCGACCGCCAGCACCGTCGCCGCGCGCGCACCGGTGAGGCCGAGGCCGCGCAGCTCGGTCACGGGCACCGCGGCCAGGGCCTCCGGCCGCGGGAACGCGCGCAGGCCGCCCGGTCCGGGGGCCCCGTGCGCGGCCACCAGGCGGGCGGTCAGCGTCCGGGCCGCGGCGACCGACACCTGCTGCCCGAGCACCGTCCGCACGGCCAGCTCGTAGCCGTCCACCGTCCCCGGGACGCGCAGGCCCGGCCGGGCGGCCACGAGCGGCGCGAGGTCCGGGTCCTCCGCCAGCACCGCGCCGACGAGCGCCGGGTCGGCGTCGAGGTCCAGCCAGCGGCGCACGCGCGCCACCGTCGGCGCCAGGTCGCCCACCGAGGCGAGCTCGAGCTCCACGTCCACCCGCGACCCGTCCGCCGCGAGCCGCACGTCCACCAGCGCGGGGCCGTGCGGTGCCGGCGCCAGCCGCCGCACCCGGTACCCGTCCGGTCCGTCCTCGGCGACCTCCAGACCCGGCACGGCACGCCGCTCGACGTGGGCGAACCAGGCCGCCGCGTCGAGCGGGCCCCGGTGCCGCAGGTGCAGGGCCAGCCGCGCCCGGTCCACCGGCGTCCGGGCGTCCGGCGCGGGGAGGGCCGGGCCGCGCCGGCGGGCGCGCAGCTCGCGCGGGGTCGCGCCGAACGTCTCGCGCATGACGTCGTTGAACTGCCGGACGCTCGCGAAGCCCGCCGCGAACGCCACGTCCGCCATCGGGAGCCGCGTCTCGTCGATCAGGTGCCGCGCGAGCTGGGCGCGACGGCTGCGGGCGATCTGCGCGGGGCCGGCGCCGACCTCCGCCACGACGACGCGCTGCAGGTGCCGGGCGCTGACGTGCAGCCGCGCCGCGAGCCCCTCGACCCCGGCCTCGTCCACCACGCCCGAGGCGATGGCCCGCAGCGCCTGGGCGGCCAGGTCGGCGCGGGCGTCCCACTCGCGCGTCCCCGGCAGGGCGTCGGGGCGGCACCGCCGGCACGCGCGGAACCCGGCGGCGACGGCCGCGGCGGACGAGCGGTAGTAGCGGCAGTTCTCCTGCCGGGGGGTGCGCGCCGGGCACGACGGGCGGCAGTACACGCCGGTCGACGTGACGCCGAGGTAGAGGCGGCCGTCGTACCGGGGGTCGCGCCCGCTGACCGCCCGGTACGCCACGGCGCGGTCGATCCAGGTGGGCAGGTCGTCCTGCGGGAGTGTCGTCGTCACCGCCCCACCCTCGTCCGTCAGGGACCACCATTCTGGCGGTCTCCGGACACGGCGGTGCGGGCGTGCGCGCCCGCCGTCCGGGACGGCGGGCGGCGACGGGGTGTCAGGCCTCGTTGTCGCGCTGGCCGGGGATGCCGCCCAGCAGCTCGCGCACCTCGGTCTCGCGGTACCGGCGGTGACCGCCGAGCGTGCGGATCGACGAGAGCTTGCCGGACTTGGCCCAGCGCGTCACGGTCTTGGGGTCGACCCGGAACAGGGTCGCGACCTCGGACGGGGTGAGCAGGATCTCGTTCTCGGTGTGGGGGGCGGACACGTCAGACCTCCGGGGTGCTGTCCTGGTGGTGACGACCGGCGGTCTCGCCCGTCGTCCGAACTGTCTCGAGCACGGTCGTCTGCGGTACCGGGGCCGGGCTCGCGCCCGACCGGGGTGCCTGGGACGACCTCATAGCGCTGCTACCCCCCTTGCGCCCCCACCGCGACGACTCTGTCACGACCGAACTCCGGACAACTAGTACCAACGTCCCATCTCCGGACAAGCGGTAACTATTGGGACACTCTAGGTCGCAGTGGACATGACTGCGCGTCGACACGGTGGTCCGAACGAGGGTCTCTTCCGTCGCCGGCTCACCCCTGCGAGCGCACCCGGACGGGTGACCGCGGGTCCACGAGCCGCCGACCTCCCGGTTCACCCCGCCGGGCACCCCGGCGGGCCGGGCGCGGGTGACGGCGGGCGCACCGGGACCCGCGGGCCCTCACCCGCTCCCGCGTGGCGAACCTCACATCCGGGTGCCGCACGGGTGCCGGCCGGGGGCCGTCCGACACCCGTGCGGGTGACGCCACCGGCACCGCGCGGGCGACCTGGGACGTCGGTCCGGGGCCCCCGCCGCACGGCCCGGCCCGGGTCCGCGGGAGCCCGCGGTGCGACCCGGCTCACTCCCCCGGCGAGTGGTCGGAATACCGCAGGACCATGTACCGTTGCGACACGAACAGACGATTCAGCACCCCGGGGCCGCACGTGTGAGCACGGAGCCGCCCCGCTTCCACGTTAGAGGGGGTCGATGCCATGGGGCGCGGCCGTCAGAAGGCTAAGCAGACGAAGGTGGCCCGGGAGCTGAAGTACTTCAGCCCGGACACCAACTACCGCGCCCTGGAGCAGGAGCTCACCGGCCGCGGGAACGACTTCGTCCGTGACAGCCGCCAGGACTCCGACGACGAGGGTGACGAGTACCCCCCTCGCTGGGCGGACGAGCGCTGAATCACCGGTCGGCCGGCACGCCCCGCGCGTGACGCCGACCGCCGCGGTCCCCGCGGCACCCGTCCGGCTCGGCGCCGCACACGCCTGACGCGTGCGGCGCCGACCCGTGCGTGCACCGGGTCCGCCCCCACGGCCACGCACCGGCCACCCCGGTCGCGTCCCGACCACGGCCGACCCCGCCGCAGAGTGGAAGGTCCGGACCGGCACGCCGTCGGCGTGCCCGCTCGAACCGTCCACTCCGCGTGCGGCCGGGCGCGGCCGGGCCCGCAACCCGCCCCCTGAGGGCTCGGCGGCAGGGTCAGGCCGTGCGGTACGTGCCGCTCAGGCGGACCGCGCCGCCCTGCACGCCCTTCGTCCCCGCGACCAGGTCCGGCCCGAGCGCGTCGGTGTCCCGCTCCGGGTCGAGCGCGCGCACCTCGCCGAGGTGCCACGCGGTGAGCCCGAGCTCCGCGGCGTGCCGCTGCACGGCGTCCGCCCCCGCCGCGTCGACGATCGCGACCATGCCCACGCCCAGGTTCAGGGTGCGCTCCAGGTCGGTCCACGGGACGCCGCCCGCGGCCTGCACCAGCGAGAACACCGGCGGCAGCGTCCACGAGCCGCGCGGCACGTCCGCGACCAGCCCGGCGGGCAGCACACGGGCGACGTTCGCGGCGAGCCCGCCCCCGGTGACGTGGCTGAACGCGTGCACCGCCCCGCCCGCGCGCTCGACGAGCGCGAGGCAGTCGGACGCGTACACCCGGGTGGGCTCGAGGAGCTCCGCGCCGAGCGTGCGGCCGAGCTCCGGCACGTCGCGGTCCAGCGACCAGCCGGCGACCTCCACGACGCGGCGGACCAGCGAGTAGCCGTTCGAGTGCAGGCCGGAGGACCCGAGCGCGACCAGGACGTCGCCCACGCGGACCCGCTCCGGGCCGAGCAGGCCGTCCGCCTCGACGACGCCGGTGGCGGCGCCCGCGACGTCGTACTCGTCGGGGCCGAGCAGCCCCGGGTGCTCCGCGGTCTCGCCGCCGACCAGCGCGGTGCCGGCGACGGAGCACGCGGCCGCGATGCCGCGCACCACGTCGGCGATCCGCTCGGGCACGACCCGGCCGCACGCGATGTAGTCCGTCATGAACAGGGGCTTGGCGCCCACGACGACGATGTCGTCCACGACCATGCCGACCAGGTCGAAGCCGATCGTGTCGTGCACGTCCATCGCCTGCGCGATCGCGACCTTGGTGCCGACGCCGTCCGTCGAGGTCGCGAGCAGCGGCCGCCGGTAGCCCACCAGCGCGGAGGCGTCGAACAGCCCGGCGAACCCACCGACCCCGCCGAGCACCTGCGGCCCGTGGGTCGCGCGCACGGCGTCCTTCATGAGCTCGACGGCCTTGTCGCCGGCCTCGGTGTCGACGCCCGCGGCGGCGTAGGTGATGCTCTCGGTCACGGGTGCTCCAGCGCTGTCGAGCCACCCGTCCCTGGCACCAGGGTGGCGAGTCCGTCCTCCGGGGCGCCGAGCGGCAGCTCGTTCTGCTCCAGCAGGTGCTTGCCGAGCCGGTCCTGCGAGGGCAGCTCGATGGGGTACTTCCCGGAGAAGCAGGCGGTGCACAGCTGCGACGCCGGCTGCTCGGTCGCGGCGATCATCGCGTCCATCGAGATGTAGCCGAGGGAGTCCGCGCCGAGCGAGGCGCCGATCTCCTCGATCGCGAGGCCGTTCGCGATGAGCTCCGCGCGGGAGGCGAAGTCGATGCCGTAGAAGCAGGGCCACTTCACCGGCGGGCTGCTGATCCGGACGTGCACCTCGGCGGCCCCGGCCTCCCGCAGCATCCGCACCAGGGCGCGCTGGGTGTTGCCGCGCACGATCGAGTCGTCGACGACGACGAGCCGCTTGCCGCGGATCACCTCGCGCAGCGGGTTGAGCTTGAGCCGGATGCCGAGCTGGCGCAGGGTCTGCGACGGCTGGATGAACGTGCGGCCGACGTAGGCGTTCTTCGTCAGGCCCTGCCCGAACGGGATGCCGGACGCCTGCGCGTAGCCGACGGCGGCCGGGGTGCCGGACTCGGGGACCGGGATGACGAGGTCGGCCTCGACGGGGTGCTCCTGCGCGAGCCGCCGGCCCATCTCGACGCGCGCGGCGTGCACGGAGCGGCCGGCGATCGTCGTGTCGGGCCGGGCCAGGTAGACGTACTCGAAGACGCACCCGGCGCGCTGCTGCTTCTCGGTGAAGCGCTGGGTGCGCAGGCCGTCCGCGTCGATCGCGACCAGCTCGCCCGGCTCGATCTCGCGGACGAACGACGCGCCGACGATGTCGAGGGCCGGGGTCTCGGACGCGACGACCCAGCCGCGCTCCAGCCGGCCGAGGACCAGCGGGCGCACGCCCTGCGGGTCGCGGGCCGCGTACAGGGTGTGCTCGTCCATCCAGACGAGGCTGAACGCGCCGCGCAGCCGCGGCAGCACCTCGAGCGCGGTGGCCTCGAGGGTGTGGTCCGGGTCGCCGGCGAACAGCGCGGTGACCAGTGCGGTGTCCGTGGTGTTCCCGCGCGCGAGCTCGCCGCGCCGCTGGCTGCCGTAGCGCTCGGCCACGAGGTCGACCAGCTCGGCGGTGTTCGTGAGGTTCCCGTTGTGCGCCAGGGCGACCGTGCCGCCGGCGGTCGGGCCGAGGGTGGGCTGCGCGTTCTCCCACGTGCTGCCGCCGGTGGTCGAGTAGCGCGCGTGCCCGACGGCGATGTGGCCGTGCAGGGCGTTCAGCGCGGTCTCGTCGAAGACCTGCGAGACCAGGCCCATGTCCTTGTAGACGAGCAGCTGCTCGCCGTTGGACGTCGCGATGCCCGCGGACTCCTGCCCGCGGTGCTGCAGCGCGTACAGCCCGAAGTAGGTGAGCTTCGCGACCTCCTCGCCGGGAGCCCAGACCCCGAAGACGCCGCACGCGTCCTGGGGTCCCTTCTCGTTCGGCAGGAGGTCGTGGTTGAGCAGTCCGTCTCCGCGGGGGGCCACGCGTCCATGGTGACACACGCCGGGCGAGGCACCGCCCCCGCGTCCGCGGCCCGGGCTCAGCGCCGGCGGGGGGCCCGGTCCCGCTCCGCGCGGCGCACGCTGCGCCGGTCCGCGACCACCGCGAGGGCCGCCCCGGCGAACCCGCCGAGCACCGCGCCGGCGACCGCGCACACCAGCCGCGCGCCGCCCTGGCCCTCGAGGATGCTGATGAACGCGGTGCCGTCGGCCTCCAGCCCGCTGCCCGGGCCCGCGACCAGCGCGAGGACCAGGCCGAGCAGCGCGCCCAGGAGCGCGCCGGCGGTGATGAACGCGCCGATCTTCGGGGCGCGCCGGACCCGGGCGGGCTCGGCGACCTCCGCGAGCGTCGCCTCGTCGGGGACCTCGGGCGTGCGGTCGGGCGCGTCGTCGGGGGTCGGTGCGTCGGTCACCCGAGGATCCTAGGTCGGCCGCGTCGTGCGCGGGCCCTAGGCTCGGACCCGTGGGAGCCGGGGACGAGGTCGCGCCGCGCTACCCCTCGACCATCGCCGGCCCCGTCGAGCACGAGCTCGTCGTGAAGAAGTCCCGGTTCCTCGCGCTGGTCCGGCCGGTGGCCGACGTGCCGGAGGCGGACGCCGTGGTCGCCGCCGTCCGCAAGAAGCACTGGGACGCCCGGCACCACTGCGTCGCCCTGGTCGTCGGGCCGCACGCCGAGCAGCAGCGGTCCACCGACGACGGCGAGCCGTCCGGCACCGCGGGCGTCCCCATGCTGGAGGTGCTGCGGCGCCGGGACCTCACGGACCTCGTCGTCGTCGTGACCCGGTACTTCGGCGGGGTGCTGCTGGGGGCCGGCGGCCTGGTGCGCGCGTACTCGACGGCCACGTCCGAGGCCCTGGACCTGGCCCGCGTCGTGCGGCGCAGCGCCGCGACCCGCGTGACCGTCGACGCCCCGCACGCCGACGCGGGCCGGCTGCACGGGGTGCTGCGCGACTGGGCCGAGGACCACGACGGCGCGCTGCACGACGTGGAGTACGGCACGTCGGTCCGGTTCACGCTGCTGGTGCCGCCGGCCGCGCTCGACGCGTTCGACGCCGCGCTCGCCGCCGCGACGGCCGGGGCCCTGCACGCGGTGCGGGGCGAGACGGCGATCCTGTCGCGCTGACCCGCCGCGCGGCGCGGGCGGTGTCAGCGCTGCCGGGTCGCCTGCAGCGGCAGCCACGCGGCCAGGTCGGCCCGCTCCCCCGACGCCTGGACCGCGCCGGACGCCACGGCCTCGTCCCAGCCGAGGGCGCCGGTCGCGAGCCCGAGCCACGTCGCCGGGTCGGTCTCCACGACGTTCGGCGGGGTGCCGCGGGTGTGCCGCGGGCCCTCGACGGCCTGCACCGCGCCGTCCGGCGGGACGCGCACCTCGACGGTGTGGCCCGGCGCGACGTCGGCGAGCTCCTCCAGCGTGAACCGGACGGCGGTGCGGCGGGCGGCGGCGTCGGCGGGGTCCGCGCGCCAGGCGGCGACGGCGGCCCGGCCGACCGCGGGGTCGGTGCGGCGACGGGGGGGCATGCCGCCCATCATCCCGGCTCAGCGCGGCGGGCGCGTCCGCTGCATGCGGTGGTACGCCGCGGTCGCCTGCCGGACGCGCGCCTTCTCCGCGGCGGCGGCACGGGCGTCGGCGCGCCGCTCCTGCCACGCGGCCTCGCGCGCCAGCCGGCGCCAGGAGTCCAGGCGCCGGGCCGGCAGCGTGCCGTCCGCGACCGCCGCCTGCACCGCGCAGCCCGGCTCGGAGTCGTGCCGGCAGTCCCCGAACCGGCACGCGGCGGCCAGCTCCGCGACGTCCGCGAAGGTGGCGTCCAGCGACTCCGCGTCCGCGACCAGGCCGACGCCGCGCAGGCCGGGGGTGTCGATCAGGCAGGCGCCGCCGCCCAGCGGGACGAGCTCGCGGTGCACGGTCGTGTGCCGCCCGCGGCCGTCCGCCCGGCGCTCCCCGGTCGCCATGACGTCCGCGCCGGCGAGCGCGTTGACGAGCGTGGACTTGCCGGCGCCCGAGGGCCCGACCACCACGAGCGTGCGGTCCGGCCCGAGCAGCGCGCGCACCGGCTCCAGCCCCGTGCCCGCCGTGACGCTCACCGGGTGCACCTCAGCACCGATCGCGACCCGGCGCACCTCGTCGGCCATGCCCTCGGGGTCCGGGACCAGGTCGGCCTTGGTGAGCACCACCACGGGCGTCGCCCCGGAGCGCCACGCCAGGGTGAGCAGCCGCTCCACCCGCCCGGGGCTCGGGTCGGGGTCGAGGTGCTCGACCACGAGCACCACGTCCACGTTCGCGGCGAGCACCTGGGTCTGGGACGTGCGGTCCGCGCCGTCGCGCACCACCGCGGTGCGGCGGGCGGTCAGCGCGGTGAGCGCGGGGGTGCCGTCCGGGTGCGCGCCGAGCAGGACGCCGTCGCCGACCGCCGGGGGCACCGCCTCGCCCGGGGTGTCGTCGGAGCCGAGCAGCGGGACCAGCCCGTGCGGCACGGCGACCCGGACCGGCACGTCGTCGCCCGCGGGCAGCACGAGCACCGCGCCCCTGTCGACGCGCACGACCCGCCCCGCGGGGACGGCACCGGGTGAGCTCATGCCGCCGACGCTAGGGAGCGCCCCCGGCGGCGCGCGAGCGATTTCCGCCGGCGCACCCGGCCCCCCGGCCCGCCGGCCGCGTCGCCGAGATCGGCACCTCGCACCGAGATCGGTCGCTGAGAGCGCCGATCTCGGTCGGGAGGACCGATCTCGGCGCTCCCGGTGGCACGGGCGCCGGGCGGGTCAGGCGAAGTGGCGCGGGAGCGTCGCCTCCGACGTGGCGCGGGCCTCCGCGAGCGGGAGCGTGAAGACGCCGCGGACCTCCACCGCCGGGGCGTGCACGTGGTCCTCGGGGAGGTCCGCCGTGGGGGCGCCCGCGCCGGGGCTGCACGTCTCCGCCGTCGCGCCGATCGCGAGCGCCGGGACGCCCTGCGCGGTGCACAGGTCCTCGAACCGGACGGCCTCGCTGCGCGGCACGGCCACGATCGCGCGGGCGGTGGACTCGGAGAACAGCGCCTCGAACGGCGTGACGCCGTCCCGCTCGACGAGCGCGTCCAGGTCGACCTGCACGCCGACGCCGTACCGCAGCGACGACTCGACGAGCGCCTGCGCGAGCCCACCCTCGGACAGGTCGTGCGCGGCGTCCACGAGGTCGTCGCGCGACGCCCGGACCAGGACCTCGGCGAGCCGGCGCTCGGCCTCGAGGTCCACCCGCGGCGGCACCCCGCCGAGGTGGCCGTGCGCCACGTCGGCCCAGGCGGAGCCGTCGAGCTCGGGCCGGGTGGTGCCCAGCAGGTAGACGGTCTGCCCGGGGGTGGTCCAGCCGGACGGGGTGGCCTCGGCGACGTCCTCGATCACGCCGAGCACGCCGACGACGGGCGTCGGGTGGATGGCGGAGTCGATCTTCCCGGGCTCGCCGGTGCCGTTGTACAGCGACACGTTGCCGCCGGTGACGGGGACCCCGAGCACGGCGCAGGCGTCCGCGAGGCCCTCGATCGCCTGGACGAGCTGCCACATGGACGCCGGGTCCTCGGGGCTGCCGAAGTTCAGGCAGTCGGTGACGGCCAGCGGCCGGGCGCCGGAGGCGGCGACGTTCCGGTACGCCTCCGCGAGCGCGAGCTGCGCGCCGGCGTACGGGTCGAGCTTCGCGTAGCGGCCGTTCGCGTCGGTCGCGAGCGCCACGCCCAGGCCGGTCGTCTCGTCGACGCGGACCACGCCGGCGTCGTCGGGCTGCGCGAGCGCGGTGTTGCCCTGCACGAACCTGTCGTACTGGTCGGTGACCCAGGACTTCGACGCGAGGTTCGGCGAGGCGAGCAGGTCGAGCACGGTCGCGCGCAGCTCGGCCGGGGCGGAGGGCCGGGCGTACCGGGCGGCGCCGTCGGCGGTGCTCAGGGAGTCGGCGACCAGGCCGTCCTGCCACTCGGGGCGGGAGTACGGGCGGTCGTAGACGGGGCCCTCGTGCGCGACGGTCTTCGGGTCGACGTCGACGATCCGCTGGCCGTGGTGGTCGATGGTGAGGCGGCCGGTGCCGGTGACCTCGCCGATGACGGCCGTCTCGACGTCCCACTTCCCGGTGATCGCCAGGAACGCGTCGAGCTTCTCCGGCGTGACGACCGCCATCATCCGCTCCTGCGACTCCGACATGAGGATCTCGCCGGCCGTCAGGGTGGGGTCCCGCAGCAGCACGTTCTCGAGGTCGACGTGCATGCCGCCGTCGCCGTTGGACGCGAGCTCGGAGGTGGCGCAGGAGATGCCGGCCGCGCCGAGGTCCTGGATGCCCTCGACCACGCGGGCCGCGTAGAGCTCCAGGCAGCACTCGATGAGCACCTTCTCCATGAACGGGTCGCCGACCTGGACCGACGGGCGCTTCGACGGCTTGGTGTCGTCGAAGGTCTCGGACGCGAGGATCGACGCGCCGCCGATACCGTCGCCGCCGGTGCGGGCGCCGAACAGGACGACCTTGTTGCCGACGCCGGACGCGTTCGCCAGGTGGATGTCCTCGTGCCGCAGCACGCCCAGGCACAGCGCGTTCACGAGCGGGTTGCCCTGGTAGGACGCGTCGAACACCAGCTCGCCGCCGATGTTCGGCAGGCCGAGGGAGTTGCCGTAGCCGCCGACGCCGGACACGACGCCGTGCACGACGCGCGCCGTGTCGGGGTGGTCGACGGCGCCGAACCGGAGCTGGTCCATGACGGCGACCGGGCGGGCACCCATCGAGATGATGTCCCGGACGATGCCGCCGACGCCGGTCGCGGCGCCCTGGTACGGCTCGACGTACGACGGGTGGTTGTGCGACTCGACCTTGAACGTCACCGCCCAGCCGTCGCCGATGTCGACCACGCCGGCGTTCTCGCCGATGCCGACCAGCAGGTGCTCGGTCATCTCGGGCGTGACGCGCTCGCCGAACTTGCGCAGGTGGGTCTTGCTCGACTTGTACGAGCAGTGCTCGGACCACATGACGGAGTACATGGCGAGCTCGGCGGCCGTGGGGCGGCGGCCGAGGATGTCGCGGATCCGCTGGTACTCGTCGGGCTTGAGCCCGAGCTCCGCGAACGGCTGCTCGAGGTCCGGGGTGGCCGCGGCGTGCTCCACGGTGTCGGACACGTGTCCGGTGGGCTGCTGCGAGGTGGGCGCGCTGGTCATCGAATCCCTCGGGCTGGTGGCCCGGGCGCGGCGGTGGTGGACCGGGCGCGGCGGGCAGGCGGGCGTCGGCAGACGGTGCCCAGGCTACCGGCGCGCGGCGGCGGTCCGACGCACCGCCCGGTGGCCGGACGGCGCCCTCGGGCACACTGGGGCGCGTGACCGCCCCCCGCACGCCCGCCCGGCTCGCCGCCGCGGCCGCCGCGCTCGTCGTCCTCGCGGGGTGCACCGGTACGGCGTCCCCGGGACCGGGGCCGACGCCCGAGCCGTCCGGCACCGCCGTGCTGACCCTGGGCGACCCCGCGAGCCTACGCGCGGACGGCGCCTCCGTCACCGTCGGCGACGTCGCCCTCACGGTCTGGCCCGGCGTCGGCGTGACGACGTCGGAGCCCGACGCGGACGGCGCGGTGGTCCTCGCCGTCCCGGTGCCGGCGATCGACGACGACACCGTCGCCACCGAGCAGGCCGGCGTGCTCGTCGCCCCCGACGGCATGACGCTCGACGTCCTGGAGGACGACTCCGCCGTGGTCCGGGACGGTGCGGGCGCCGTGGTCGCGGCCCTGTCCGCCCCGACCCTGGCGGGGGACGCCGCCGGGAGCGGCGCGGTGCTCGCGGTCGACGCGCGCGACGACGGCACGGTGACCTGGTCGGTCATCCGCCCGGTGCGCACCGACGGCACCGTCGAGCCGCCCGCCTCGGGGACGGTGACGGCCACCCTCGCCGCGACCGCGGTCCGCTCCGCGACGTGGAGCGTCCGGGACGACGAGGGCGGCGAGAGCCTCGCGGTCGTGCCGGCGGACTGGGCGCGGCGCGGCGGGGTCGCGGCGGAGGAGGCGGTGTGGGCGCAGGTGGTCGCGCTCGCCCCCGACGCCGGGACGCAGGGCATGCACGACCAGCTGACCTGCCACATGATCGGCGCGCCGGACAAGGCGTCGTGGAACCTGGAGCCGTGGCGGCCCGAGGTCGGGCTGCTGGCGACCATCGGGGCGCTCTGCAACCCGGAGTGACGCACGTCGCTGCCCGGGACCCGCGGCTCTTGCTACAGTGTTCAACATCATGCGCCACACGACTACCGCCCTCCGCACCCGCGCCTGTCGAGCCCTCTCGACCGCCGCGTGCTGTTGTCGTCGCTGAGCGCCCCCGCGTCGTCCTGACGCGCTGAGGACGCCGCCGCGCGTCCGCCCCGGCCCCGGAGCCGCTCCGGCGCCGCCGTCGCCCTCCGCGACCGCCCCCTGCTCCGCCTCGAGTGGAGCGTTCTGCCCGGCACGCCCGGCGTGTCCCGGCAGAACCCTCCCGTCAGCGAGCACATGGCCCGCGGCCCGCGGCCCGTGCCGCACCCGCCCGGCCCGCGGCGCACCCGCGCCGCGCACCCCCGAACCGCTCTCCCCCGCACCTCCCTCGTGCCCGGCACCCCGCCGCCGCACCCGCCCGGAAGGACCACCACCCGTGAGCACCCGCCGATCCCGCCGCGCCCCGCTCGGCGCCGCCCTGGCCGTCGTCGCCGCCCTGGCGCTGGCCGCCTGCGGCTCCGGCTCGGGCGGCTCGACCGCCAACGACGCGGCCGCCACCCCGGACGAGTCCGCCGAGATCGTCATCGGCTCGACCAACGAGCCCACCGGCCTCGTCCGCAACGTCGGCGGCTCGTCCGGCGTCTCGCAGACCATGACCCGCAACGTCTTCGAGGGCCTGACCTCGGTGGACGTCGACGGCACCGTCATCCCGACGCTCGCCGAGTCCTGGGACGTGTCCTCCGACGGCCTGACCTACACGTTCCACCTGCAGCCGGACGTGACGTTCCACGACGGCACGCCGCTCACCGCGGACGACGTGGTGTGGAGCATCTCCGAGGCGATCGGCCCGGAGTCGAAGTCCGCCCGCAAGAGCGACCTGCTCGTCATCCAGCAGGCCACCGCGGTCGACGACGCCACCGTGCAGCTCGACCTGTCCCGCCCGTCGCAGGGCCTGACGTTCTACCTGGCCTCCGTCACCGTCGTGAAGAACGGCGACAAGGAGCTGACCAGCGACAACGGCACCGGCCCCTACCGGTTCGTCGAGTGGGTGCAGGGCGACCACCTCACCATCGAGAAGTTCGACGGCTACTGGGGCGAGCCGGCGCAGAACGCCGGCGTGACGTTCCGGTTCTTCCAGGACACCACCGCCCTGAACAACGCGCTGCTGACCGGCGACCTGGACCTGGTCATCGCGGAGGACTCCCCGGACCAGCTCGTGCAGTTCGAGGACAACCCGGACTTCACGATCACCGAGGGAACCTCGACCACGAAGCAGCTCTGGGCGTTCAACGACCGCGAGGCGCCGTTCAGCGACGTCCGCGTCCGCCAGGCGCTGTACAAGGCGATCGACCGCGAGGCGATCCTGTCGGCGGTCTGGGACGGCTACGGCCAGGTCATCGGCTCGATGGTCCCGCCGACCGACCCGTGGTTCGTCGACCAGGCCGACGTGCACGCCTACGACCCCGACGCCGCCGAGGCGCTCCTGACCGAGGCGGGCGTGACCGGCCTGGAGATCTCCGTGGACTACATCCCGGACGACACCACCGAGGCGATCCTCGCGCTGCTCACCAAGAACCTCGCGGCCGTCGGCGTGACGCTCACCCCGAACCCGATCGACGACGCCACCTGGTACCAGAAGGTCTACACGGACCACGACTTCCAGACGACCCTCATGGGGCACGTGAACCCGCGTGACGTGCTCTGGTACGCGAACCCCGACTTCTACTGGGGCTACGACAACCCGCAGGTCCAGGAGTGGGTGACCCAGGCCGACCAGGCCGCCACCGAGGAGGAGCAGGTCGACCTGCTCACCCAGGTCAACGAGACCATCGGCGAGGAGGCGGCGTCCGCCTGGCTGTACCTGAACCCGCAGATCCGCGTCGCGCGCGCGGACATCTCGGGCTTCCCGGTCGACCAGGTCACCGAGTCCTTCTACGTCGCCGACATCGTCCGGGAGTCCTGAGACCGTGCGCCTCGCACTGCTGCGGATCGGCTCGCTGCTGATCTCCCTCGTCCTGGCCAGCGTGGTCGTGTTCGTCGTGCTCCGGCTGCTGCCGGGCGACGCCGCGGGCGCGACCCTGGGCGTGGGCACCACCACGGACCAGCTCGACCAGCTCCGCTCGGAGCTCGGGACGGACCAGCCGGTGGTGACGCAGTACGTGCAGTGGCTCGGCCAGATCGTCCGCGGGGACCTCGGCACGTCGTTCGTGTCGCGGCTCCCCGTGGCCGACCTGATCGCGCAGAAGCTCCCCATCACGGTGCCGCTCAGCGTCGCGGCGTTCGTCCTGGCCGTGCTCGTGTCGGTGCCCCTCGGCGTCATCGCCGCGGTGCACCGGCACGGGCCGGTCGGGGTCGCGGTGTCGGCGGTGTCGCAGCTCGGCGTGGCCGTCCCGGTGTTCTGGGTCGGCGTGCTCCTGGTGCTGGTGTTCGCCCTGCGGCTCGGCGTGCTGCCGGCCGGGGGCTTCCCGCGGACCGGCTGGGACGACCCGGCCGCCGCGGTGCGGGCGCTCGTGCTGCCCGTGGTGACCGTGGCGATCGCGATGTCGGCCGTCATGGTCCGGTACGTGCGGTCCGCCACGCTCGACGTCCTCGACCAGGACTACCTCCGGACGGCCCGCTCGCTCGGCTACGGCCGGTGGCGCGCGCTCGCCCGGCACGGCCTGCGGAACGCCGCGGTGCCGGTGGTGGCCATCCTCGGCATCGAGCTCGCGACCTCCCTGCTCGGGGCGGTCGTCATCGAGAACGTGTTCGCGCTGCCGGGCCTCGGCACGCTGCTGCTCGACTCCGTGACCTCGCGCGACCTGCCGGTCGTGCAGGCGCTGGTGCTGCTGCTGACCGCGGTGGTGCTGGTGACGAACACCGTCGTCGACCTGGGGCAGCGCGCCATCGACCCGCGGCTGCGCCTGGCGAAGGAGGTGGCGGCGTGACCGAGCTCGCCACCCCGACGACCGCGACCGCCCTGCCCGGCGCCCCGGCGTCCGGCACCCCGGCGTCCCGCGGCCGCCGGCTGCCGCCGTCGCTCCTGACCGGTGCCGTCCTCGTCGGGTCCGTCGCCCTCGTCGGCCTGGTCTCCCTGGTCTGGACCCCCTACGCGCTCGACGACACCGGCACCGGCGAGCGCCTGGCCGGACCGAGCGCCGCGCACTGGGGCGGCACCGACCGCCTGGGCCGCGACCTGCTGAGCCAGCTCTTGACCGGCGCCGGCAACGCGCTCGTGGTCGCGGCCGCGTCCATGCTCGTCGCCGGTGTGCTCGGCGTGACGATCGGCGTCCTCGCGGGCGCGACCCGGCGGTGGGTGGACGTCACGCTGCTGTCCGGCGTCGACCTGCTCATCGCCTTCCCGACCCTGCTGCTGGCGATGCTCATCGTCACGGTGCGCGGGGCGTCCCTGTCGTCGGCCATCTGGGCGATCGGCATCTCCGGGTCCGCCGTGATCGCCCGCGTCACGCGGGTCAACGTCGCGCGCGTCCTGCGCGAGGACTACGTCACCGCCGCGCACGCCGCGGGCACGGGCTGGTGGGGCACCGTGCTGCGGCACGTCGTGCCGAACGTCTGGCCGACCCTGCTGGTGCAGCTCATGCTGCTCGGCGGCGGTGCGGTCCTCGCGGAGGCGTCCCTGTCGTACCTCGGCCTCGGTGCACCGCCGCCCAACGCGTCCTGGGGCCGGCTGCTGCACGAGGCGCAGTCCACGATGCTCGTGCAGCCGTGGGGCGCGATCCTGCCCGGCCTCGCGATCGTCGTCACCGTGCTCGGCCTGAACCTGCTGGGCGACGGCGTCCGGGAGCGCACCGACCCGAGCCTGCGAGGCGACCGATGACCGCATCCCGCCCCCTGCTGTCCGTCGAGGACCTCACCGTCACGACGTCGACCGGCCGCCGGCTGCTCGACGGGGTGTCCTGGTCGCTGGACGCCGGCGGCCGGCTCGGCGTGGTCGGCGAGTCCGGCTCCGGCAAGTCGCTGACCGCGCTGGCCGTCCTCGGCCTGCTGCCCGACGGCATGCGCGCCACCGGCCGGGTGGTGCTGGACGGCGAGGACCTGCTGACGCTGCCGCCCCGGCGGCTGGCGCGCGTGCGGGGCGCCCGGGTCGCGATGGTGTTCCAGGAGCCGCTCACCGCGCTCGACCCGCTCATGACCGTCGGGCGCCAGATCACCGGCCCGCTGCGGCTGCACCGCGGGCTGCGCGGCGCGGCGGCGCGGGACGAGGCCGCGCGCCTCGCCCGGCTCGTGCACCTGACCGACACCGAGCGGATCCTCGGCTCCTACCCCTGGCAGCTGTCCGGCGGGCAGCGGCAGCGCGTCGCGCTCGCGATGGCGCTGGCCTGCGAGCCGCGCGTGCTGCTGGCCGACGAGCCGACCACCGCCCTCGACGTCACCGTGCAGGCCGAGGTGCTCGACCTGCTGGACGACCTGGTCGACCGCACCGGCGTCGCGCTGGTGTTCGTCTCGCACGACCTGCCCGTGGTGGCCCGCGTCGCCCGGGACCTCGTCGTCATGCGCGACGGGCGGGTGGTCGAGCACACCTCCGTCGGCGCCGCGCTCGCCGGCGGGGACGCCGCGTACACGCGGGAGCTGGTGACGGCCGCGCGCGGGGTGACGGGGCTGCCGGGGGCGGGCCCCGGGGCCGGTGCCGGCGAGGAGAGGAGCACCCGATGACCGCCCCCCTGCTCGAGGCCGCCGACGTCACCCGCGTGTTCGGCGGGACCACCCGCGCGCTGGACGGCGTGTCCCTGCGCGTCGAGGCGGGCCGCAGCATCGGCATCGTCGGCGAGTCCGGCTCCGGCAAGTCCACGCTGCTGCGGCAGCTGCTCGGCCTGGACTCCCCCACGTCCGGCGAGGTCCGGTACCGGGGGGAGGTGCTGGACCGGCGCGACCGCGGGCTGCTGCGCCGGCTGCGGTCCGACGTGCAGCCGGTGTTCCAGGACCCGCGCTCCTCGCTCGACCCGCGGATGCGGATCGGGGCCGTCGTCGCCGAGCCCCTGCGCTCGCTCCGGGTCCCCGGCGACCACCGGGCGCGCGTGGCGTCGGTGCTGGAGGCGGTCGGTCTGGACCCCGACGTGGCGTCCCGGTACCCCGCGCAGTTCTCCGGGGGTCAGCGGCAGCGGATCGCGATCGCCCGGGCGCTCGCGCCGTCCCCGTCGGTGCTGGTCGCGGACGAGCCGGTGTCGGCGCTGGACGTGTCCGTGCGCGGGCAGGTGGTCGACCTGCTCCAGCGGCTCGCGGTCGAGCGGGGGCTCACGCTGGTGCTCGTGTCGCACGACATCGCGATCGTCGGGCGGCTCTGCGAGCGGACGGTGGTGCTGCACCACGGCCGGGTGGTGGAGGAGGGCGCGACGGCGACCGTCCTCGCGGACCCGCAGGAGCCGTACACCCGCCGCCTCCTGGCGGCGGTCCCCCAGCTCCCGGCCTGACCCTCGTCGCCGTCGCGGTCAGCGTGCGGGGAGGCCCAGAGCCGCGCGGACGCGGTCGCGGAGGACCGGGAGGGTGGTGAAGCCCTCACGCCCGAGCAGGTGCCCGCCGCCCGGGACGACGTCGTACGTCGCGTCCAGGCGCGCCGCGAGCGCACGGGTGAGCGCCGGGTCCACGATCGGGTCGTCGTCGGAGCCGATCACGTGGCGGGCCGGGGTCGCCGCGACGAGGCGGGCGCGGTCCGGGGGCGCGGCGGTGAACGCGGCGACCTCCGGGACGGCCGGCGGCGGCGCGTCGAACCCGGACGCGAGCACCAGCCCGCCGAGCCGCCACTCCCCGGGGGTCGCGGACAGGGCGTGCAGGGCGGTGACGCAGCCGAGGCTGTGCCCGACCACCACGGTCCCCTCGTCCGGCGTGCCGATCGCGGCGCGCGCGGCGGCGACCCAGGCGTCCGGGTCGGGGGCGTGCGGGTCGGGCAGGGCGGGGACGTGCACGCCGACCCCGTCCCGGGCGAGGTCCGCGGCCAGCCAGCCGAACCAGTGGGCGTCCGGGGCGGCCTGGTAGCCGTGCAGCACGACGACGCGGGGTGTGGTCACCCGCCGATGCTGGACCCGCCCGGCCCCGCGCGGCGCGGGCGTCCCACGGGTCGAGCGCGTGTGGCGGGCTACACCGGGACGACGACCACCTCGACGCCGGCCGCCCGGATGCGCTCGAGCTCGTCGGGGTCGGCGGTGGAGTCGGTGACCAGCACGTGCACCTCGCCGAGGTCGGCCATCTTCGCCAGCGTCACCCGCCCGACCTTGGACCCGTCGGCGGCCACGACCACCCGCTGGGCGTGCGCGACCATCGCGTGGTTCGTGCGCGCCTCGGTCTCGTCGTGCGTGGTGGCGCCGCCGGCCGCGCTGATGCCGTCGGTGCCGAGCACCGCCGTGCCGACGTTGATGGCGTTGAACGTGTTCTCCGCGATGACGCCGACCGCCTCGTAGGACGAGGACCGCAGGACCCCGCCGGTGATGATCACCTTGAGGTTCGGGCGGGACACGAGCTGGACCGCGGTGGTGAGCGCGTTCGTGACGATCGCGAGGTCCGGGCGGGTGGCGAGCACCTTGGCGACCTCGGCCGTCGTGGTGCCGCCCGAGAGCGCCACGCTGTACGGGCCGGTCGGCACGAGGGTGGCGACCCGGCGCGCGATGGCCTGCTTCGCCTCGCGGAACCGGGTGTCGCGCAGCCGGACCGGCACCTCGTCGCGCTTCTCGGCCGCGCGGGCGCCGCCGTGCGTGCGGACCAGCAGCCCCTGCTCCTCCAGGTCGGCGAGGTCGCGGCGGACGGTCGCGGGCGACACGCCCAGCTCCGCGGTCAGCTGCGCCAGCGGCACCGTCTCGCCCGGCTCCAGCAACGCGAGCACCGCGAGCATCCGCTCGGAGCGCTTGCGCGACGTGGCCAGGTCGTCGCCGGACGCGGTCATCGGTCCTCCCCTGCTCGCCGGTCGTCCCGGCTCGATCACTTGGACTGCGCATTTTCGCCAGACTGTGCGATGATTCTTGCACGGAACGATCACCTCGGCCAGCATCGACGGCATGACCAAGATCGCCTTCGTCGGCGCCGGCAGCGTCGTGTTCACCCGCCAGCTCATCGCCGACCTGCTGGGCTTCCCCGACCTCGCGGGGATCGAGCTCGCGCTGCACGACATCGACGCCGAGCGGCTCGCCGTGGCGGAGGGCACCGGACGCCGGCTGGTCGAGCAGCTCGGGACGCCGGCCACGGTCACCGCGACCCTGGACCGCCGGGCCGCGCTCGCCGGGGCGGACTTCGTCGTCAACATGATCCAGGTCGGCGGCATCGACGCGACGATCACCGACCTCGAGGTCCCCGCGCGCTACGGCCTGCGCCAGACCATCGGCGACACCACCGGCGTCGGCGGGGTGTTCCGCGCCCTGCGCACGTTCCCGGTGCTGGAGGCGATCCTGCGCGACATGCGCGAGGTCTGCCCGGACGCGCTGCTGCTCAACTACACCAACCCGATGGCGATGAACGTCTGGTGGGCCTCCGTGGTCGCGCCGGACATCCGCACCTACGGGCTGTGCCACTCCGTGTACTGGACCGCGCACGACCTGGCGGAGCTCGTCGGCCTCGACGTGGCGGACACCCGCTACCGCGCCGCCGGCGTGAACCACCAGGCGTGGCTGCTCGACTGGACCGCCGACGGCCAGGACCTCTACCCGCGGCTGCGCGACCGCATCGCCGCCGACCCGGAGCTCGAGCGCCGGGTGCGGGTCGAGATCTTCCGCCGCATCGGCTACTACCCGACCGAGACCAGCGAGCACTCCTCGGAGTACCTGCCGTGGTTCCTGCGGTCGGACGCGCAGGTCGAGCGGTTCCGGATCGAGCCGCTGCAGTACATCGGGATCAGCCGGGACAACGTCGCAGAGTTCGAGCAGGCCCGCGCGCTGCTGGCCGCCGGCGCCGACCTGCCGCTCGAGGGCGGGGCGTCGGAGTACGCCCCGCAGATCATCCACTCGGTCGTGACCGGCAAGCCGCGGGAGATCCACGTCAACGTGCCGAACGCCGGCCTGATCGACAACCTGCCCGCCGGGGCGGCCGTCGAGGTGCCCGCGCTGGTCGACGCCGCGGGCGTGCGGCCGGTGCCGATGGGCGCCCTGCCCCCGCAGTGCGCCGCGCTGAACCGCACCTACCTGTCGGTGGCCGAGCTGACCATCGAGGCGGCACGCACCGGCGACCCGCGGCTCGTCCGCCAGGCCGTGCTGGTGGACGGCAACGCGAGCTCGTCGCTCACCCCGGACCGGATCTGGGACCTGTGCGACGAGCTCACCGCGGCGCACGGCGACCTGCTGCCCGAGCCGCTGCGCGTGGCGGTGCCCGCCTCGTCGCTGTGAGCGCGGTGCACACCCGCTTCCTGGTCGCGGAGGCGGTCCGGACCGGGTCGGCCGTGCTGGCGTTCAACGTCATCACGCTCGAGCACGCGGAGGGCGTGGCCGACGGGCTGGAGCGCGCGGGCGTGCCCGGGTTGCTGCAGGTCTCCGAGAACGCCGTGCGGTACCACGCCGACCGGATGGGCCCGCTGCTCGCGGCCTGCCGGGAGGTGGCCGCCGCGGCGGCGGTGCCCGTCGGGATCCACCTGGACCACCTGCGCGACGAGGCGCTGGTGCGCGCGGGCGTGGCGGCCGCGGCCGGGCTCGGGGTGACCTCGGTGATGGTCGACGCCTCCGAGCTCGACGACGCCGCGAACGTCGCGACCACCGCCGCCCTGGCCCGCGTGGCGCACGGCGCCGGCCTGTGGGTCGAGGCGGAGCTCGGCGCGATCGGCGGCAAGGGCGGCGCGCACACCCCCGGCGTGCGGACCGACCCGGACGAGGCCCGCGCGTTCGTCGCCGCCACCGGCGTGGACGGCCTGGCCGTGGCCGTGGGGTCAGCGCACGCGATGACGTCCGCGACCGCGCGGCTCGACCTCGGCCTGGTCGGGCGGCTGGCCGCGGCGGTGCCCGTGCCGCTCGTGCTGCACGGGTCCTCCGGGGTGCCGGCGGCGACGCTGCGCGCGGCCGTGGCGGCCGGGATCCGGAAGGTCAACGTGGGGACGGCGCTCAACGTGGCGCTCACGGCGCAGGTCCGCACGGCCCTCGGCGGGGACGGGGCGCTGACGGACCCGCGCACGTACCTGGCGCGCGGCCGCGAGGCGGTCGCGGAGGTCGTCGCGGCGACGGCCCGCGCGGTGCTCCCGGACGCCTGCGCGGCCTGACGCGCCCCCGCGGCGCGGGCACCGATGCGCGAGGTCGTCGGTTGCGCCCGTGGGACAGGGGGCGCAACCGACGACCTCGGGCGGAACCGTCGACCTCGGCGGACGGGCCGCCGGGCCGGCCGGGCGGGCGGGCGGGCGGCGTCGGTCAGGCCAGGCCGAGGACCCGGCGGGCGTTGCCCGCGTACAGCGCCTCCAGCTGCTCCGGGGACAGGTGCAGGCCCGAGACCGTCCAGCGGCCCTGGGGCGGGACCGGCTCGCCGGGGGCGTACTCGAACGCCTCGTCGTCGGTCTCCAGGAACCGGAAGTGCGTGGTCAGCGCCTCCCCCGACAGCGGGAACGCGTCGGTGCCGAACAGCACGCGGTCCCCGAACCGCTCGATGAGCTCCCGGGTGCGCCGGGGCTGCCGGCCGAGCTCGGCCATCCGGCCCGCGATGTCGACGTTCCAGTTCGGCGCGGCCGCGAGCAGCCGCTCGACGCGGTCCAGGTCCTCGGCGACGCAGCCCACGTGGGCGCCGATGTACGTGGTGCCGGGGGTGGCGAGCACGAGCGTCTCCAGCGCCGTGAGCAGCCGGTCGAACGTCGGGAACCGCGTGCTGTCGGCGAACGACCAGTCCGGGAACGCGAGGAGCTCGTCGACCCGCTCGTTGTGCGCGTCGAGCGGCTGGAAGAACGCGACCGGGTCGGCCACGTGGATGAGCACGGGCAGGCCGAGCTCGCCCGCGAGCGCCAGGGTCCGCACGACGCGCGGGTCGTCGGGCAGCACGAGCGCACCCGAGGCGTCGCGGACCTTCAGCCCGACGGTCTTCCACACCTTGACGCCCTTCGCGCCGCGGGCCGCGCAGTCCCGGAGCTGGTCGGCCAGCATCCGCTCGCCGTCGTCGGCGGCCAGCAGGTCCCAGTCGAGCTGGCAGAACGTGCGGAACCGCGACGGGTGCGGGCGGTCGTACCGGTCGAGGTTCGCCTCGAGCTCGGCGCCGTGCATGCCGTCGAGGTTGACGATCGTCTCGACCCCGTGGGCGTCCATGAGGTCGAGCAGGGCGCCGACGTCGGGGGCGGTCCAGCCGGGGCCGGTGAGCCAGCGGCCGAGGTGGTTGTGCGCGTCGATGCAGGGCACGGCGCTGCGCGGGACGTCGGTGCGGCGGGCGACGAGCGTGCTGCGCGGGTGCCAGTCGGCGAGGCGCAGGTCGGCGGGCGTGCCGGGGAGGTCGGTCATCGGTCACTCCATCGGGGGTTCGATCAGCCAGAGTGAGCGCTTCATGCACTTTGATAGCCACAGGCTCGCTCAAGTGAGCAGTATGGCGTCCACACCGACCCGACGCAGTCATTCGTCGGCTAGAAACGGAAAGTGAGCACTGCCAGTGAGCACCTCGATCACCGCACGCGAGATCGCGAGCCAGCCGGACCTCTGGGCCCGCGCGATCGCCGAGGCCCCCGCGCTGGGGTCCGCCCTGGGTCACCCGGGCGAGTCCGTCCTGGTCCTCGGCTGCGGGACCAGCGCCTTCGTCGCCGAGTCGGTCGCGGTGCTGCGGGAGCGGGCGGGCCTCGGCGTGACCGACGCGGCCTACGCCTCCGAGTGGCAGCCGGGCCGCCCGTACGACCGGGTCGTCGTCATCAGCCGCTCGGGCACCACCACCGAGGTCTCGGCGGCGCTGGCGCTGATCGAGCCCGGCACCACGACGGTCGCGATCACCGGCGTCGCCGACTCGCCGATCGCCCGGGCGGTCGACGAGGTGCTGCTGCTGGACTGGGCGGACGAGCGCTCCGTCGTCCAGACGCGGTTCCCCACCACGGTCCTGGCGCTCGCCCGGGCCGCGTTCGGTGAGGACGTCGCCGGGCTGCCCGACGCCGCCCGCGCCGCGCTCGCCGAGCCGCTGCCGGTCGGCCCCGAGGGCCTGGACCACGTCGTGTACCTCGGCCACGGCTGGACCCACGGCCTCGCCCAGGAGGCGGCGCTCAAGGTCCGCGAGGCCGCGCAGGCCTGGTCCGAGGCCTACCCCGCGCTCGACTACCGGCACGGCCCGATCGCTGTCGCCCACGAGGGCACCCTGGTCACCGTGCTCGGCGCCGTCGACCCGTCGCTGGTCGCCGACGTCGCCCGCACCGGCGCGGTCGTCCAGGCCACCGACCACGACCCGCTCGTGCAGCTCGTCCAGGCCCAGCGGTTCGCCGTGGCCCTCGCCGAGCTCCGCGGGCTGAACCCGGACACCCCCCGCCACCTCACCCGCTCCGTCGTCCTGTCCTGACCGCCGGGGCCCGTCCCCGTCAGCCGCCCGATCAGAGGAGAACACCGTTGTCCGCCCTCGACCGTCCCCGCACCCGACCGCTCGCCGCGACCGCGGCCGTGGCCGCCGCCACCCTGGCCCTCGCGGCCTGCGGCAGCGGCAGCCCCGCCGCGTCCGCCACCCTCGACCCGGAGGCCGACACCACGATCACGTGGTGGACCGGCCAGGCCGACCAGGCCCAGACGATCCTCGAGGGCCTCGCCGCCGACTTCGAGTCCGAGCACCCGAACGTCACCATCGACGTGTCGTCCGGCGCGCCGTCCACCGAGGAGCTGCTGCGCAAGCTCACCGCGGGCTTCGCCGGGAACACCTACCCCGACATCTCGTACGCGTTCGGGTCGTGGGCCTCGGAGCTCGCCCGGTCCGAGCGGACGCAGGACATCACCGACCAGGTCGCCGACCCCGAGGTGGACTGGGAGTCGCTGCCCGCGGCCGGGCGGGCCACCGCGCAGCCCGGCGGCGGGGCGACCATCGGCTTCCCCGCCGTGGTGGACAACCTCTCGCTGATCTACAACACGACCGTGTTCGACGCCGCCGGGCTCGACTACCCCGACGAGACGTGGACCTGGGACGACTTCCGGGAGGCGGCCGCCGCGCTGACCGACCCGGACACGAACACCTACGGCTACGGCTACTCGGTCTCCGGCAGCGAGGAGACGACCTGGCAGTTCTGGCCGCACCTGTGGCAGCGGGGCGGCGAGGTGCTCTCGGAGGACGAGTCGTCCGCCGCGTTCGCGTCCGACGCGGGCGTCGACGCGCTGACGTTCCTGCGCGACATGGCCGTCGAGGACAAGTCGGTCTACCTGGACCAGACGGACACCAAGGCGCTCGACCTGTTCGCGAGCGACCGGATCGGCATGGTCACCTCGGGCCCCTGGGCGCTGTACACGCTGCAGGAGGCCGGCACGGGGTATGGCGTCGCGACGCTGCCCGGCACCGACGGCAACCACGAGACGGTCTCCGGGCCGGACCTGTGGGTGCTGTTCGACCACCAGGACGCGAACCGCGCGTACTGGTCCTACGAGTTCACGAAGTGGCTGACCGCCCCCGAGCAGGACGTCCGGTGGAACGTCGCGTACGGCAACCTCCCGCTGCGGGCCTCCGAGATCGACTCCCCCGAGTTCCAGGAGCAGGTCGCCCTCATGCCCGGCCTCGACGTCATGGCGGCGAACGCCGAGAACACGAAGCACGCGCGGCCGACCGTCACCGGCTACGTCGCCGTCTCCGAGGCCATCGCGTCCGCGATCTCGCAGGTGCTGCAGGGCCAGGGCGACCCGGCCACCGCGCTGGAGGACGCCGCCGCCCAGGCCGACCAGCGCCTGGGGGACTGAGGGTGTCCGGGACCACCGCCCCCGCCCGCGGGGCCGGGACGCGCCGCGGGGCCCTGCTGCCCCGCGCGCACGCCCCGGCCCGCGTGGCCGGCGACCGGCCGCCCGCCCCGCGGCGCCGGCTCCGGGACGCGCTCACCGGCTGGGGGTTCGTCGCCCCCGCCGTGGTGATCGTGCTCGGCCTGTCGATCTTCCCCGCGGTCTGGGCGTTCATCCTGTCGCTCCAGGAGTGGAACGGGTTCAGCACGCCGGAGAACGTCGGGTTCGCGAACTACGCCCGGCTCATCACGGACGCCGAGCTCGGCCAGGCCGTGACGCACACGCTGCTCTACACGGTGCTGTTCGTGCCGGCCTCGGTGCTGCTCGGCGTCGGGCTCGCGGTGCTGCTGAACCGCCGGCTGTTCCTCATCGGCTTCTACCGGACGGCGATCTTCCTGCCGTTCGTCGCGTCGGCCGCCGCCACCGGCATCCTCACGACCTACCTGTTCAACCCGCAGTTCGGGCTCGCCAACACGGTGCTGCGCGCGCTGCACCTGCCGCAGCAGGCGTGGCTGGAGGACCCGAGCCAGGCGATGGTCGTCATCACGATCATGTCCCTGTGGGGCCAGGCGGCGTTCACCACCGTCATCTACCTGGCGGCGCTCCAGGACATCCCCGCCGAGCTCGTCGAGGCCGCCCGGATCGACGGCGCCAACCGGTGGCAGGCGTTCTGGCACGTGACGTTCCCGCAGCTCGCGCCGGTGACGGTTTTCGTGACGATCTGGCAGACCATCGGGGCGATCCAGCTGTTCGACCTCGTGTACACGACCACCCGCGGCGGCCCGCTGAACGCGACCGAGACGATCGTCTACTACCTCTGGGACAAGGCGTTCAAGGGCTTCGAGTTCGGCTACGCGTCGGCCGTCGCGTACGCGTTGTTCGCGGTCACGCTGCTCATCACCGGCGGGGTGCTCCTGCTGTCCCGCCGCTCGAACACGGAGGCCTTCTGATGGCCGTGGAGACCCTGTCCCGCGTGACGCCGGCCCCGGGCGCGTCGACGCCGGCCGCCCCGCCGCGCCGCACCGGCCGGTCCTGGCTGTGGCACCTGCTGCTCGCCCCCGTCGCGCTGCTGTTCGCGCTGCCGTTCGTGCAGATGTTCCTCACCGCGCTCACCCCGCGGGCCGAGATGAACAAGTACCCGCCGCGGTTCTTCCCGGCGCACCTCACCCTCGACGGCTTCGCCCGGCTGTTCCAGGAGTCGGACATCGGGCGCTGGACGCTGAACACGCTGATCGTGTCGGGCATCGGCGTGGTCGCGCACCTCGTGCTCTGCTCGCTCGCCGGGTACGGGTTCGCGCGGCTGAAGTTCCCCGGCCGGACGTTCGGGTTCTTCGCGGTCGTCGCGACGATCATGATCCCGACGCAGCTGCTCATGGTGCCGACCTACGTGATGTTCTCCCGCGTCGGCCTGATCGACACCCTCGGCGCTGCGATCGTCCCGTGGCTGGCGTCCGCGTTCGGCATCTTCCTCATGCGGCAGTTCTTCCTGTCGCTGCCGGCGGAGCTGGAGGAGGCCGCGGTGCTCGACGGATGCGGCCGGTTCGCGGTGTTCTGGCGGATCGTGCTGCCGCTCGCGAAGCCGGCGATGGCGACCCTGGCGATCTTCACGCTGCTCAGCTCGTGGAACGACCTGGTGTGGCCGCTCATCGCGATCAACGACAGCGCGAACTTCACGCTGCAGCTCGGCATCACCAACTTCCAGGGCGCCCGGCGCACCGACTGGTCCCTGCTCATGGCGGGGAACGTCATCGCGACCCTGCCGCTCATCGTGTTCTTCGTCGTCGCGCAGAAGCAGTTCATCGCGACCATGACGTTCTCCGGCCTGAAGGGATGACCGCCTTGTCCGCCGCTCCCGCCGCCCGCCCCGTCCTCGTCGCCGGGGACGCCAACGTCGACCTCGTGCTGACCGGCGACGTCGTCCCGCGCTTCGGCCAGGCCGAGCAGCTCCTCGACCGCGGGGACCTCGTCCTCGGCGGCAGCGCGTCGATCGCCGCGTGCGGCATCGCCCGGCTCGGCGTGCCGACCTCACTGGTGGCCCGGGTCGGCGACGACACGTTCGGCCGGTTCACCACGGGCGCGCTCGGCGACGCCGGGGTGTCGGTCGCGCACGTCGTCGTCGACCGGGCCGTGCCGACCGGCATGTCGGTGATCCTGTCGACGCCGGACGACCGCGCGATCCTCACGGTGCCCGGGACGATCCCGACCCTGGAGCCGGCCGCCGTCCTCGCGGCGCTGGCCGCCACCGGCGCCGCGCACCTGCACGTCGCGTCCTACTTCCTGCAGCCGGCCCTGGCCGCCGGCCTGCCGGACCTGCTCGCCGCGGCGCGGACCCGGGGCGTCACGACCAGCCTCGACACCAACTGGGACCCGGCCGAGCGCTGGGCGGGCGTGGCGGACGCGCTGCCGCTCGTCGACGTGCTGCTGCCGAACGCCAGCGAGCTCCGGGCCCTCGCCGCGGCGGCGGGGATCGCGGGCGCCGACGACCTGGAGCTCGGCACCGGGCTGGCCCGGCTCGGCCCGCGGGTCGTGGTCAAGGCCGGGGCGGACGGCGGCTGGTCCGTCGACGCCGCCGGCACCGTCACCCGCGCCCCCGGTCTGCGCGTCGACGTGGTCGACACCACCGGCGCCGGCGACAGCTTCGACGCCGGGTACCTCGCGGCGCTCGCGCACGGCGTCGCCGACGAGCCGACCCGCCTGCGCTGGGCGACCGCCGCGGGGTCGCTGTCCACCCTCGGCTCCGGCGGCACCGGCCGGCAGGCCACGCTCGCCGACCTCGACGCGGCCGGCGTGCCGCACGTCCCCGCGCCGGCGGCGTCCACCGCTTGACGCCCGGCGCACCCCGCCTCCCCCTCACCGAACCCCACACCGCCAGCAACGCCCCGCCGCGGGCGGGCACCGTCGCGCGCCCGCGCGCGCCGCCGAACGAACGGAGACCCCCGATGACCGATCAGCCCGCACCCGATCAGCTCAGCGCCCTCGTCACCCGGCACCGCGCCGGCTCCCCCGAGGGCATCTACTCGGTGTGCTCGGCCCACCCGCTCGTCCTCGAGGCCGCCGTGCGTCAGGCCCTCGCCGACGGCTCCTGGCTCCTGGTCGAAGCCACGTCCAACCAGGTCGACCAGTTCGGCGGCTACACCGGCATGACGCCCGCGGACTTCCGGGACCTGGTGCACGGCATCACCGACCGGCTCGGCCTGCCCCGCGAGCGCCTCGTGCTCGGCGGTGACCACCTCGGCCCGAACCGGTGGCAGGACCGGCCCGCCGACGAGGCGATGGACCTCGCGGAGGGCGTCATCGAGGCCTACGTCGCCGCCGGGTACACGAAGATCCACCTGGACTGCTCGATGTCCTGCGCCGACGACCCGACCCCGCTCGGCGACGCCGCCGTGGCGCAGCGGGCGGCGCGGCTGCTGGCCGTGGCCGAGCGCACCGCCGCGCGCACCGGCACGCCGGACCGGCTGTCCTACGTCATCGGCACCGAGGTGCCCGTGCCGGGCGGGGCGCACGAGACCCTGCACGCCCTCACCCCCACCAGCCCCGAGGCGGCGCGGGCGACGATCGCGGCGCACCGGGCGGCGCTCGGGGCGGTCGGGATGCTGGACGCCTGGCCGCGGGTGCGCGCGCTCGTCGTGCAGCCCGCCGTCGAGTTCGACCACGTCCAGGTCGTCGACTACCGCTCCGAGGCCACCGTCGCGCTCCGCGAGGTGCTGGCCGACGAGCCCGGCATGGTGTTCGAGGCCCACTCCACCGACTACCAGACCACCGAGCGGTTGACCGCCCTCGTGCGGGACCACTGGGCGGTGCTCAAGGTCGGGCCCGGCCTGACGTTCGCGCTGCGCGAGGCGCTGTTCGCCCTGGCCGAGATCGAGACCGAGCTCGTCCCGGACGACGCACGGTCGCACCTGCTCGACGTCCTCGATGCCCGCATGGTCGCGCAGCCGCGGTACTGGCAGGGCTACCACGACGGCGACCCCGCCGAGCAGCGCGTCGCCCGGCGGTACTCCTACAGCGACCGCGTCCGGTACTACTGGCCGGACCCCGAGGTGGAGGCCGCCGTCGAGACCCTGCTCGGGAACCTGGCCCGGACGGGGATCCCGGAGACGCTCCTCAGCCAGCACCTGCCGGAGCAGTACGCGCGCGTCCGCGCGGGTGCCCTGTCGGCGGAGCCGCGCGAGCTCGTGGTGGACAAGGTCCGGGACGCGCTCCGGCCGTACGCGGCGGCGTGCTTCCCGACCCTGGTCCCGTCGGCCTGACGCCCTGGGCCTCGACCGGAGGCGCGGGCCGCGACGGAGTGGACTGAGCGACTGAGTGGAGCGTTCGGACACGACACGCCGGGCGTGTCGTGTCCACTCAGCGGCGGCCGCCCGGCAACGGAGGACGTCGGGGACCGAAGTCGGCCAGGGTCAGTGGATCTGAACAGACGTCACGGTGACTTCGGCACCGATGGCGCCCGTGCGGCCCGGTCCCAGCTTGGGGCCCGTGACCGTCTTTCCGCCGTACTGCCACTTGAGCGTCGCCGTCCAGCTACCGGTGTTGTACGTGCTCTTCGGCGACCACGATCCCGTCTTGGTGCCCGTCCCGGAGAAGCCGTGGTTGGCATAGGGAACGCGAGGAGCGTAAAGGCACACGTTTCCGGTGCTGCACACATTGGTCGCCGTGATCCGCCCCTGCGCCCGGGAGTCGGCCTCGACCGTGAGAACCGCACCGGTCCGTGCGTCGATCTCGACGACCAGCGACTCGGATGAGCCCTCGAGCAGCGCAGCGAGCTCGGCGGCGCTCCGGACGGGAAGGTCGGCGTCGACCTGCACGCCGTCGATGACGACGTGCTCGCCGTCGACATCGGACGCCAGCGCCGCGGACGGCGTCACGGTCAGCGCGGCAGCGAGCAGCGCGATGCCCGCGCGATGGATGACAGACATGGGTTCCCCTGCTGATGAGATCGGTCGAGCACCCGCATGGCGCCCGCTGAGACGAATACCCGAGCAGCCTTCTGAACGAAATCCGGGTGCGGCACGCACGCTATCGCAGTTCGACCTGAAGAACAACGCTTTCCCTCTCGCGCGAACGATGCCAACAACGCATTTGTCGCTTTCTACGCAAAGCGCTCGGCCGCCGACACCGCGTCCGGTCAGCGGGCCGGCTTGGGCTCCGGGACCGGGTCCGTCCCCGACGCGCGCGCGGCGCGCTGGGCCTCCCGCGCCTCGTCCTGCCGGGCGGCCTCCGCGCCGGACGCGATCTCGGCCCGCACGTGCTCCGGCCCGTACCCGAAGGCGTCCACGAGGTCCTGCGCGTGCGGGCGCAGCCGGAGCAGCAGCCGCTCGATGTACGACGTCACCGTGCGCGCCCGGCCGGCGGACAGCCGCCCGTTCACGAGGTACCAGGCGAGGTTCCGCTCGATCACGGTGAGCCCGAACAGGTCGCGCAGCCACGTGAGCACCTGGCGGGTCCCGGCGTCGGCGACGGTGTCGAGCGCGCGGGTGAACGCCTCCCACTGCAGCAGCTCGGCGTGCGCCCGGGCGGCCTCGACGAGCTCGTGCTGGTGCGCGTCGAACAGCTGCGCGGCGACCTCGGGGGCCGCCCGGCGGGCGGGGCGCAGGGCCTGCGCGAGCTCGGCGACCATCGCCGCAACCCGGTCCGCCAGCAGGTCGCGCTGGGTGTGCGGGTCCCGGAGCTGGCCCGCGGAGCGGCGGGCGTCGCCGGCGTCCACCAGGGTCTGCGCGGCGCGGGCCAGCGGCATCCGGTGCAGCGCGGCGTCGGCGGCCCTCCCGGCGACCAGGCGGGCGATGACCGCCGGGTCCCCGCCGATCTGCTGGCCGTACCGGGCGAGCAGCCGCTTGCCGACGAGCTGGTAGAGCACGGTGTTGTCGCCCTCGAACGTCACGTACACGTCGAGGTCGGCGCGCAGCGAGGTGAGCCGGTTCGCCGTGAGGAAGCCCGCGCCGCCGCACGCCTCGCGCGCCGTCTGCAGGGTGCGCAGCGCGTGCCAGGTGGACGTCGGCTTGAGGGCGGCCGCCAGCGTCTCGAGCTCCTCGCGGGAGTCCGGGGTGTCGTCCCGGCCGGAGAACACGTCGTCGAACGCGGCGAGCAGGTGCTCGTGCGCGAAGGTCGCCGCGTAGGTCTCGGCGAGCAGCGGGAGCAGGCGCCGGCGGTGCTCGCCGTAGTCGAGCAGCACGACCTCGTCCGTCGGGGACGCCCCGGCGAACTGGCGGCGCTGGTTGCCGTAGGTGACCGCGATGACCAGGCCGATCTTGGCGGCGTTCACGGCGGCGCCGTCCAGGGAGACCCGGCCCTGCACGAGGGTGCCCAGCATGGTGAAGAACCGGCGGCCGGGGCTGGCGATCGGCGAGGAGTAGGTGCCGTCCGCCGCGACCGAGCCGTACCGGTCGAGCAGGTCGGCGCGCGGCACCCGGACGTGGTCGAACCACAGCCGGCCGTTGTCGATGCCGTTCAGCCCGCCCTTGAGGCCGTCGTCCTCGCCGCCGACGCCGGGCAGGAACTCCCCCGTCGCCGCGTCCCGGATCGGCACGTAGAACGCGTGCACGCCGTGGTTCACCGGGCGGGGGTCGGCCGGGCCCTGCGAGACGAGCTGCGCGAACACCACGGCCGCCGTGCCGTGCTGCCCCGCGTTGCCGAGGTAGTCCTTCCACGCCGCGCGGAACGGCGTGTGGACGACGAACTCCTCCGTCGCCGGGTCGTACGTCGCCGTGGTGCCGATGCTCGCGACGTCGGAGCCGTGCCCGGTCTCGGTCATCGCGAACGCCCCGGGGACGGCGACCGACATCGCGCCGGGCAGCAGCCGCTCGTGGTGGCCGGCGGTGCCGAGGTGCAGGATCGCGGAGGCGAACAGCCCCCACTGCACGCCGGCCTTGATCTGCAGCGACGGGTCGGCGACGACCAGCTCCTCGAACCGGGCCAGGTAGCCGCCGTGGTCGTCCGCCCCCCCGAGCGCCGACGGGAACGCGCGCAGCACGTCGCCCTCGGCCTCGAGCGCCCGGAGCTGCTCCAGCACCCGGGCGCGGTGCTCGGCGGCCGGCAGTCCCTCGACCTTCTGGAACCGCGGCTCGGCCACGAGGTCGCGGGCGCCGCGGCGCAGGTCGGCGTACCGGCCGAGCAGCACGTCGGTCAGCGCGGGGACGTCGACGCGCGGGTCGGTGTCGCGGTGGTGGCGCGCGTGCCCCGCGCCGGACGGGCGGACGGTGGCGGTCGGGCGGGTCGCGGGGCCGGCCGTGGGCCGGGGCGCGGTGGTGGTCCTCGGGGCCCCCGCGGTCTCGGGAGCGGAGCGAGCGAGGGCGTGGGGTGAGGTCATGAAGGCTCCCCTGGTGTCGGTGCGTCGTCGTCGACGCGGGACGGGTCGGGCGTGCTGGTGGTGGTGCCGCGGGCGGTGCGGGTCAGGACGCCGACCGGCCCGGCCCACAGCCAGGCGGCGACGCGGGCGGCGACGTCCTCGCGGTCGTCGGGGGTGGTCGCGGAGCCGCGCGCCGCGAGCCAGGCCTCCCCCGCGCCGCGCACGAAGCCGACGGCGCCGGACGCCCACAGCCGCGCCCACGCGGCGTCGGCCGGGCCGTGGGCGCCGAGCGCGCGGACGAACGGCGCGGCGACGAGCTCGGTGACGGAGTCGAGGAACGGCCCGACGGAGCCGCCGCGGGTGACGAACGCGTAGACGTGCGGCGAGCCCTCGATCATCGCGAGGTAGGTGTCGACCATCCCGCGCAGCGCGTCACGCGGGGTGCTGGCCCCGGTCGCCGCGGCGTCGAGGGCGTCGCGGATGTCGGTGACGACGGCCGCCGCGACCGCGAGCTGGAGGCCGTCCTTGTCGGTGAAGTACCGGTACACGATCGACTTCGACGTGCCGGCGGCCGACGCGATGTCCTCCATCGAGACGTCGGGCCCGGTGTGGTGCACCACGCGGCGGGCGACCCGGACCAGCTCGGCGCGGCGGGCCTCGCGGTGGTCCTCCCAGCGGGTGGACCGGCCGTCGTCGGCGCGCGCGTCCGGCCGTCCGGCGGCGGCGTCGCGCCGGTCCGCAGGAGTCGCCCCCGTCCTCGTCGACGGGTCCCGTGTGATGGGGCTCACGAAACCGACGGTATCAGGTACTGTGAGTTTCGGGCATGACACAAGGGACCGAAGTCCCAAACTCACGGCCGGCAGCACGACATCGACGACGATGCGGGAGGACCCCCAGATGGCAGCCACGCCCAGCTCCACCCCGACGACCACGCCCCCGGCACCCCCGCGGGCCGTCGTCGTCGGCGGCAACCGGATCCCCTTCGCGCGGGCCGGCGGGCCGTACGCCCGGGTGAGCAACCTCGACATGCTCACGGCCGCCCTCGACGGGCTGGTCGCCCGGTTCGGCCTGCAGGACGAGGTGCTCGGCGAGGTCGTCGCCGGCGCGGTGCTCAAGCACAGCCGCGACTTCAACCTCACCCGCGAGGCCGTCCTCGGCTCCCCGCTGTCGGCCCGCACCCCCGCGTACGACCTGCAGCAGGCGTGCGCCACCGGGCTCGAGGCCGTGGTGTCGATCGCCAACAAGATCCGCCTGGGCCAGGTCGAGTCCGGCGTGGCCGGCGGCGTCGACTCCGCCTCGGACGTGCCGATCGCCGTCAGCGAGGGCCTGCGCCGCACGCTGCTCGCCCTGGCCCGCGCGAGGTCCGTCCCCCAGCGCCTCAAGGCGGCCACCGCGCTGCGGCCGGGGGACCTCAAGCCGGCCACCCCGCGCACCGACGAACCGCGCACCGGCCTGTCCATGGGCGAGCACCAGGCGCTGACCACCGCGCAGTGGGGCATCACCCGGGCGGCGCAGGACGAGCTCGCGCTCGCCAGCCACCAGCACCTCGCCGCGGCCTACGAGTCCGGGTTCTTCGACGACCTCGTCACGCCGTACCGCGGCCTGGTGCGGGACCAGAACCTGCGCGCCGACACCTCCCTGGAGAAGCTCGGGTCGCTCAAGCCCGTGTTCGGCACGCGGCTCGACACCCCGGCGACGATGACGGCCGGCAACTCGACCCCGCTCACCGACGGGGCGTCCGCCGTGCTGCTCGCCTCCGAGGACTGGGCCCGCGCCCGCGGGCTGACCCCGCTGGCCGCCGTCGTGGACGCCGAGACCGCGGCCGTGGACTTCGTGCACGGCGAGGACGGGCTGCTGATGGCGCCGGTGTACGCAGTGCCGCGGCTGCTCGCCCGGCAGGGGCTCACGCTGGCGGACCTCGACTACGTGGAGATCCACGAGGCGTTCGCGTCCACCGTGCTGACCACCCTCGCCGCATGGGAGGACAAGGAGTTCTGCCTGTCCCGCCTCGGCCTGGACGACGCGCTCGGCTCCGTGGACCGCGACCGTCTGAACGTGCACGGCTCCTCGCTCGCCGCCGGGCACCCGTTCGCCGCGACCGGCGGGCGGATCGTCGCCACCGTCGCCAAGCAGCTGCACCGCCGCCGCGCGGAGCTGCTGGCCGCCGGGGAGTACCGGCCCGTCCGGGCCCTGGTGTCCGTCTGCGCCGCCGGCGGGCTCGGCGTCGCCGCGGTCCTCGAGGCGGCGTGATGGCCACCACCGACCGCTACCTCGACCTGGTCAACGACGGCGTCACCGCGAAGATCGCGAAGCAGCTCGGCCTGCCCCGGCCCGCGCGGCTGCACCGGTACCGCCCGGGCGCCCCGCTGGTCGACGGCCCGGTGCTCGTGCTCGGCGACGGCGCGGACGCCGACACGCTCGCGCAGTTCCTGTCCGGGACCTCCCCGGAGCACAAGGGCTGGGACCTCGACGTCCGGCGGCACGCCTCGGAGGGCACCCGGTTCGCCGCCGTCGTCCTGGCGCTCACCGAGGTCACGCACCCCGACGGCCTCGCCGGCCCGCTGCTCGCGCTCGCGCCGGTGCTGAAGACGCTCGCACCGCAGGGCCGGGTGGTCACGGTGTCCCGCCCGGCGACCGACGACCAGGCGCCCGCGCTCGCCGCGGCCCGGCAGGGCGTCGACGGCGCGCTGCGGTCCGTGGCCAAGGAGATGCGCGCGGGCGGGACCGCCAACGGCGTCGTGGTCGCGGACGACGTCCCGGTCACCGCCCCGGCCGTGCTCGGCGCGCTGCGGTTCCTGCTGTCGGCCCGGTCCGCCTACGTCGACGGCCAGCTGCTCGCGGTCGACTCCGCCGCCGGCGCGCTGCCCGCCGACTGGGAGCGGCCGCTCGCCGGCCGGGTCGCCGTCGTCACCGGCGCGGCCCGCGGCATCGGGGAGGCCATCGCGACCACGCTCGCCCGGGACGGCGCCACCGTCGTCGCGGTCGACGTCCCGGCCGCCGGCGAGGCCCTGGCCGCCGTCGCGAACCGGGTGCACGGCACGGCGCTCCAGCTCGACGTCACCGCCGACGACGCCGGCGCCCGCATCCTCGACCACGCGCTCGCGCGGCACGGCCGGCTCGACGTCATGGTGCACAACGCCGGCATCACCCGCGACAAGCTGCTCGCCAACATGACGCCCGACCGCTGGGAGTCGGTGATCGCGGTGAACATCGCCGCGCAGCTCCGGATCAACGAGGCCCTGCTGACCTCGGGCGACTTCGCGGACGCGCCGCGGATCGTGTCGCTCGCGTCCACGTCGGGGATCGCCGGCAACCGCGGGCAGACCAACTACGCCGCGTCCAAGGGCGGGGTCATCGGCATGGTGCGGGCCACCGCGCCGCTGCTCGCCGCGTTCGGCGGCACCGCGAACGCCGTCGCGCCCGGCTTCATCGAGACCGACATGACCGCCCGGATGCCCGCGCTCACCCGGCAGGTCGCGCGGCGGCTGTCGTCGCTGCAGCAGGGCGGGCTGCCGGTGGACGTCGCGGAGGCCGTCGCGTTCCTCGCGTCCCCGCAGGCGGGGGGCGTCGTCGGGCAGGTGCTCCGGGTCTGCGGCCAGAGCATGGTGGGCCGGTGACGGCGCTCGCCACCGGGACGCGGCGGGAGGTCGTCCTCGACGCCGCGCCCCGGCTCGGGGCCCTGTACGCGCGGGCGGGGGCGTCGGCCGTGCGGGGCCGTTCCTCGGCCCGGGGGGTGGCGGTGCTGCCGGAGGTCGAGCACCGGCTGGACGGCGTCGCCCCGGATCCCGCGCAGCTGACCGCCTACCAGCACCACGTGGGCGAGCCCGCCGCGGACGTGCTGCCCGCCGGGTACGTGCACGTGCTGGCGTTCCCGCTCGCGGTCGCGCTGATGGTCCGGCCGGACTTCCCGCTGCCGGCGCTCGGCATGGTGCACCTGGCCAACCGGGTCGTGCAGCGCAGCCCGCTCGGCGTCGGGGACGCGCTGGACCTCCGGGCCTGGGCGCAGGACCTGCGGCCGCACCGCCGGGGCGCCCGGGTCGACCTGGTCACGGAGGCCCGCCCCGCGGGCGCGCCCGTCGACGCCCCGCCCGCGTGGCGCGGGGTGTCCACGTACCTGACCGTCGGCTCCCGGGCCGCCGGGGCGGCCCCCGAGGAGGAGCCGCGCCCGCCGTTCGTGCCGCCGGTGCCCACCGGGCGCTGGGTGCTCGGGCCCGCCACCGGCCGCCGGTACGCCGCCGTGTCCGGGGACGCCAACCCGATCCACCAGTCGCCGCTCACCGCGAAGGCCCTCGGGTTCCCCCGGGCGATCGCGCACGGCATGGACACCGCGGCCCGGGCGCTGGCGGCGGTCGGCGCCCGGCGCAGGGCGGCGTACGCGTGGGACGTCGAGTTCGCGGCCCCGGTGCTGCTGCCGTCGTCCCCGTCCGTCCGGACGGAGCGCGGCGAGACCGGCTGGACGGTCACGGCCTGGGACGCGAGGCGCGGGAAGCTGCACCTGACCTCGCAGGTCCGCCCGCTCCCCTGACCGCCCGCACCCCGCACCCCGCACCCCCGCACCACGCCGAGACTGCAGGATCCGCCTGCGCGAACGCGCCCAGGACCCGCGGATCCTGCAGTCTCGGCGCTGCCGTGCGCCGGGCAGCGCCCAGTCGGCAGAGCGCGGTGGCCGGGGTGGGCAGAGCGCGGTGCGCGGGGTGAGCAGAGCGCGGTACGCGGGGGGCAGAGCGCGGTACGAGGGGTGGGAGGGTGGACCCCATGACCACCCCCCGCGAGGACGCGCTCGACCGCTGGACCGGCACCCTGGACCCCGAGGGCGACTACGACCGCCTCCTGCTCGACGCCCTCGACCTCGCCGGCGCCGACGCGGAGAGCGCCCGGGTCATCGAGTGCCTGCTGCGCGCGTGCGACCTGGACGGCGCGACCCTCGACCACGCCCACGTCGTCGACACCACGCTCGCGGACTGCCGGGCCGGGATGCTCCGCGCCCGCAGCGGGTCGTGGCGGGACGTGGTGCTGCGGGACTGCCGGTTCGGCGCGGTCGAGGCGTTCGGCGGCAGCTGGGACCGGGTGACGGTCGAGGGCGGCAAGATCGACTACCTGAACCTGCGGGACTCGCGCCTGCAGGACCTGCGGTTCACCGGCTGCACCATCGGGGACCTGGACCTCGCCGGGGTGCGCGCCGCCCGGGTCACGTTCGTGGAGTGCCGGGTCGGGCGGCTGGACGTCACCCGGGCGCAGCTCCGCGAGGTCGACCTGCGCGGCGCGGACCTCGCGGGCATCGACGGGACGGCCGGCCTGAAGGGCGCGACCATCAGCCGGCACCAGCTGCTCGAGCTCGCGGACGCCCTGGCCGCACACCTCGGGGTGACCGTGCGCTGAGCCGCAGCAGGCTGCCGCCTGCTAACCTCGAGGACGAGCCACGCCATCGCGGTGGTCGTGGAAGTGAGCCTCGGGAGATCCTGCCGGACGACAGGGCCCGGGGCTCGCGTCATGTCCGGACCTCGACGAGGTGCACGGCCCGCTCGATACGCCGGAGGAATGCCGGGTCCCCGGTCCGGCTCGCGACGACCGCCCCGCACACCGCGTCCGCGATCCAGAGCATCGGTTCGGCCGGTCCTGGTGCGTGCTCGAGCCGCAGGGTCCCGTCCACGGTCCGGGCCGCGCGCATCGCGTCGACCATGTCGCGGTCCTTCCGGTCGAGCCCGGCGCCCCGCGACTCCATCGTCAGGATCCCGCAGCCCGACCGCTCGACCTCGGCGGCGAACCGCTCGAAGCACTTCCGCCGGCGACGCTCGGGCCGCTCGTCGAGAGAGCCGACCCGGACGACGACGATCGCCTCCACTCCCGCGGCGGCGATCTCGCGCGTCACCTCGTCGTGCCGCACCCGCGAGTCGTCCCGCCAGTGGATCTTCTTCTCCGACGGCCGGCGCATCCGGGTCATGCGCTCCCGCAGCCCGTCGAGGTCGCCGACGGCGCACACGGCTGCGGCCAGGAGGAAGGCGCCCGGGTCGAGGGACGGGACGGAGCCCGACTCGTCACCCCACGCGAGGAACACGCGCCCCCCACGACCTGGACGATCCCGACGCCGCCCAGCCTGCCAGCCGTGGATGACCCTCCCGCCGTCGTCCGCAGGACGAGTTCGGGCGGGCCGCGCGCGGTCAGTCCTCCACGGCCGGCCCGCACGCCGCCGCGGCCGTCGCCGCGATCGACTCGATGCCCGCCACCGCCGGACGCGGCCGGGTGTCCCCCGCGACGGTCCAGCACCCGTCCACGACCTCGTACGCCGCGCGCGGCCCTTCGCCGAGGTAGGCGCGGAGCCCGTCCAGCAGCCGGTCGACGGTCCCCGCCGTGGTGCCCACGCCCACGGACGCGCGGATCGCCCCGCCGGTGACGCCGACCCGCGCGAGCAGCGGGTGCGCGCAGAACCGGCCGTCGCGGACGCCGACGCCGTGCTCCGCGGACAGGTACGCGGCGACCAGGCCGGAGTCGTGGTCCTCGACCGTGAACGACACGACGCCGACCGGGTCCGCGGAGTCCGGCCACAGCCGGAGCACCCGCACGCCCGGGATCGTCGCGAGGCCGTCGAGCAGCCGGTCGCGCAGCGCCGCCTCGTGCGCGGCGAGCGCGCCGTCGGGGAGCGCCGACAGGGTGTCGCAGGCCTCCGCGAGCGCCACCGCGCCGAGCACGTTCGGCGACCCGCCCTCGTGCCGGGCGGGCGCGGGCTGCCAGAGCGTGCGGTCCGTGCGGACGTCGCGGACGGCGCCGCCGCCGGCGAGGTACGGCGTGCCCTCGTCCAGCCAGTCGCGGCGGCCGACCAGCGCGCCCGCCCCGAACGGCGCGTACGTCTTGTGCCCGGAGAACGCGACGTAGTCGACCCCGGACTCCGCGAGCGAGAACGCCCGGTGCGGCAGCAGCTGCGCGCCGTCGACGGCGACCCGGGCCCCGCCCTCCTGCGCGAGCGCGACCACGGACGTGATCGGCAGGGACTCCCCGGTGACGTTGGACGCCCCCGTCACCGTGACCAGCGCGTACGGCTGCCGGGCGAGCTCGGTGCGCAGCGCGGCCAGGGTCTCGGCGACGGTCGGCGCGGCCGGCAGGATCGTCGCCACCCGGCCCGAGCCGCGCACCGACCGCACCCAGGGCAGCAGGTTCGCGTGGTGCTCGATGTCGAGGACGAGCACCCGCCCGCCCTCGGGGACGCACCCGGCGAGCAGGTTCAGCGCGTCGGTGGTGTTCCGGGTGACGACAGCGACGTCGTCGGCGCGGGCGCCGGCGAACCGGGCGACCGCCGCCCGGGACGCCTCGTACAGCGCGGTCGACACCTGGGACAGGTACCCGGCGCCGCGGTGCACCGACGCGTAGAGCGGCAGCACCTCCACGACGCGGGCGGCCACCGACTCCAGCGCCGGCGCGGACGCCGCGTAGTCGAGGTTGGCGTACGGCACGGCGCGGCCGTCCACGAGCGGGACGGGCGTGTCCCCGCCGACGACGGGGAGCAGGGCGGTGGCGCAGGTCGGCTGGGTGCTGACGGACATGGGAGGACCCCCGGTGGTGCTCGGTGGGGGACCCGGTCACGGCCGAGTCGCCCCGCGCTTGCCGCGCCACCGGTCGGTGGACGGCCAGGTCGTCACCCGGGGCACCCCGCCGCGGAGGGAGGGTTGCCGGCCAGCGAGCCGGGGCTTCGCGCTGGCGCTCATGACCTACGCCCGAGGATGCGGGGCGCGCCGCGCGGGTGTCAACCGTCGTCCACACTGCGACCGCCCCGGTCAGGGCACCGCCGCGGATGGCGTAGCATCGCCGCACCATCCAGAGCGGCCGAGAGATCTGGCTCGTCGACGCCGCAGCAACCCGCGGTCCGGTGCTCCCACGAGCCCGGTCCGGCCGAGGGTGCTTCCGCCAGGTTCGATGGAGGAGAGGCATGACGACGACCGACGACCGCCTGCGCTACCGGCTGCTGACCGGACCGGACGACCGCACGTTCTGCGAGCGGATCAGCGCCGCGCTGGACGAGGGGTACGAGCTGCACGGCAGCCCCGCCGCGACCTTCGACGGGGAGCGGGTGATCGTCGCCCAGGCGCTGGTGCTGCCCGCGGCGGCGCGCGCCGAGGTGCGGGCGCTGTGAGCGCGCCGTACGCGGGCGACCTCACCCCGCACGAGGCCTGGGACCTGCTGGCGTCCGACCCGCGCGCCGTCCTGGTGGACGTCCGCACCGAGGGCGAGTGGCAGACGATCGGCGTGCCGGACACCGCGGACCTCGCGGCCGGCGACGCCGCCGGGCGCACCGCGTTCGTCGAGTGGACCGACGCCTTCGGCCGCCCGAACCCGGCGTTCCTCGACGGACTCGCCGCGGCCGGGATCGTGCCCGGCGACCCGCGCCCGGTGGTGTTCCTGTGCCGGTCGGGCGTGCGGTCGGTGGCCGCCGCGACCACCGCGACCGCCGCCGGCCTGGGTCCGGCCTACAACGTGCTCACGGGCTTCGAGGGCGACGTCGGCCCCGACGGCCGGCGCGGGCACACCGGCTGGCGCGCCGCGGGTCTCCCGTGGCGGGACGCGTGACCGCGGCCCCGGGACCCGGCGACTGGCGCGACGCGCGGCTCCCCCGGGAGTCGCTGCGCCCCGACACGCTCGCGGTCCGCGGCGGCACCGTCCGGTCCGGGTTCCAGGAGACCTCCGAGGCGCTGTTCCTCACGCAGGGCTACGTCTACGAGCGCGCCGCCGACGCCGAGGCCGCGTTCGCGGGCGACGCCGACCGGTTCCTGTACTCCCGCTACGGGAACCCGACGGTGTCGACGTTCGAGGAGCGGCTGCGGCTGCTCGAGGGCGCGGAGGCCTGCTACGCCACCGCGTCCGGCATGTCCGCGGTGTTCACGGCTCTCGCCGCGCTGGTCCGCCAGGGGTCGCGCGTCGTCGCCGCCCGGGCCCTGTTCGGGTCGTCGGTCGTGATCTTCGACGAGATCCTCGCGGGCTGGGGCGTGCGGACCGACTACGTCGACGGGCACGTCCCCGGGCAGTGGGAGGCGGCGCTGTCGACCCCCGCCGACGTCGTGTTCTTCGAGACCCCGTCCAACCCGATGCAGGACCTCGTCGACATCGCGGCGGTCAGCCGCCTCGCGCACGCCGCCGGCGCGGTCGTCGTCGTGGACAACGTGTTCGCCACCCCCGTGCTGTCCCGCCCGCTGGAGCTCGGCGCGGACGTCGTCGTGTACTCCGCGACGAAGCACATCGACGGGCAGGGACGGGTGCTGGGCGGGGCGATCCTCGGCACGGACGAGTACGTGCACGGACCGGTCCAGACGCTGATCCGGAACACCGGTCCGTCGCTCAGCGCGTTCAACGCGTGGGTGCTGCTCAAGGGCCTCGAGACGCTGTCGCTGCGGGTCCGGCACCAGACCGCGTCCGCGCTCGCGCTGGCGACCTGGCTCGAGGAGCACCCCGCGGTGTCCGGCGTCCGGTACCCCCACCTGCCGTCGCACCCGCAGCACGCCCTCGCACTGGCGCAGCAGGACGGCGGCGGGACCGTCGTGACGTTCGGCCTGCGCGTCCCCGAGGGGTCGACGCCCGAGCAGGCGAAGCGCGCGACGTTCGCGGTGCTGGACGCGCTGCGGGTCGTCGACATCTCGAACAACCTCGGCGACGCGAAGTCCCTCGTCACGCACCCGGCGACGACCACGCACCGCAAGCTCGGCCCGGCCGGGCGCGCGGCGGTCGGCATCGCGGAGTCCACGGTGCGCCTGTCGGTGGGCCTGGAGGACGTGACGGACCTCCGCGACGACCTGGACCGGGCCCTGTCGACCCTCCCGTCCTGACCCGGCCGGTCCCTGCCCGTCACGCAGAGTGGAAGGTTCGGACGAACACGCCGTCGGCGTGTCTGCTCGAACCTTCCACTTCGCGGGGGTCCGGCGCGGGGGCGGACCTCAGGCGACCAGCGTGCGGAGCTCGTCCTCGGCCGACGGGCCGCCCGCGAGCGGGAGGAGGACCACCGCGTCGACCCCCGCGCGGCGCGCCAGCTCCCGGACCTCGGCGGCCAGCAGCTCCGGCGTGGTGACGACCCGCGTCGCGGCGGGCGACCAGCCCAGGCCCGCGAGGGCGTCCAGGTACTCCAGGTGCGACCGCTTGCGGCGGGCGGTGCGCGCGTCGGCCGCGAGCACGACCTCGAGGTCCAGCACGACGCGCACCTCGGCGCGGTCGCGGCCCGCCTCGGCGACGGCCTCCTCGACCAGCGCGACGACCCGGGCGAGCGCCCCGACCGTCGGGACGGCCACGGAGAACTCCAGGCGGATGACGTCGGCCCGGGCGGCGGCCAGCGCGATGGCGGTCTCGGAGCCGGGGCGGAACTCGACGGTGCGGACGCCGTAGTCGGGGCTGCCGACGTGGATGTCGGGCGCGGCGGCGGGCGGGGCCGGCGACGGCGCGGGGGCGGCCACCGGGTCCGCGGGCGCGAGGCCCACCGGCGGGGTCGTGTGCCGGCGGTGCGCGGCAGCGGGCAGGTGACGGGTGGCGACCGCGGGGCGGTGCAGCACGGGCTGAGCCATGGGGTGTCCTCGGCGGGTGAGGCGGGGGTGCGCGGCGAGGGCCGTCGGGCCGCGGGCGCGCGAGGTCGTCAGCTCAGCGACAACACACCCGGCTCAGGAACACGCGAGCACCCTAGCCGGGCCCAGGGCCCCCGCGGCAGCGGGCGTCCACATCGCGGGCGCGCGTGTCAGACCGCGAGGGTGCGACCGAGGTACAGCCCGAGCGCGTCGCCCTGCCAGCGCCCGAAGGGAAGCACCGGCCGGTAGCCCAGCGAGCGGTACAGGGCGAGGGCCGCGGGCTGCCGGATGCCGGTCTCCAGCACGAGGTCGCGCAGCCCCAGCGCCCGGGCCTCGGCCTCGAGCGCGCGGACGAGCGCGGCGGCCACGCCGGCCCGCCGGACGTCCGGGTGGACGAAGACCCGGCGCAGCTCGCCGGTCGTCGCGGCGTCGAGGCCGGCGGGGCCGGCGGGGCCTGCGGGGCCGCCGGACCCGTGCAGCCGGCCGAGCGACGCGCATCCCACGGGCCGGCCGTCGAGCCGCGCCAGCACGGTCACGAGCACCGCCGACCCGAGCGCCGCGTCGACTGCGCCGAAACGGCCCCGGGTCGCGACGGCCGCCTCGACCTCCGGGTAGGCCAGCAGCGACTCGGCGTCCATCGCGTCCCGGAGCGCGGCCGCGTCGGGGTCGGCGTACGGCACGACCGCGACCCGCAGCGTCCCGGCCGGTGCGGGCGACCGCGGCGCGGGGCCCCGCGCGCCGGACCCCACGGCCTTCGCGAAGCACCGCGAGTCCGCGACGTCGGCCCACTCGCCGTACCGCTCGACCGGCGCGTACCCCAGGGACAGGTACAGCCCGATCGCCTCGGGCTGCTGCAGCCCGGCCTCCAGCACCAGCCGCGTCCAGCCGAGGGCGGCGGCCCGGTCCTCGAGCGCGTGCACGAGCGTCCGGGCCAGCCCGCGCCCGCGCGCGGACGGCGCGACGTACACCCGCTTCACCTCGCCGGTGCCGGGGCCGTGCTCCGGCTCGGCGCCGAGGTCCCGCAGCGAGCCGCAGCCCACGGGGACGCCGTCCAGCGCGAGCAGCAGCGTGACCACGACGTGCTCGGCGGGCGGCTCCGGCGTACCGCCGTCGCCGTACCGGGCGCTGAGCTCCGCCTGCTGCGCGCGGCGCAGCGCCCGGGCGTCCGGGTCGGTCCAGGGGACCTCGCGCAGGGTGACGCTCAGGAGACGAGCGCCCGCATCACGGAGGTGAAGAACCGCAGCCCGTCGGTCCCGCTGCGGGGGCCGCGCGCGCCGTCGGGGCCGAAGCCCGGCTCGACCGCGTGCTCGGGGTGCGGCATGAGTCCGACGACGTTCCCGCGGGCGTTGCTGATGCCGGCGATGCCGCGGCGGGAGCCGTTCGGGTTGTGGTCCTCGTAGCGGATCACGACCCGGCCCTCGCCCTCGAGCTCGTCGAGCGTGCGCTCGTCGGCGACGTACTGGCCGTCCTGGTTCTTCAGCGGGATCGTGATCCGCTCGCCCTGCCGGTACTCCCGGGTCCAGGCGGTCTCGGTCTGCTCGACCGACAGCACCTGCTCCCGGCAGACGAAGTGCAGGTGGTCGTTCTTGATCATCGAGCCCGGCAGCAGGTGCGCCTCGGTGAGGACCTGGAAGCCGTTGCAGATGCCGAGCACGGGCATGCCCTTGCCGGCCGCCTCGACGACCTCGCCCATGACGGGGGCGAACCGGCTGATCGCCCCGGCGCGCAGGTAGTCGCCGTAGGAGAACCCGCCGGGCAGCACGACCGCGTCGACCCCGTGCAGGTCGGCGTCCGCGTGCCAGAGGGCGACCGGCTCGGCGCCCGCGAGCCGCACGGCCCGCGCGGCGTCCCGGTCGTCCAGGGTGCCCGGGAAGGTGACGACGCCGATGCGGGTCATCAGGCCAGGCCCTCCGAGGTCACGGTCGCGGCCGCGTCCGCCTCGGAGTCGGCGACGCGCACGACGTCCTCGATCACGGGGTTGGACAGCACCTGCGCCGCCGCCTCGGCGGCCGCGGCGAGCACCTCGGGGGTGACGGGACCGTCGACCTCGAGCTCGAACCGCTTGCCCTGCCGGACGGAGGTGAACTGCGCGAAGCCGAGCCGCGGCAGCGCGCCGGCGACGGCCTTGCCCTGCGGGTCGAGGATCTCCGGCTTGGGCATCACATCGACGACGACTCGTCCCACGGGTGAGCTCCCTGGTTCGCGGCGGTGGGGGTCGGGGCCCAGCCTACCGACCGCGCCGGGCTGCTCGGTCCGCCGTCCGTCAGGCGACCCGGACGACGCCCACCCGGGCTTCGGCGCCGCTGAGGAGGTACGCCTGGACGCCGGCGTGGTCGGCCTCCGCGAGGCCCGGGGAGTACCCCGCCACGACCATCGCCCACCCCCGGTCGAGCAGCGCGGCGAGCCACTCGGTGTCGTGCGCCGCCACCAGCTCCGTCTCGTCGCCGACCCACAGCGTCGCCCAGCCGCCCGCGGCGGTGAACGAGGCCCGGTAGTCGGGGACCTCCCGGAGCGCGGGGTCGGCCAGCGACCCGAGGCCCAGCGCCGCGGTGTACCGGTCGAGGCGCGCGCGCAGCCCCGCGTCGTCGGCGGCGGGGTGCACGACCCAGCACGCGACGGGTCGGCCGTCGCGCGGGTGGAGGCCGAGGACGGTGCGGGCACCGATCCCGGCCTGGCGGACCTGCTGGTGGAGTCGCATAGGTTCCTGGACGCTACGGCGCTCCGCCAGGGACCGTCGGCCCTTCCTGGGTGCTGCCACCCCCGGGCGGCCGCGGGTCACCCGGTCGGGCGTACCCGGTCCGGGGCACCGGAGGCGTTCCGGCAGGAAGTCGACGCCCGACGGCAGCATCGCCCGTTCCGGTCGTCCCGTCCCGGACGGCACCATCGGGGCCGTGGACATCGACTCCGACGCCGCCCTCGTGGTGATCGACGTGCAGCAGGGCTTCCGCGACGCCGCCTTCTGGGGCCGGCGCGACAACCCGGACGCCGAGCAGCGCATCGGCGACCTGCTCGCGGCGTGGCAGCGCACCGGGCGGCCCGTGGTGGTGGTGCGGCACACCTCGGCCCCCGGCAGGCCGCTCGCGGCCGGCGCCCCGGGCCACGCGCTCCAGCCCGTGGTCGCGGACGTCGCACCGGCGCTGCTGGTCGACAAGACCGTGAACTCCGCCTTCTACGGGACGCCCGACCTGCACGACTGGCTGACGCGGGCCGGGATCGGGCAGGTCGTGCTGTGCGGCATCCAGACGAACATGTGCGTCGAGACCACCGCCCGCATGGCCGGGAACCTCGGCTACCGGGTGGTGCTGCCGCTCGACGCGACGCACACCTTCGACCTGGCCGGGCCGGACGGGACGGTCGTGCCCGCCGAGGACCTCGCGCGCGCGACGGCGACGAACCTGCACGGCGGCGGCTTCGCCCGGGTGGTGTCGACGGCGGACGTCCTGGCGGGGGTGTAGCCGGTCAGAGCGCGCGGTGCGTCCACCGCCCCGCGAGCAGGGTCCCGGCCACGGGCATCCCCCGCAGCGGCGCCCCGTCGGCGAGCGGATCGGCGTCCAGGACGCACAGGTCCGCGGACGCCCCGGGGCCGAGGACCAGCGGCTGCCCGTCCGTGGACGCCGCGAGCGCCGTCAGCAGGTCCACGCGCTGCTCCGGGTGCCAGGGCTCGCGCCCGTCGCGGGCGCGCTCCACGGCGGCGGCCACCGCGATCCACGGGTCGAGCGGCGCGACCGGCGCGTCCGAGCCGAGCACCAGCCGCACCCCGGCGGCGACCAGCGACGCGAGCGGGAACGCCCGCGCGGTGCGGCCCGCCCAGTACCGGTCGGCGACGTCCCGGTCGTCCATCGCGTGCTCCGGCTGGACGGACGCGGTGACCCCGAGCGCGGCGAACCGGGCCACGTCCGCGTCCGTGAGGAGCTGGGCGTGCTCGATCGTGCCGCGGGCGCCCGACGCCGCGAACGCGTCGAGGGCCAGGGTGTTCGCCTGGTCGCCGATCGCGTGGATCGCGCAGGCGAGTCCGCGGCGGTGCGCGTGGGCCATGAGCGGCACCAGGTGCTCCGGCGGCACGGACAGCACGCCGTGGGCGCCCGGCCCGGACAGGCCGGGGTACGGGTCGTGGCAGTAGGCGGTCCGGGTGTTGAGCGACCCGTCGGTGATGACCTTGAGCGGCCCCTGCTGGAGCAGCCCGCCGGTGCCGACGACGACGTCGCCGGTGCGCAGCTCCTCGGCGAGCACCTTGTCGAGGTACGGCTCCCAGACCCCGGCCCGGACCCGCAGCGCGTCCGAGCCCGCGGCGATGCGGCGGCGCCAGGGCGTGAGGTTCTCGGTGATCTCCAGGTCGACCACGCCGACCACGCCGCGCCGCGCGGCGGCCCGGGCGGCCTCGTCGACCCACGCGTCGGCCACCGCGTCGGGGACCTGGTCCACCACAGCGGACAGCGGCAGCCACTCGGACTCGCGCAGCAGGCCGGTGGGGTGCTCCCCCACGCCCGCGTACCGCAGGCCCGCCGTGCTGAACCAGGCGCAGTGCAGGTCGGCGGAGACCAGGACGACGGGGGTGTCGCCGGCGACGGCGTCGAGCAGCGCGGCGGTCGGCGCGTCCGGCCACAGCCCGTCCCGGAACCCGGCGCCGACCAGCGCCGTCCCCGGGGCGGGCGGGCGCGACGCCAGGCGGTCGGCGACGATCTGCACCGCGTGCGCCGCCGAGGTCGCGGCCGACACGTCGAGCCGCTGGCGGGCGAGGGCCCACTGCGTCATGTGCGTGTGCTGGTCCCAGAGGCCGGGCGCACCGTGCGGCCGTCGAGGTCGACGCGCTCGGCGGCGGGTCCGGCGGCGTCCGCGGCTCCGGCGCCGACCGCCTGCACCCGGCCGTCGCGGAGCAGCAGGTCGACCGGGGCGTCGTCGCCGAGCAGGCGCGCGCGGGTGAGGACGAGCGGGCGGGTCACGGGATCTCCCGGGTCGGGGCCGGTCACGGCCAGTCGGGGCGGCGGTCGAGCTCGGCCCGCATCTCGGCGGCGAGCGCGGGCGCGGCGTACCGCGGGCCGGCGTCGAGCGCGGCGACGACCCGCTCCGCGACGGCCCGCGGCTTGTCCTGGCTGAGCTTCGCCTTGCCCTGCCAGCGGGTCACCCGCATCCGGAACCCGACCGCCCCGGGCGCGACCTGCCGGGCGTACCCGTCGGGCATCCGGACCGGGTCGGGCATCGGGTCCTCGTACCGGTCGACGGTCGCGCCCAGCACGGCGTACGACTCCTCCGGGTCCAGCAGCTCGACCGTGCCGTAGAGGTGCACGGCCACGTAGTTCCACGTCGGCAGCGCGGGGGCGTAGCCGTACCAGCCGGGCGACACGTAGCCCGACGGGCCCGCGACGACCAGCAGGTGCTCCCGGGTGCCGTCGAGCTCGTGCAGCAGCTCGTCCGGGCGGCCGAGGTGGCCGAGGACGTGCAGCGGGGCGGACGGGGCGGTGAACCGGTCGGGGAGCCCGCGGGCGTCGCGGGCGGGCCGGGCCGGCCGCGGCTCGGGCGCCGGACCGACCGGCGTCTCCTCCAGCAGCACCGGCAGGTGCGACGCCACGGGCCCCTCCGCGGTCACGGAGACCAGCGTCGCCCACCCGTGCGCGCGCACCAGGTCCCGCACGCGCGCCTCGTCGGTCAGCGCGTAGTCCTCGGTGTGGATCACGCGGCCCATCGAACCACCAGCGGCCCCCGACGCGGGACCTCCGGCCCGGTCCCGGGGTGAGTCCGACCACACGGGAGGGAATTCACCTGCGCTAACGCCGCAACCTGGTCCTGACACCACAGGAATCCGTGCGACCGTCCGATGGACACGACACCACGGGGACGTGCACGCGACCCCGGGGCGACCGCGGCGCCGGCCCCTCGGCGCCGTCACGGACCGCTCCCCCGCGGCCCCCGCACGGAGGTAGTACCCGCATGACGATCGAGACCCCGGTCGCGCCGACGACACCCGGCGACGGCGCGCCAGCGCCCTGCGTGGCCCGGCCGCACGCGAACCTGGTGCACCAGGACGGCGCCTGCCGGTGCTTCACGGGCGGCCCCGCGCCGGAGCACGCGCCGCGGCCCGAGGACGTCCTCCTGGCGCTGGCGTTCCACGGCGCGGGGTGAGCCGCCCCGCTACTTCACCGCGCCGCTCGTGATGCCGGAGATGATCCGGCGCTGCGCCACGACGAAGACCACCAGCAGCGGCAGGCTCATCAGCGCGACGTAGGCGAAGATCAGGTGCCAGTTGTTGAGGTACAGCCCCGCGGACGCCACCTGGTAGAGGTTCAGCGGCAGGGTGTCGAGGCGCCCGCCCACCACGAAGAGCGCGTAGAACACGTCGTTCCAGATGTACAGGCAGATGAGGATCGTCGCGGTCGACAGCACGGGGGCGAGCAGCGGCAGGATCACCGTCCGGAACACCCGCACCGGCCCGGCGCCGTCCATGCGGGCGGCCTCCTCGAGCTCGACCGGGATGGTCCGCACGAACCCGGTCACGAAGAAGACGACCGTGGACATGTACATGCCCATGTAGACGCCGACCATGCCGGTCGGGGTGCCGGCCAGGCCGATCTGGCGCAGCAGCAGCACGATCGTCACGACCGCGGGCGGCAGCACGATGCCGGAGATCGCCAGCGCGTAGAGCACCGCCCAGCCGCGGCTGCTCCGCCGGGCGAGCACCCAGGACGCCATCGAGCCGAGCACGAGCACGCCGAGCACCGACGGCACCATGACCAGCATCGAGCCGAGGAACGCCTTCGGCAGCCGGCCGTCCTGCCAGACCTGCGCGACGTTCTCGCCGAGGTGCCACTCGGTCGGCAGGGACAGGTTCGGGTTCAGCGCCTCGGCCTGCGACTTGCCGGCGGTGACGACGATGATCCACAGCGGCATGCCGATGAGCAGCACGACCGCGAGGACCGCGACCACGGGCTGCACGGCGCGCCAGCCCCCGTGCCTGCCACCCGCGCGCGGGGTGCGCGGCACCCGGGCCGCCCGGGCCGTTCCGACGACGGTGCTCACAGGACCTCCTCGCGCTTGCGGAGCATCCGGATGACCGGGAAGGCCAGCAGCGCCACGACGAGGAAGAGCATCAGGCTCATCGTCGTCGCCTGCGCGAACAGGCCCTGGCCGAAGGTCCGGAAGATGAAGATGTTCAGCAGCTCGGTGCTGCGGGCGGGCCCGCCCTCGGTGGTGGCCTGCACGATGTCGAAGCCGTTCATCGAGCCGAGCAGCGCGGTCGCGACGTTGAACGTGACCGCGGGGGCGAGCAGCGGGAACCGGATCTCCCGGAACGTCTGCCACGCCGAGGCGCCGTCGAGCCGTGCGGCCTCCAGCACCTGCTCGTCGATCGTCTTGAGGCCGGCCAGGTAGATGAGCATCGGCAGGCCCATCCACTTCCAGGCGTGGATCAGTGCGGCGACGACGATCGTCCAGGTGGTCGAGCCGAGCCAGGCGATGGCGATCTCCCGCCCGAGCAACCAGCCGAGCACGTCGTTGACGGCGCCGTCCGGCTTGAGCATCGCCTGGAACACGTAGCCGACCGCGAGCGCCGACATCACGACGGGGATGAAGAACATGACCCGCGCGAACCGGTTGACCCGGGTGTCCCGCTCCAGGAGCAGCGCCAGCAGCAGGCCGAAGAGGTTCTGGAAGATCGCGACCAGCACCGCGTAGACCAGCGTCACGCGCAGCGCCTGCACCAGGGTGCCGCTGCTCAGCAGCGACTGGAAGTTCGCGAAGCCCACGAAGCCGATGTCGCTGTGGAACGACGACCAGTTCGTGAACGAGTAGACGAAGTTGAAGATCGTCGGGACGAAGAAGAACACCCCGAGCACCGCGAACGCCGGGGCGGCGAACCAGCCCGGGTGCGTGGCGGCCGCGCGGGTGCGCCGGTGGTCCGTCCGGGCGCGCCGGAGCCGGGGCGCCCGGGCCGGGCGGCCGGGTGCCGGGGCGCGCGTCGCGGGTGCGCCGTCGGCCGGCGCGTCGGTCGTGCTGCTCGCGTGCATGGGGTTCTCCTCGCCCTGGCGGTGCACGTCCCGGGCGGCGGGGTGCGCCCGCCGCCCGGGACCGTCGGTCAGAAGCCCTCGACGCCCTGCGCCTGGGCGAGCTGGGCGAACTGGTCCTGCGTCTCCTGCGCGACCTGCTGCGGGCTGGTGGAGCCCTGGATCATGTCCGCGAGGAACAGGTACAGGTCCGGGTTCGCGACCGCGAGAGCCTGCATCGAGCCGACGGAGTCGCCGAGCGCGTCGGCCACCTCGGTCAGCGCCACCGGCACGGTGTCCGGGGAGTCGACGCCGGTCTGCAGCGACACGGTGTCCTGCGCGGCGACGAAGTCCGCGTAGCCGTCGCCGAGCCAGAACGACAGCAGCTGGCGGGCCGCGGCCTCCCGGGTGGCGTCACCCGTCTTGAAGGCGACGAGCGCGTTCGCCTGGTCGGGGATGAACGTGCCGACGTTGCCCGACGGGGCGATCGGGAAGAAGCCGATGGTCTCGTCCAGCGTCGCGGTGTCGGCCTTCGCCTGGAGCTGGCCGAAGAAGCTGTTCACCTGGACGGCCATCGCGGCGTCGCCGGCCAGCAGCGCGTCGCCCTGGTCCTCGAACGTCGCCGTCTTGATCGAGTCGTTGAACAGGCCCTCGTCGATCAGCGACTTGTACTCCTCGATCGCGCCCAGGATCGCCGGGTCGGTGAACGCCTCCTCGTTCGCGTTCATGCGGTCCCACAGGCCGTCGGCGGCGGCATCGGCGAGCTGCACCTGGACCCACCACTGCGTGGCCCAGCGGTCACCGCCCATCTCGAAGAAGGGGGTGACGCCGTCGGCCTTCAGCGTGCGGCCGAGCTCGACGAACGAGTCCCAGTCGGTCGGCAGGTCGGTGATGCCGTGGTCCGCGAACACCTGCTTGTTGTAGTAGACGCCCATGACCGCGGGGGTGCTGATGAGCGCGGCGTACCGGGTGCCGTCGAGGATGCCGGTCATGTCCCGCAGCTCGGGGCGCATGTCCTCCAGCCACGGGGCGTCGTCCAGCGGCTGCAGGTTGGTCGGCGCGTTGAGGGCCGTCAGCATCGAGGCCGTCGGCTGCCAGAACGCGAGATCCGGCTTGTCGCCCGTGGCGACCTTGGTCTGCACGCCCTGCTCGTACGGGTCCGGGATGGTGACGACGTCGACGCTCGCGCCGGTCGCGTCCTCGAACGCCGACACGACCGACTCCGGGACGGAGTTCGAGTTCTGCGCGGCCCAGACCGTCAGCTCGACGCCCGCCAGGTCGGCGGTCTGGTCCGGCCAGGCCGCCGGCGCCGCGGACCCGCCGCCGCCGCCGCCCGCGCTCGGGTCGGAGCAGGCCGTGGCCAGCAGGGCGACGGCCAGCGCCGCGGCGGCCGCAGTCGAATACCTCGTCATATCGACTCCTCGTGTCTCGACCGGCGTCCTCGGTGACGCCGGGGTGAAGCGGGTGGTGCGGGGGTGGGTGGTGGTGCGGGGTCGTGCGGGGACGTGCGGGGTGGTGCGCGGTGGTCAGGGGCGCACGCGGAGCAGCCGGGCGCTCGGGCCGGGGCCGTCGACGGCGACCTCGACCCGGCCGTCGTCCCGGCGCCGCACGTCCCAGCGCCGGCCGCCCGGCGCGTCCGCCGCGGACGGGAAGGCCGTCGCCAGGTCGCCCGCGGGAAGGTCGAGCAGGACCGAGCCGGGACCGTCGCCGCGCCACCACAGGGTGACCCACGACTCGTCCCCGGCGCGCAGGCCGCTCACGACCCAGGGGTCCTCCCAGGCGGGCAGGCCCAGCGGCCAGAACGGCACCGCGGTCTCGTCGGCGGCCCGGCGGGCGAGCGCGACGTCCACGGCCTCGCGCACCAGGGCGAGCTGCGGGGCGGACATCTCGTCCAGGTGCCCGGACAGGTAGAGCCGGCCGGACAGCCCGGTGCACAGGGTGAAGACGATCTCCTCGTCCGTCATCCCGGGCTGCGGGTAGGCCCAGTTCCCGGCCTGCTCGGGCAGCACCTGCATCGGGGCCGCGGCGGCGATCGGCGGGTACAGCACCGGGTTCTGCTGGTCGGAGGTGGACTGCAGGTGCAGCCGGGCGAGCAGCGCGTAGTCCGCCCGCATCGCCCCCGACGCGCAGTTCTCCAGGACCACGTGCGGGTGCCGGCGGCGGACGCCGTCCAGCCACGCGAGGTGCGCCCGGTTGTGCGCGAGCAGGCCCGCGCCGGCGCTGTCCGCGCCCAGGTCGGAGCCGGGGCCGGGGGTGACGTTGTAGTCCAGCTTGAAGTACCCGACGCCGAGGTCCCGGACCAGGCGGTCGACGACCGCGTCCAGGTGGGCGCGCGCCGCGGGGTGCCGCAGGTCCAGCAGGTAGCGGTCCTGCTCGAGGACCCGCCGGCCGGCCCGCTGCAGGAAGGCGTCCGCGGGCAGGGCGTCCGCGACCGGGCTGCGGCGGCCGACGACCTCGGGCTCCAGCCAGAGGCCGGGCACCATGCCGGCCTCGCGGATCCGGTCGAGGACCGCGCCGAGGCCGGCCGCGCCGAACCGCCGGGTGGACGGCTGCCACTCGCCGACCGAGTCCCACCAGTCGAAGCCGTCGTCGTACCAGCCGGCGTCGATGCAGAAGTACTCGGCCCCGGCCGCGGCGGCCGCGTCCACCAGCGGGAGCAGCTTCTCGGTGGTCGGGTCGCCCATGAGGGTGTTCATGTAGTCGTTGAACACCAGCCAGCGGCCCTCGGGCTCGGCCGGCCCGGTGCGCAGCAGGCGGCGGTGCCGGGTCAGCTCCTGCACCGCGCCCTGCCAGCCGGCGTCGGAGAACGCGACCGAGGCGGGGACGGACGTGAACGACTCCCCCGGGCCGAGCACCGTCAGCCACTGGTGGTCCGCGTCGGTCGGGCCGAGCAGCCCGAGGACGAGCTCGCCGCGCCCGGCGGGCGCCGCGCCGACGCGCTCGCCGACCTCGGCGCGCCAGGCGCCGTTGTGCTCGACCTCCCACGCCAGCGCACGCCCGGACGTGCCGGCGGCGTCGACCCCGAGGGCGCCGGCGGGGGCGCGGTCGCCCGACGACCAGGTGCCGCCGCTGACCACCGCGCGGGAGCCCCGGCCGTCCTGGTGCTGGTGCGCGTCGAGGTCCAGCCACGGCAGGCCCGACTGGCCGCGCAGCGGCGTGACCTCCCAACGGCCCTCGCCGACCCACTCGTTGCGGCCCTCGACGGTCACGACGTCCCGCGGGCCGGCGCCCGCGCCGAGCGGGTGGCCCAGCACGAGCGTCGAGACCGCCTGCAGCGCGACCGGCTGCTCACCGGCGTTGCGGACGGTCGTCCACGCCTGGAGCGACGGGCGGCCGGCGGCCGGGGTGCGCAGCGTGGTGCGGACCTCGAGCCCCGTCGCGTCGTCGCGCTGGTCGACGTGCAGCACGCGCCAGGGGCCGTCCTGCTCCTCGCGGTGTCCGGCGTGCCGCAGCCGGGCGCCGACGGCGGTGGCCGTGTTCCGGAGGTTCGCGTGCCGGCGGCCGTGCCCGACGGCGAGCACCTCGACGAGCGGCTGCGTCGCCGGGACGAGCGCGGCGTCGTCGGCGACGGCCTCGGCGTCCGCGAGCGAACCGCGCACGGCGGCCACGACCACCGGGGCGTCGGGGCCGTGCGTGAAGGCCAGGCCGAGGGAGTCGGTGCCCCAGGCGCGCAGGGCGGGGTGGGCGAGGCCGACGGTCGTCGATGCCTCCGCGGTCGCGGGGGCGGGGTGGTCCACCATCGGGCACGTCTCCTTCGTCCTGCTCGGTGCTTCGTCGCGGGACTTATGAAAACGTAGATCAGAGCAGAGCGCAAGTCCCTGGTGTTCGCGCTTGGTAACGCTTTCACAACACCCGAGGCTCGGCCGCGGCCTGGACTCCCCGCGCGCCGCTTCCGCGCCCCGAGCCCGCGCGCCCCCGCACGCACGTCCACTCGCGCCCCCGGCCGCAACCCCACCGGGTGTCCACGAGGCCGGGGCGTTTCACGAAGGATGTCCCGTGCGTTCTGGACACTCGGCGCCCGACCGCGCCCGGCGCGGCTCGCAGAGGTGCGGGCGTGCGGGCGCGCAGGCGGCCCCGCGCGGGGTCAGCGCGGGGGCGGTCCCGAGGTGCCGCGCAGCACGAGCTCCGGCCGGGACGTGATCGACCGGGGCGGCGGTCCGTCCTGCATCGACGCCGTCAGCAGCGCGAAGGCCTGCCGGCCCAGCGCGGCGAAGTCCTGGCGGACCGTCGTCAGCGACGGCGACCAGAGCTGCGCCAGGGGGTGGTCGTCGAAGCCGATCACCGAGACGTCGTCCGGCACCCGGCGCCCGCGGTCGGCGAGCGCCTTCATCACGCCCATCGCGATCTCGTCGTTGCCGCAGAGCACCGCGGTGACGTCCGGCTCCTCGGCCAGGGCAAGGCCGGCGTCGTACCCGGACGTCGGCGCCCAGTCGGCCGCCACCACCGCCGGGACCGGGGCGCCCGCCGCGTCGAGGGCCTCGCGCCAGCCCAGCGTCCGGGCGCTGGGGCCCCCGGTCGACGGGATGCCGACGTGGTGCACGGTGCGGTGACCGAGGTCGAGCAGGTAGCGGGTGGCCTGCGCGGCGGCCGCGTGGTCGTCCATGTAGGCGTGCGGCACCGCGGGGGTCCCGCCGCCGTCGGGCATCGGGGCGGCCGCCACCACGGGCAGCCACGGGGGCATCGCCGCGAGGGCCGCGACCCCGGCCTGGTCGTACTCGAGCACGACCGCGCCGGCCATCGGCTGGCCGAGCATGGAGTCCACGGCCGCCGCGACGGTCGCGCGGTCCGGGGTCTCCACCACGGAGATGACCACGAGGTAGCCGGACTGCCGGGCGGCCTCCTCGATGCCCTGCAGCGTCATGCCGTAGCCGTAGCGCGTGGTGTTGCTGGTCAGCACGGCGACCATCGACTGCTGCCCGCGGACCAGGGCCCGCGCGGCGCCGTTCGGGCGGAAGCCGAGCTCGCGGATCGCGGCGAGCACCCGCTCCCGGCGCTCGGGGCTCACGGGCACGGAGCCGGTCAGGACGCGGGAGACCGTCGGCACGGACACGCCGGCGACGCGGGCCACGTCCGCGATGACGGGGGCCTTCCGGGCAGGTGTCGGCACGAGGGCAGCGTAGCGAACGTTTTCACCCGGATCGGCCGGGCCGGGCCCGCCCCGTCGCGCGGACACCGATCATCGGTTTCAGCGACGGCGGCGGCCGCGGCCCGGCGGTCGGCCCCGGCCGTCAGCCCCGGTCGGCCCCGTGCCGCACGTGCGCGTCCCGCCGCGCCGGCACGACCATCGGCGTCCCGGTCTCCGGGTCCGGCAGCACGCGGGCCGCGAGGCCGAACACGTCCCGGACCAGCGCCTCGGTCACGACGTCCTCGGGCGCGCCCTCGGCGACGACCCGGCCGGCCTTCATCGCGATCACGTGCGAGCCGTACCGGGCGGCCTGGTTGAGGTCGTGCAGCACGGCGACGAGCGTCCGGCCCTCCTCGTGCAGCCGGGCGCACAGGTCCATGACCTCGAACTGGTGCGCGATGTCGAGGAACGTCGTCGGCTCGTCGAGCAGCAGCAGGTCGGTCTCCTGCGCGAGCGCCATCGCGAGCCAGGCGCGCTGCCGCTGCCCGCCGGACAGGTCGGACACGTACCGGTCCCGCAGGTCGATGACCTCGGTGGCGGCCATCGCGGCGTCCACCGCCCGGGCGTCCTCGGGCGACCACTGCCGGAGCAGGCCCTGGTGCGGGTACCGGCCGCGGGCGACGAGGTCGGCGACCGTGATCGCCTCGGGGGCGATCGGGCTCTGCGGCAGCAGCGCGAGCCGGCGGGCGATGGCCTTGGTCCGCAGGGCGTCCATCGGGGCGCCGTCCAGCAGCACCCGGCCGGACCGCGGCTTCAGGGTGCGGGCGAGCGCGCGCAGCAGCGTCGACTTGCCGCAGCCGTTCGGCCCGATGATGACGGTGAACGAGCCCGCGGGCACGGCCACCGTGAGGTCCTCGGCCACGACCAGCCGGTCGTAGGCGAGCGTCACCCCCTCGGTGGCGAGCGGCGCGTCGGTCATGCGGTTCCCTTCCTCCACTCGCGCACCAGGAGGTACGCGAGGTACGTGCCGCCGAGCAGGGCCGTCAGCACGCCGACGGGGTACTGCACCCCCCACGGCGCGTGCTGGGCCAGCAGGTCCGCGCCGACCAGCAGCACGGCCCCGGTGCACGCGGCGGCGGCCATCCCCGGCCCGGTCGAGCCGGTCAGCCGCCGCGCGATCTGCGGCGCGGTCAGCGCGATGAACGCCACCGGCCCGCACACGCTCACGGCGGCGGCCGTCAGCGCGACGCCCACGGCGATCGCCAGCGTCCGGGTCCGGCCGGGGTCGACCCCCAGGGCGGTGGCGGCGTCGTCGCCCATCTCGACGAGCTGCAGCCGCCGGGTCAGCGCGAGCGCGCACGGCAGCAGCACGACCAGGGCCACGCCGATGGTCGCCACGTGGCCGGCGTTCCGGGACAGCAGGCTGCCGTTCAACCAGGCGGCGACCTGCTGCGCCTCCTCGGCCGTGGCCCGCGCCAGCGCGAGCTGGACGAACGCCAGGCTCATCGCGCCGATCGCGATGCCGACCACGACCATCCGGAACGGCGCGCGCACCCCGCGCCCGGCCCCGAGCAGCACCGCGCCCACCGCGAGGCCGGCGCCGAGCAGCGCGCCCACGGGCGCGGGCAGCACGCCCGGCCAGACCAGCGTGGCCGCGGCGGCCCCGGCGGCCGCGCCCGCCCCGAGCCCGATGACGTCGGGGCTGCCGAGCGGGTTGCGCGTCACGCTCTGGAACAGCGACCCCGCGACGCCGAACGCCGCGCCCGCGAGCGCCGCGACCCCGATCCGGGGCGCGCGGTTCGACCAGAGCACCCACTCCTGCGCCCTCGACCCCTCGCCCGCGAGCACCGCCGGCAGCTCCGCGGGGGTGATGCCGAGCTCGCCGACGGCGATCGTCACGAGGGCCAGGACCGCCGTCGCGAGCAGCGCGCCGAGGCACACCACGACGGCGCGCCGGTTCACGCGGATCGCGGGCCGCCGGGCCGGGGCGGTGCGGTCGGCGCCGGCGGTGCGTCCGAGGGCGGGGGCGCTCACAGGCCGATCCTCCCCCGGCGCACCGCGACGACGAGGAACGGGGCCCCGACGAACGCGGTCACCACGCCGACCATGAGCTCCCCCGGCCGCGCGACGACCCGCCCGACGACGTCCGCGCCGAGCAGCAGCACCGGCCCGAGCACCGCGGCGTACGGGATCAGCCACCGGTGGTCGGAGCCGGTGAAGGACCGCACGACCAGCGGCACCGCCAGCCCGACGAACGCGACGGGGCCGACCGCCGCGACCGCCGCCGCGGCCAGCAGCGTGGCCGCGACCCCGGCGAGCGCCCGGGTCCGCCCGGCGTTCAGCCCGAGGGCCGTCGCGGACTCGTCGCCGAGGGCCAGGGCGTTGAGGCCGCGCGCGAGCAGCAGCGCCAGCGCCAGCCCGGCCAGGACGTACGGCAGCACCAGGCCCGCGGTGTCCTCGGGCCGCCCGGCCAGCGAGCCGATGACCCAGAACCGGTAGGTCGTGAACACCTCGGTGTTCGCGAGCGTGATCGCCTGCACCAGCGCCATGAGCACCGCGGCGATCGCCGCGCCGGCCAGCACCAGCCGCACGGGCGTCGCCTTGCCGCGGGGTCCTCCCGAGCCGATGACGTAGACGGCCACGGTGGCCAGCACCGCCCCGGGGATCGCCGCCCACACCGACCGCCCGGCCGTCCCGCCCGCGAGCGCGGTGACGACGACGACCGACGCGGACGCACCGGCGTTCACCCCGAGCAGCCCGGGATCCCCCAGCGGGTTCCGGGTGAGCCCCTGGATCACCGCGCCCGACACCGCGAGCGCCGCGCCCGCGAGGAGCCCGAGCGCCGTCCGGGACAGCCGGGACTGCACGACGGCCGAGGTGTACCCGTCGTCCGGGTGCAGCCACGCGGACCACACCTCGCCCAGCGGGACGGATTTGGAGCCGACGGCGACGCTCAGCCCGCAGGCGAGCACGAGCAGCCCGAGCGCCAGCACCAGGCCGCCGGCCAGCAGCCACGCGCGCGACCGCGAGCCCCGCGCGGTGGTGCGCGGGGCTCGCGGTGCGGTGACGGTCGCGGTCACGTCGGTGGCGCCCGGTCCGGCGGACCGGGGTCGCGGGGGTCGTCGGGTCAGCCGGCGACCTTCGCGACGACCTCCTCGATCTGCGGGACGTACGCGTCCAGGGCGTAGGGCACGCTCAGCGGGGTCGCGACGGTGACGGCCATGCCGAGCTGCCGGTCGAGCATCGGCAGGTACGCGCCCGACTGGAACGCCGGCATCTGCTGCCACAGCGGCTGCGCCTCGGTGGCGGCCTGCTCGTCCTCGTCGTTGAACCAGGTGAACAGCAGCTCGACGTCGTCGAGCTGGTCGGCGTTCTCCAGGCCGAGGGTCGCGTAGAACGAGCCGGGGTCCGGCTCGAGCCCGGCCGCGGACGGCGCGAGCTCCAGGCCGAGGCTGGACAGCAGCGCCACGCGGGTGTCGCCCGGCATGTACACGCCGAGGGAGCCCGCCTGGTCGCCGCCGTACACGTACGCGTAGGTGATGTCCGCCCACTCCGGGTGCGCCTCGGCCACCGCGTCGTACTCGGCCTGGATGCCGTCGATGAGCCCGGCCGCCTGGTCCGGCACGCCCAGCGCCTGCGCGGCGATCGTGATCTGGTCCTCGACCGGGGTCGCCCAGGCCTGGCCCGGGTAGGCCACGACCGGCGCGAAGTCGGACAGCTGGTCGAAGGTCGCCTGGTCGATACCGGACTGCGTGGCGAGGATCAGGTCGGGCTCGAGCGCGATGATCGCCTCGACGTCGAGCTCCGGGTACATCGTGATGGTCTCGGGCAGCTCCTCGCCCGCGTCCTCGACGGCGGCGCGGAACCACGGCTGGTAGCCGTCCTCGTCGCCCGCCCAGTCGTCGCTCTCGATGCCGACCGGCGTCGTGCCCAGCGAGAACGCGATGTCCGCCGCGCCCCAGCCGAGCGCGACGACGCGCTCCGGCTTCGCCTCGATGGTGGCCTCGCCGAGGCTGGACTCGATGGTGACGGGGAAGGCGTCGTCCGCGGCGGCGGTCTCGTCGCCGCCGGCGGCCGGGGCGTCGTCCGCGGCGTCGTCGCTCGAGCAGGCGGTCAGCAGCAGGGCGGCGGCGCCGAGCGCGGCGACGGCGGCCAGGCCGCGGCGGGCGCCCGGGCGCGGCGAGGTCGTGCGAGCGTGCACGGGGGTGCTCCGTTCAGGTGGACGTTCGGCGCCCGCACCGGTGGGAGCCCCAGGCTCACGGACCGGCGACGGCGCCGCGACAATGAGGCAAGCCTAACCTACGGCTCGACGCACCCCGCGGTCCAGGCCCGAGGTCCCGCCCTCAGAGGGCGAGGGCCGTCCCGGTCAGCCGCTCGTACGCCTCCCGGTACCGGTCCCGGGTCCGCGCGACCACGTCGGCCGGCAGCGGCGGGGGCGGCACGTCGCCGGCCCGGTCCCAGCCGGAGGCGGCCGACGTCAGCCAGTCGCGGACGAACTGCTTGTCGAAGCTCGGCTGCGCCCGCCCCGGCTGCCAGGCGTCCGCCGGCCAGAACCGCGACGAGTCCGGCGTCAGCACCTCGTCGCCCAGGGTCACGACGCCGTCGGCGTCCAGGCCGAACTCCAGCTTGGTGTCGGCCAGCACCACCCCGCGCTCGCGCGCCAGCCGCTCCGCCCGCCCGTAGACGGCGAGCGTGAGGTCCCGCAGCTGCTCCGCCCGCTCGCGCCCGAGCGTCGCCGCGACCTGGTCCAGCGTCACGTTCTCGTCGTGCTCGCCGACCTCGGCCTTCGTCGCCGGGGTGAAGATCGGCTCGGGCAGCCGGGAGCCGTCCACCAGCCCCTCCGGCAGCGGGATCCCGGTCACCGCGCCGGCGGAGCGGTACTCCGCCAGGCCGGAGCCCGTGAGGTAGCCGCGCGCGACGCACTCCACCGGGAACATGTCCAGGCGCCGGCAGACCATCGCCCGGCCCGCGACCTCGGCGGGCACGTCCGGGCCCTCCGCCGACACGACGTGGTTCGGCACCACGTCGGCCAGCTGCGCGAACCACCACAGGCTCAGCTGCGTCAGCACCACGCCCTTGCCGGGGATGCCGGGCTCGAGCACGTGGTCGTACGCGCTCACCCGGTCGCTGGCGACGACCAGCACGACGTCCCCGTGCCGCTCGGCCACGGCCGCGCCGGCCGCCTGGGTCGTGTCCGGGACGTACAGGTCGCGGACCTTGCCGGAGTAGGTGTGCGTCCAGCCGGGCAGCGCGGGTGCGGTCATGGGGGTCATCCTGCCGCAGCCGGCGGACGGCCCGGGGCCGGCGTCCAGGCGTACGGACCTGTCCGCGGGCCATCAGGCCGCCCGGGCTCACCAGCACCTTCGGCGGTCAGGCGTCGCCGAACTGACGCCCGATGAACGCCGCCATGCCAGGGACGGTGAAGGCGACGCGGCCGTGCTCGGGTGCGTAGATCAGGCCCTTGGCGATGAGCTGGGCCCTCGCAGGACCGAGGCTGGCCTGCTTGATCCCGAGACGCCGCGCCACCTCCCCGGTGCCCGACCCGCCATCCCCGTCGCGCGCCATGGCCCGGAGGTAGCGCCGTTCGGCGGGAGTGGCGCGGTCCCACCGGGCCGGGAAGAACCCCTGGTCGAGCTGGTCCCGCCCGACATCGAGTGCCACCGCCGCATCCGAGGCGTCGATGGTCTTGTCGGGCGCCAGGTCCCAGACAGCCTTCCCGTACTCCTGGAGGAAGTACGGGTAGCCGGCCGAGGCGCCGACGAGCGCGTCGACCGCGTCCGGGGTGTAGGCGACGCCGAGCCGGCTCGCGGGCTCGGTCAGTGCCGACGCCGCGGCGTCGCGGGCGAGCGCACCGATCTGGTGGTAGTCGAACAGGCGCTCCGCGTACGAGCGGGACGCGCTCAGCGTCGCCGGGAGGCTCGGGAGTCCGGCACCCACGACGTAGAAGGGCCAGCCCTGCTGACCCGCGACGTGCTGGACCGAGAGCAGCGCGGAGAGCAGCTCGTCGTCGACGTCCTGCATCTCGTCGATGAAGATCCCGAACCCCTTGCCCTCCGTCTGCAACGCGGAGGCGACGTCCTCGACCATCTCCTCGAGGTCCAGCTCGATCTGCCCGGAGTCCGCCCGGCCGGGTGCGACGTCGACGCCCAGCGAGATGCCGGTGACGCCCACCGAGGCCGAGAACGAGCCGATGCTCGCGAACGACGACGCGAGACGCTCGCGCAGGCCCGGTCGGTTGTAGCGGCGCGCCGCGGTGAGCAGCTCGCGGCCCAACCGGGTGCGCACGCTCCTGCCGCCCAGCTCCCCGGGCTTGGCCTCGATCGCGACCGTCAGCCACCCGTGCCGGTCGGCATGCGCGCGGAGCGAGTTCAGGAGGACCGTCTTCCCGACACCGCGCAGACCCGAGAGAACCATGCCGCGGTTGTGCAGACGGTTCCCCGTGCGTGCCACCACGGTGTCGAAGGCGTGCACCTGCGCATCGCGCCCGACCATCGCCGGGGGCCGCAGGCCCGAGCCGGGGGCGTAGGGGTTCAGGTCAGGCCGCATCTACCGAAATCTAGCCGACTATGCGAGTGGGCCCAATACTCAGACATACTCAACCATACCGCGGCGGCACTCAGGCGGCGTCAGGCCTCTGCGGCCGCCCGGGCGATGTCCGACCGGTGGTGCGACCCGTCCAGGGCGATGCGCTCGACGCCCGCGTAGGCGGCGGCCCGCGCGGCGGCGAGGTCCGGGCCCGTGCCCACGACCGACAGCACGCGCCCGCCGGCGGACACGACCGACCCGTCCGGCCCGGCAGCCGTCCCGGCGTGCAGCACGTGCACCCCCGGCACCGCGGCGGCCTCCGCGAGGCCCGTGATCGGGTCGCCGGTCCGCGGCGCCTCGGGGTACCCGGACGACGCGACCACCACGGTCACCGCGGCGTCGTCCCGCCACTCCAGCGGCGGCAGGTCGGCGAGGCGCCCGGTGGCGGCGGCGAGCAGCACCCCGGCGAGCGGGGTGGCGAGCCGGGCCAGGACCACCTGCGTCTCCGGGTCGCCGAACCGGGCGTTGAACTCGACCACCCGGGTGCCCTGCGAGGTCAGCGCGAGCCCGCAGTACAGGACCCCGACGAACGGGGTCCCGCGGCGGGCCATCTCGTCGACGGTGGGCTGCGCGACCTGCGCGACGACCTCGGCCACCAGGCCCTCCGGCGCCCACGGCAGCGGCGTGTACGCGCCCATGCCGCCGGTGTTCGGGCCGGTGTCGGCGTCGCCGACGCGCTTGAAGTCCTGCGCGGGGACGAGCGGCACGACGGTGGCGCCGTCGGAGAGCACGAACAGCGACACCTCGGGGCCGTCGAGGTAGTCCTCGACGACCACGCGGCCGCCGGGCTTGGCCAGGCAGGCGAGGGCGTGCTCGAGCGCGACGGAGCGGTCCTCGGTGACGACGACGCCCTTGCCCGCGGCGAGACCGTCGTCCTTGACGACGTACGGGGCGCCGAACGTGTCGAGCGCCGACGCGGCCTCGGCGGGGTCGGTGACGACGCGCGGGTCGGCGGTCGGCACGCCCGCGGCGGCCATCACCTCCTTGGCGAACGCCTTCGACCCCTCGAGCCGTGCCGCCGCGGCGCTCGGGCCGAACACCGGGATCCCGGCCGCGCGCACGGCGTCCGCGACCCCCGCGACCAGCGGCGCCTCCGGGCCGACGACGACCAGGTCCGCGCCCAGCGAGACGGCCAGCGCCGCGACCGCGGCACCGTCCAGGGGGTCCACCACGTGCAGGGTCGCGACCTCGCCGATGCCCGGGTTGCCGGGCGCGGCGTGCAGGCCGGTGACCTCGGGGTCGCGGGAGAGGGCGAGGGCCAGGGCGTGCTCGCGGGCGCCGGTCCCGACGACGAGGATCTTCACGCCGCCGACCCTACCGACCGGGCGCGCACCGCCACGCGGCGCGCCGGAGGGTGGACGCGGGCGCTCAGCCGTCGCCGGCCGGGGCGTCCGCGGGCACGTCCGCCGGCAGCGGCAGCACGTCGACGTAGACCCGCACGCGGCGCCGGCCGTCGGACCCCTCGGCGTCCTGCCGGGCCTTGGCCGCGTCCAGGTGCCGGCGCACGACGGCCTCCAGCTCGGCGATCAGCGCCTCCGCCTCCGCCGGCACGAGGTGCGCCGTGGCCCGCGAGCTCGTGCCGACCTCGGCCCACACGGGGTCCGGGTCGTCCGCCTCGGCCCACGCGTTCAGCACGCGCATCCGCTCGGCGACCACCCACCGCTGGGTGGCGCGCAGCGCGGTGGCCCCGGCGGGGTCCTCGCGCAGCGCCGCGCCGTCCACCCAGAACGACACCGGCCGCCACCAGCGCTCGCGCCCCCCGGTGTGCTCCGGGTCGTCCTCGACGAAGCCGTGCCGCTCGAGCTGCCGCAGGTGGTAGCTGGTCTGCCCGGTGCTCTCCCCCAGGGCGCGCGCGAGCTGCGTCGCCGTCGCGGGCCCGTGCTCCTGCAGGTGGTCGATCATCGCCATCCGCAGGGGGTGGGTGAAGGCCTTGAGCGCGTCGGCCCCGACCGACCGCGGGCGCGAGGCGTTGACGTCATCCATGTGCAGAGCTACCTTTGCAGAGACTTCTTTGCATAACTTCCTCTGTCCAGCCTAGCCCGAGGATCCGCGATGACCACCCCAGCCCCGACCGCGCCCACGCCCGCGCCCGCCGTCGCCGCGGAGCCGCTCGGGCGCCGGTTCCACGCGCTCCTCGGCGCGACCACCGCCGCGAACCTCGGCGACGGCATCGTCCAGACCGCCGTGCCGCTGTACGCCGTCACCCTGACCCGCGAGCCCGGCCCGGTCGCCCTGGTGACCGCGGCGGTGTGGCTCCCCTGGCTGCTGCTCGGCATCGTCGGCGGCGTCGTCGTCGACCGGCACGACCGCCGCACCGTCCAGGTGCTGGCGCTCTCCGCCCGGGCGGTGCTGCTGGCCGGGGCCGTCGCCCTGGCGGTCACCGGGCGCATGTCGATCACCGCGCTGGTCCTCCTGGTCCTCGCGTACGGCGCGACCGACGTGCTCGCCGACCTCGCGCAGTCCGCGCTCGTCCCGGACGTCGTGCCGCGGTCCCGGCTGCAGGCCGCGAACGGGCGGGTCCTGGCCGTGCAGCAGGTCGCGGGGTCGTTCGTCGGCGGGCCGGTCGGCGGGGCGCTGCTCACGCTCGGCGCAGGCTGGGCGTTCGGGGTCCCCGCCGGCCTGGCGGTGCTCGCGGTCGTCACGCTCCTGCGCGGCGTCCGCGGCCGGTTCCGGCACGCCCCCGCAGAGGCCCCCGACGCGGCCCCCGACGCCGCCGGGGCCCCGGCCCGCCGCGCGCTCCACGAGGTCCGCGAGGGCGTCGGCTTCCTGCTGCGGCACCCCGTCCTGCGCCCGCTCCTCGTGGCCGGCGCCGTCGCCAACATGTGCTTCACCGGCTACACAGCCGTGTTCGTGCTCTGGGCCGTCGGCGACGGGTCGCGGGTCGGGATGTCCGCCGCGCAGTACCCCCTGCTCGGCGTCGCGATGGGGCTCGGCGCGGTGCTCGGCTCGCTCGTGGTCGAACGGCTGCTGCGGCACGTCGGGGAGCTCCGCGTGCTGCTCGGCGGCTGGGCGGCGATGTCCGCGCTGCTGGTCGTCCCGGTGCTCGCCCCGTCGCCCTGGGCGGTCGGCGCGGCGTTCTTCCTCACCGGGTTCAGCAACACCCTGTCGAACGTGCTCTCGGCGTCGATGCGGCAGCGCCTCGTGCCGGCCTCGATGCTCGGGCGGGTGGGCGGCGCCGGCCGCACGCTCGCGTTCGGCCTGATGCCTGTGGGCGCGCTGCTCGCGGGCGCGGCCGCCGGGGCGTGGGGCCTCGCTCCGGTGCTGCTCGCCGCGGCGGTGCTGTCCCTCGCCGGCCTGGCCTACCCGGCCGCGACCGTCCGGCAGCGCACCGTCGCGGCGGCGGAGCTGCCGGCGCCGGACCCCGTCAGCCCAGCAGGTCGTGGATGCTGACCGTCGCCTCGCGGCCCGGGCCGACGCCGACGGCCGAGATCCGGGTGCCGCTGATCTCCTCCAGCCGCGCCAGGTAGCGCTGCGCGGCCTTCGGCAGGTCGTCGAGCTCCCGGGCGCCCGTGATGTCCTCGGACCAGCCGTCCAGGTACTCGTACACCGGCGTCGCGTGGTGGTAGTCGCTCTGGTCGTCCGGCATCTCGTCGAACCGGCGGCCGTCCACGTCGTACGCCACCGCGACCGGGATGCGGTCCCGGCCGGTGAGGACGTCGAGCTTCGTCACGACGAGGTCCGTCAGGCCGTTGATCCGCGAGGAGTACCGGGCGACGACGGCGTCGTACCAGCCGGTGCGGCGCGGGCGGCCGGTCGTGGTGCCGTACTCGCCGCCGGTGCGGCGCAGCCACTCGCCGTCCTCGTCGAACAGCTCCGTCGGGTACGGGCCCTCGCCGACCCGGGTGGTGTACGCCTTCGCGACACCGACGACGCGGTCGATCCGGGTCGGGCCGACGCCCGAGCCGGTGCACGCGCCGCCCGCGGTCGCCGAGGACGAGGTGACGAACGGGTACGTGCCGTGGTCGACGTCGAGCATCGTGGCCTGGCCGGCCTCGAACACCAGCGTCTTCCCCGCGTCCAGCGCCTGGTTCAGCACGAGCGGGGTGTCCGCGACGTAGGGGCGGAGCCGCTCGGCGAAGCGCAGCAGGTCCTCGACGGTCTCGTCGACCGTGATCGCGCGCCGGTTGTAGACCTTCACCAGCAGGTGGTTCTTCTGGTCGAGGGCGCCCTCGACCTTCTGCCGCAGGATGTGCTCGTCGAACAGGTCCTGGATGCGGATGCCGACGCGGTTGATCTTGTCCGCGTACGCCGGGCCGATGCCGCGGCCGGTCGTGCCGATCTTCCGCTTGCCGAGGAACCGCTCGGTGACCTTGTCGATCGTGCGGTGGTACGGGGCGATGACGTGCGCGGCGGACGACACCAGCAGCCGCTCCGCGGTGACCCCGCGGGCCTGCAGGGCGTCGATCTCGCTGAACAGCACCTCGAGGTCGATGACGACGCCGTTGCCGATGACGGGCGTGACGCCGGGCGACAGGATGCCCGAGGGCAGCAGGTGCAGGGCGTACTTCTCGCCCCCGACGACGACCGTGTGCCCGGCGTTGTTCCCGCCGTTGAACTTCACGACGTAGTCGATCCGCGAGCCGAGCTGGTCGGTCGCCTTGCCCTTGCCCTCGTCACCCCACTGGGTCCCGAGCACCACGACGGCCGGCATGTGATCACCACTCCCACCCTGCCTCGCGACGGCACACCGGTCCGGGCACGGGGCGGCAGGTGACCCCAGTACCTCCGAAAGGCTACCGGAGGCCGGTGATCAGCGGCCTGCGGCGCTCAGCGCAGCTCGGCCACCTCCGCCGCGGACGTCCCGGAGTCCACGAGGAACTGCGCGCACCGCTCCGCCTCGTCGTCCTCCCCGATCGCCTCCGCCGCCTCCGCGAGCGCGAGCAGCGCCCGCAGGAAGCCCTGGTTCGGCTCGTGGTCGGCGGGGACCGGCCCGCGCCCCCGCCAGCCGGCGCGGCGCAGCGCGTCCAGCCCGCGGTGGTAGCCGGTGCGCGCGTAGGCGTACGCCGCCACCGGGTCGCCCTCGTCCGCGAGCGCGCGCTCGGCCAGCAGCGCCCACGCCAGCGACGACGTGGGCACGGCGCGCGCGGCGTCGCGGGGGTCCCCGCCGGCGGTCAGGACGGCGCGGGCGTCGGCGTCCGCGCCCTGGGGCAGACGGGTGGGCTCGGGCTCCAGCAGGTTCGGTCCGGTCATGCGCCCAGTGTCGCAGCGCGGCGCTGCGCATGCGGGGCGTGGCACCCCGTGGTTACAGTCGTCCAGCCCCTGCATGCCTCCCGGAGGTCACCATGATCGAGATCGCCACCTCGGCCGCGACGACCACGCTCGTCATCGCCGGCGACCTCGACCTCGCCGAGCGCGACCAGTTCCCCGAGATCGCCGCGCGCGTGGTGGGCCTGCGCCGCCAGCTGCTGGTCATCGACATGTGCGGCGTGACCTTCATGGACTCCACCGGGGCGGCGTTCCTCATCTCGCTCGCCGACGCGAGCCGGAAGCGCGGCGGCGCGACCGTGCTGCGCGGGGCGGACCCGCGGGACCTGTTCGTGCTGGAGATCTGCGGGGCGCTGGAGCTGTTCCGGATCGACCCCGACCACCGGTGCGCGCCGGACGAGCCGGCCGCGGTCGCGCAGGACGCGTCCTCCCCGGCCTGAGGTCAGGGCGCGGCGCGATCCGCGTCGACCGCGAGACGCCGGATCACCCGTCCTCCTCGGCGACGACCTCGCCGGCCGCACGTCGGAACAGCTCCGTCCCGGCACCCGGCTGACCCGCTGACGCGATCACGTCGTCGATCGCCGCCGCCGTGTCCCGCGTGGGCTCCGACGTCCCCGGCGGGATGCTCACGCGGTGGTCTGCGCGGCCCCGCCCTCCGGCGGCCGGACGCGGGCCCACACGACCTTGCCCCCACGCGACGGCCGCCACCCCCAGTCCGCCAGCCGCTCGACGATCCGCATCCCGAACCCGCCGATCCGCCCGGGGTGCCCCTCGGTCGCGACCGGCGGCGTCGGGTTGGAGTCCTCGACCTCGATCCGCAGCCCCTCGCCGGTGTCGTGCAGCCGCAGCGTGACGCGGCCCCAGCCGTGCAGCACCGCGTTCGCGACCAGCTCGGACACGACGAGCTCGGCGTTCGACGCGTCGCCGAGCTCCCACGCGTGGCAGGTCCGGAGCACGGCGTGCCGGGCCCGGGCGATCGACGCCGGCTCGCTCGGCAGCTGCCAGCGGCGGCTGCGGACGTTCCCGCCGTGCCCCGAGGTGTCGGTGAGGTCGGGGATGCGCACGACGACGACCGCGACGTCGTCCTCCGGGCTGTCCGCGAGGCGGGCGAGCAGCTCCTCGCCGATGCCCGCGGCGTCCACCGCCGTGGCCCCGGCGGCGACCTCGCGCAGCGCGGCGACACCGTCGAGCAGCGCGCGGTCCCGGCGCTCGATCAGCCCGTCCGTGTAGAAGACCAGGACGTCGCCCGGCCGCAGGTCGGCCCGCGCCGTGGTGCGCTGCCCGTCGCCGAAGCCGATCAGCGCGCCGCCCGCGCCGTCGAGCAGCACGACCTCGCCGTCCCGGACCAGCAGCGCCGGCAGGTGGCCGGCCCGCGAGTACTCCAGGTGCCAGGACGGGCAGCCGCCCTCGTCGCCGCCGCGCCGGGTGAGCGTCGTCAGCACGAGCCCGGCCGACCGCGGGATGCGCATGCCGCCGACCAGCGTGTCGACCCGCTCCAGGACGGGCCCGGGCTCGGTCACCTCGAACGCGTACGCGCGGACCACCGACCGGAGCTGGCCCATCGCGGCGGCCGCCTCCACGTCGTGCCCGACGACGTCCCCGATGACCACGCCGACCACGTCGGACGAGATCTGCACGACGTCGTACCAGTCGCCGCCGACCTGCGCGTACACGACGTTCGGCGCGTAGTACGACCAGACGTCCAGCCCGTCGACCTCGGCCTGCTCCGGCAGCATCGCCCGCTGCAGGGTCTCGGCGACGCGGTGCTCGCGCGCGTACAGGCGGACGTTCTCCATCGCGAGGCCCACGCGGCGGCCGGTCAGGGACAGGATCGTGCGGGTGCGCTCGTCCAGGCCGACCCGCCCCGGCACGCCGTCCTCCTGCCCGGGCTCGGCCCCGCGCGGGACGACGGCCAGCAGGCCGAGGACCCGGTGCCGCCCGGGCAGCGCGAGCACCGCGACGTGCCCGAGGCCCGCGCCGCCGGGGATGCGCGCCCGCAGGTCGGCGGCCAGCCACGCCGACGCCGTCCGCGGCTCGTAGGTCGCGGACACGTCGAAGTCGATCGCGACGGCGCCCTCGCCCTCGCCGTCCAGCAGGCGCTGCACCGCGTCCGGCACCGCGGACCGGGCCCCGCGCCGCGGCACGAACGGCCCCGGCGCCCCGGCGGGCTGCCGGCGCTGCGCCCAGGACACCCGCGTCGTGTCGACGCCGTCCGCGGCGTGCAGGCCGTCGTCGTCCACGTAGAACCCCGCCCAGGACACCACCCGGCGGGACAGCAGCTCCGCGATGGCCCGCAGGCCGTACGGGTCGTCCAGGTCCATCACCAGGTCGGACACCGTGCCGATGAGGGCGAGGTCCTCGCTCTCCTGGCGGACCACCTCGACCTCGGCGGCCACCGCGGCGTCGCGGTCCACCTCGGACGTCACGTCGACGAGCGCGGCCACCCAGTGCGACGGCCGGCCGCCGTCCCCGCCGACGACCGGCGTCACGACGGTGCGCGCCCAGAACCAGTCGCCGTCGGCGCGGCGCAGCCGCAGCAGCGCGGACGTCGCCCGCTCCGCGAGCACGGCGTCCTGGAGCTGGTGCAACCCCGAGGAGTCCTCCGCGGCGGGCGCGATCATGCCCGCGGCCGGTCCCGCGACGTCCTCGAGCGTGAGCCCGGTCACCTCGGTGAACGCGCGGTTCACCCAGACGATCGGCCAGTCCGGCGGCTCGGCGGCGGCCACGAGCACCGGCATCCCGACGACCTGGCCCACCGCGCGGCCGATGGCCAGCAGGGTCTCCTCGCCGCCGTCACCGGTCGTGGAGTTGACCACCACCGCCTCCGATCGTCTAGCGTTCCCGACAGGTTCCGGCGAAGCCACCCACCGGGACGAGCCGACACCCGGCGCGGTCGCGTGCGACCGCCATCCGGACGGAAGGGAGCATCGTGCGCGACGGTAACAGCACTCCGCCGAGCGGGCTCGCCGGGGACCAGGCCTCGGAAGGCGCGCCCGCGCCGACCGCACCCGGGTCGCGCGACGCCGCCGGGGAGCCGGGTTCGGTCCACGTGATCCTGTCCCCCGACCGGACGACGATCGTCCTGTCGGGCGAGGTCGACGCCGACCTCGGACCGGATCTCGCGCAGGCCACGACGGACGCCGAGCAGGCGGGCGTGCCCATCGAGATCGACGCGCACCACGTGACGTTCATGGACTCGTCCGGCGTGGCGTTCCTCGCCCGGCTCGCGATGCGCACCCCGCACCGGGTGCGGCTGCTGCACGTGCCGCCGACCGTCCAGTTCCTGCTGGAGGTCACCCGGATCGGCGAGCTGCTCGACGTCGTGGAGGACGCGCCGCCCGCGGGCTGAGCGCACCGCCCGCCCGCACCGCCCGCCCGCACCCCGCACGCACGAGGGCCCGGTCACCGAGTCGGTGACCGGGCCCTCGTCGCGTCAGGACGCGACCGCGATCAGCGCAGGCGCTGACCGGCCGAGCGCAGCTGCTGCGCGGCCTCGACGATGCGGGCGGCCATGCCGGCCTCGGCCAGCTTGCCCCAGGCGCGCGGGTCGTAGGCCTTCTTGTTGCCCACCTCGCCGTCGACCTTGAGGACGCCGTCGTAGTTGGTGAACATGTGCGCGACGACCGGCCGCGTGAACGCGTACTGGGTGTCGGTGTCGATGTTCATCTTGATGACGCCGTTGTCGACCGCCTCGGCGATCTCCGCGGCCGTGGAGCCCGAGCCACCGTGGAACACGAGGTCGAACGGGCTCTCCTTGCCGATCTCCGCGCCGACGGCCTTCTGGATGTCGGCCAGGATCGACGGGCGCAGCTTGACGGCACCCGGCTTGTACACGCCGTGCACGTTGCCGAAGGTCAGGGCCGTCAGGTAGCGGCCCTTCTCGCCGGCGCCGAGGGCGCGGACCGTCGCCAGGCCGTCCTCGGCCGTGGTGTAGAGCTTCTCGTTGATCTCGGCCTCGTGGCCGTCCTCCTCGCCGCCCACGACGCCGACCTCGATCTCGAGGATCGTGCGCGCGGCCTGCGACAGCTCGAGCAGCTCGGCCGCGATGACGAGGTTCTCGTCCAGCGGGATGTCGGAGCCGTCGAACATGTGCGACTGGAAGGTCGGGTTCTTGCCGGCCTTGACCTCCTCGGCCTCCAGCGCCAGCAGCGGCCGGACCCAGGAGTCGAGGTTCTTCTTCACGCAGTGGTCGGTGTGCAGGGCGACCGTGATGCCGTAGCCCTTGGCGACCTCGGCGGCGTAGGCGGCGAGCGCGCGGGTGCCCGCGACGCGGTCCTTGACCGTCGAGCCCGACGCGTACTCGGCGCCGCCGACCGACACCTGGAGGATGCCGTCCGACTCCGCCTCGGCGAAGCCCTGCAGCGCAGCGGTGACGGTCTGGGAGGAGGTGACGTTCACGGCCGGGTAGGCGAACTTGCCCGCCTTCGCCCGGTCGATCATCTCGGCGTACACCTCGGGGGTGGCGATGGCCATCGCAGCAGCTCCAAAGAAAGAGGGGGTTCGCTATCGCACCAAGTCTGGCACGTCCGCGGAGCGGGCCGTCCGGGACGTCCTGCCCACGGACGCCCCCGAGCGACGTCGGCCCAGGACCGGGCGACCTCGGTGCCACCGAGCACGGCCGCCTACGACGGCGGCGGCCCCGCGTGCCGGACCGCCCACGCGTGCATCGCGATCGCCGCCGCGGCCCCCGCGTTGATCGACCGGGTCGACCCGTACTGGTCGATGTGCAGCACCGCCTCGGCCCCGGCGCGGGCCGCCTCCGACAGCCCCGCGGACTCCTGCCCGAACAGCAGCACGCACGCCTCGGGGACCGGGTAGCCGTCGAGCGGGACCGAGCCCGGCACGTTGTCGATCCCGAGCACCGGCAGCGCCCCGCCGCCCGGCCCCGCGGTCGCGGCCCACGCGAGCAGGTCGGCGACGTCGGGGTGGTGGTGCACGTGCAGGTACCGGTCGGTGACCATCGCGCCGCGCCGGTTCCACCGCCGCCGCCCGACGACGTGCACCCCCGCGGCGTTGAACGCGTTCGCGGTCCGCACCACCGAGCCGATGTTGAGGTCGTGCGCCCAGTTCTCGATGGCCACGTGGAACGGGTGCCGCCGCGTGTCGAGGTCCGCGACGACGGCCTCGACGGTCCAGTAGCGGTACCGGTCGGCGACGTTGCGGCGGTCGCCGTGCGCGAGCAGGTCGGGGTCGTAGCGCGGGTCGTCGGGCCACGCCGCGGGGCCGCCCGGCCAGGGTCCGACGCCGACCTCGGGGGCGCCGTCGGGGGGCTGCTCGCTCACCGGGCCCGCCCCTCAGTCCAGCTCGACCGACAACGCCGCCGCGGCGCCCCGGGCCCGCTCGCGGGCCTGCGCGACGTCCGCGCCGCGCGCGACGGTGACCGCCACCCGGCGCCGGCCCGCGACGGACGGCTTGCCGAACAGCCGCACCTGCGCGGTCGGCACCGCGAGCGCCGCGTCCACGCCGTCGAACCGCGGGACCCCGGTGCCCTCCGCGAGCACCGCGCACGACGCGGCCGGGCCGAGCAGGAGCACGTCCCCGGCGGGCAGCCCGAGCACGGCGCGCGCGTGCAGGGCGAACTCCGACAGGTCCTGGGACGCGAGCGTGACGAGGCCCGTGTCGTGGGGGCGCGGGGACACCTCCGAGAACAGCACCCGGTCCCCGACGACGAACAGCTCGACGCCGAACACGCCCCAGCCGCCGAGCGCCTCCGTGACCGCGGCGGACACCCGCCGGGCCTCCGCGAGCGTCGCGGGCGGCAGCGGCGCGGGCTGCCAGGACTCCCGGTAGTCGCCGTCGACCTGCACGTGGCCGATCGGGTCGCAGAACGTCGTGCCGCCGGCGTGCCGGACGGTGAGCAGCGTGATCTCGGAGTCGAACCGGACGAAGCCCTCGACGACCACCCGCACCGCGCCGCCCGCGTCCGCGACGGCCCGGCCGCCGGTCTGCGCGGCGGCCCACGCGGCCTCGACGTCGCCCTCCCCGCGGACCACCGACTGGCCCTTGCCGGACGACGACATCACCGGCTTCACGACGCACGGCAGCCCGACCTCGGCGACGGCGGCCCGCAGATCCGCCAGGGAGTCGACGAACCGGTACGGCGAGGTCGGCAGCCCGAGCTCCTCGGCCGCGAGCCGCCGGATGCCCTCGCGGTCCATCGTGAGCCGGGTGGCGCGGGCGGTCGGCACGACGCGGACCCCGGCGGCCTCGACGTCCGCGAGCACCTCGGTGGCGATCGCCTCGATCTCCGGGACCACGACGTGCGGGCGCTCCGTGTCGAGCACCGCGCGCAGCGCCGCGGGGTCGAGCATGTCGACGACGTGCGCCCGGTGCGCGACCTGCATCGCCGGGGCGTCCGGGTACCGGTCGACGGCCACGACCTCGACGCCGAGGCGCTGCAGCTCGATCGCGACCTCCTTGCCGAGCTCGCCGGAGCCGAGCAGCAGCGCGCGGGTGGCGCCGGGGGTCAGGGGGGTGCCGAGGGTGCCGGTGGTCGTCACGGCCGCCATCCTCCCGCACCCGGACACCCGCACAGGAACTGCACACCGGACGACCGGGGGTCCCACGGGTGCCGTCGTACGCTGGTCACCATGCCCCTGTCGACCGCGCTCGCGGCCACGCTCCCCGCCCTCGGCGCCCAGCCCGCGCTCCTGCCGGACTGGCTCGACGCGGAGAACCTCATCTCCTCGTTCGGCTCGTACGCGCTGATCGGGATCGTCATCGTCGTCTTCATCGAGACGGGACTGCTGTTCCCGTTCCTGCCGGGCGACTCCCTGCTGTTCACCGCGGGCATGCTCGTCGCGCACAAGGAGCTCGACTTCCCCCTCTGGCTGCTGTGCCTGCTCCTGTTCGCGGCGGCGTTCCTCGGCGACCAGCTCGCGTACCTCATCGGGCACAAGGCCGGGCCGCGGCTGTTCAGCCGGCCCGACTCGCGGTTCTTCAAGCAGCAGTACATCGACCAGACCTACAAGTACTTCGACAAGTACGGCGGCCGGACGATCATCGTGGCGCGCTTCGTGCCGATCGTGCGGACCTACGCCCCGGTCGCGGCCGGCGTCGGGAAGATGAGCTACCGGCACTTCGTGTCGTTCAACGTGGTCGGCGCGCTGCTGTGGGGCGTCGGGGTCACGCTGCTCGGCTACGTGCTGGGCAACGTCACGTTCGTCAAGGACAACATCGAGGTGCTGCTCGTCCTCATCGTGCTCATCTCGGTGGTCCCGATCGCCATCGAGGTGCTGCGGGGGCGGCGGGAGGCGAAGCGGCTCGCGGCGTACGACGAGCCCGCCGAGCGCGCCGAGGTGGAGCGCAAGGCCTTCGACCAGTGACCCGCCCGATCACGTCCTGGCTGTCCGACATGGACGGCGTGCTGGTGCACGAGGGCGTGGCGCTGCCCGGGGCCCCGGAGTTCGTGCGGGCGCTGCGCGACGGGGACCACCCGTTCCTCGTGCTGACGAACAACTCGATCTTCACGCCGCGCGACCTGCGCGCGCGGCTCGCGGGGTCCGGCATCGACCTGGCCGAGGAGTCCCTGTGGACGTCGGCGCTGGCGACGGCGCAGTTCCTCGTCGACCAGATGCCCGGCGGCTCGGCGTACGTCATCGGCGAGGCCGGCCTGACGACCGCCCTGTACGAGGCGGGCTACACGCTGACCTCGGCCGACCCCGACTTCGTCGTGCTGGGCGAGACGCGCACGTACTCGTTCGAGGCGATCACCCGGGCGATCCGGCTGGTCCAGGGCGGCGCGCGGTTCATCGCCACCAACCCGGACGTCACCGGCCCGAGCCAGGAGGGCGACCTGCCCGCGACCGGCGCGGTGGCGGCGATGATCACGGCGGCGACGGGGCGGCAGCCGTACTTCGTCGGGAAGCCCAACCCCATGATGATCCGGTCCGCGCTCAACCGGATCGACGCGCACTCCGAGACCACCGCGATGGTCGGCGACCGGATGGACACCGACGTCGTGGCGGGCATCGAGGCGGGTCTGCGGACGTTCCTCGTGCTCACCGGCTCGACCCGGCCCGAGGACGTCCAGCGGTACCCGTTCCGGCCGACGCAGGTGCTCGACTCGATCGCGGACCTGGTCGACCGCGTGCCCGAGTGGGCGGCGGGGCCCGCCTGAGCCCTCGGTCCCACGCCCCGGGCGCGCGCCCGGGGAGGATGCCGGGGTGACCCGCCCGACCGCGCGCCCCGCCGCGAAGCGCCGCCGGATCCCCCGGGGCTGGGTGCCGAACCAGCACGGCGCCTGGGCGATGGTCGTCGCCCCGCCCGTGGTGGGTGCCCTCGTCGCCGGGCCGACCGGGTGGCACGCGCTGCTGCTCGTCGCCTGGCTGGCGGCGTACTGCGCCTACTTCGCGGCGACCCAGTGGCTGCGGTCCGGCCGCAGGTCGCGCTACCGGGGCCCGGTCGTCGGGTACGGCGTCGCGACGGCCCTGCTCGGCGGGACGCTGCTCGCCACCCACCCCGCGCTGCTCCGGTGGGCGCCGGTGTACGCGGTGCTGCTGGGGCTGAGCCTGCGCTACGCCGCCCGGCGCGAGGACCGGTCGTACGGCAACGACCTCGTGACGATCGCGGCGGCGGCGCTGCTGACCGTGGTCGCCGCCGGGCTCGGCGAGCCGGTGACCGGCTGGTGGCCGCCCGGCGCGGACGACGGCGCGGCGTGGGCGGCGACCGGGCTGCTCGCGGCGTACCTGGTCGGGACGGTCCCGTACGTGAAGTCGATGATCCGCGAGCGCGACCGCCCCGGCACCTACCGGCTGTCCACCGGGTACCACGGCGCCCTCGTGGCGGCGGCGCTGGTGCTCGCGGCGCTCGGCCGCCCGGGCGGGGCCACCGGGTGGGCCCTCGTGCTGCTGGCGTGGGCGCTGCTGCTCCGGGCGGCCGTGCTGCCGCGCCGCGGCCGGGTGCGGCCGGCGGTGATCGGGGCGGGCGAGGTCGTCGCGACGCTGGCGGTCACCGCCGTCACCCTGGCCGCGGTCTGACCGTCCGGACCGCGCCGCCGGCTCGACCGCCGGCGCCCGGATCGGCCTCTCCTCCGCCGAGATCGGTCGTTCGCGCCGAGATCAGTCGTCGTACCGACCGATCTGGGGCGGGAGGACCGATCTCGGCGGGCGGGCGCGAGGTCAGGCGAGGCCGAGGTCCGCGAGGTCGTAGAGGTAGTGGTACGGGACGCCGAGCGCCTCGATCCTCTCCTGCGCGCCGGTGCCCCGGTCGACGATCACCGCGACGCCGCGCACGTCGGCACCGGCCTCGCGGGCCGCCTCGAGCGCCGCGATCGGGGAGCCGCCCGTCGTGGAGGTGTCCTCCAGCACGACGACCGGCCGGCCCGCGATGTCCGGGCCCTCGATGCGGCGCTGCATGCCGTGCGCCTTGGCCTCCTTGCGGACCACGAACGCGTCCAGGTCCTGCCCCCGGGACGCCGCGGCGTGCAGCAGGGCGGTCGCGACGGGGTCGGCGCCGAGCGTCAGCCCGCCGACCGCCTCGACGTCGGCGGTGCCCAGCCCGACCTCCTCCAGCCGGTCCAGCAGCACGTGGCCGATGAGCGGGGCGGCGCGGTGGTGCAGCGTCACGCGGCGCAGGTCGACGTAGTAGTCGGCCTCGCGGCCCGAGGACAGCGTGACCCGGCCGCGGACGACCGCGAGCTCGACGATCAGGTCGCGCAGCTGCTCGCGCGGGGTCGGGGACATCGGGGAGTTCGTCACGCCCGCCAGGGTAGCCGCGGTCAGGGACCGACCACGCGGTCGCGCCGGGCCTCGCCGAGCCGGCGCACCACCGACCGCGGCAGGGTCCGCAGCAGCCCGGAGGCGACCTGGTACCGCAGGCTCGGCGTCGAGATCACCGCACCCCGGCGGACGTCCGCGAGCGCGGTCGCGACGACGCGGTCCGCGGACAGCCACGCGACCTCGGGGTAGGACTCCGCCCCGCTCAGGCCGGCGCGCTCGTGGAACTCCGTGTGCGTCAGGCCCGGGCACAGCGCGGTGGCGGTCACGCCGGTGCCGACGAGCTCGACGGCCAGGCCCTCGGTGAAGCTCCGGACCCAGGCCTTCGCCGCGGAGTACGTGCCGCCCGCCGTGAGCGCGGCGATCGACGCCACGTTGAGGATCGCCCCGCGCCCGCGCTCGACCATCGCCCCGGCCGCGGCGTGCGAGAGGACGAGCACCGCGCGGACCATGAGGTCGAGCGAGGCCTCCTCGAGGGCCAGGTCGCCGCCGACGAACCGCTGCCCGAGGCCGTTGCCGGCGTTGTTCACCAGCAGGCCGACCGGACGCTCGGCGGCGCGCAGCCGCCCGGCCACCCGCTCGAGGTCGGCCCGGTCGGTCAGGTCGGCCGGCAGCACCTCGGCGTGCACGCCCGCGGCGGCCCGCAGCTGGGCGGCGAGCCGCTCGAGCTTCTCGCCGTCCCGGGCCACCAGGACGACGTCGTGACGCGCGGTGGCGAGCTGCCACGCGAACTCGAGCCCCAGGCCGGCGCTGGCGCCCGTGATCAGTGCGGTTCCCATGCCGCCACCCTACGGACGGGGCCGCGGGTCTGTCGCCGGGTACGCGCCCGGAGGGGCCCGCCGACCGGTTGCGGGCGTGTCGGGGGCGGCCGGTACCGTGCCGGGCATGCGCCTCGCCACCTGGAACGTGAACTCCGTCCGCACCCGCGTCGACCGCGTGATCGCCTTCCTGGAGCGCTCCGGCACCGACGTCCTCGCCATGCAGGAGACGAAGTGCAAGGACGAGCAGTTCCCCCGCGAGGCGTTCGAGGCCGCGGGCTACGAGGTCGTCACCAGCGGGTTCAGCCAGTGGAACGGCGTCGCGATCGCGTCGCGGGTGGGCATCACGGACGTCGAGCACGCGTTCGCCGGGCAGCCGGGCTGGGGCGAGGACCCGGTGACCGAGGCGCGCGCGCTCGGGGCGAGCTGCGGTGGCGTGCGGGTGTGGAGCCTGTACATCCCGAACGGGCGCGAGGTCGGCGACCCGCACTTCGACTACAAGCTCCGCTGGCTGGAGGCCCTGCGGCAGGAGGCCGGCCGGTGGATCGAGGAGGACCCCGCGCTGCCCGTGGCCCTCGTCGGGGACTGGAACGTCGCGCCGCTCGACACCGACGTGTGGGACATCGGCCTGTTCGCCGGGCGCACGCACGTCACCCCCGCGGAGCGGGAGGCGTTCGCCGCGTTCGCCGCCGCCGGGTACACCGAGGTGTCCCGCGAGCACGTGCCGGCCGAGCACACGTACACCTACTGGGACTACCAGCAGCTCCGGTTCCCCCGGAACGAGGGCATGCGCATCGACTTCACCTGGGCGTCGCCCGCGCTGGCCGTCCGCGTCACCGGCGCCACCATCGAGCGGAACGAGCGCAAGGGCAAGGCGCCCTCGGACCACGTGCCGGTCGTGCTGGACGTCGCCGACGCCGCCTGACCCCCGGCGACCGCGACGCTCCGCTAGGTTCTGCGCATGACCTCGCCCGAGCAGGGTGCGCCGGCGCCCGGACCCGACCGCCCGTTCGCCGCGCCCGGCACCGGGTCGGGCTGGGGTGACGCCCCCGCGACCCCCGCCGCGCCGGCCCCGTCGGGGTACGAGGCCCGGCTCCCGGCCCCGCCTGCGGACGCCTCGCCGTACGCCGTCCGCGACGCCGCCCCGACGTCGCCGTACGGGGCGCCGGAGGGAGCGCCGCCGGGGTACGGGGCCACGTACGGCGGCGACGCGCCCGGCTCCCACGCGACCTCCGGGTACGACGCGGCGCCGGGGTACGGCCTGACGCCGGGGTACGGCGCGGCACCGGGGTACGGCGCGACGCCGAGTGGCGCCGCCGCCGGCTACGGCGCCACGCAGCCGGGCTACGGCGCCGCCCAGCCGGGCTACTCCCCCGCCCAGCCCGGCTACGGCACCCCCTACGCCGCCCCCGTCGGCGGCCAGCCGGTGGCCTACGCCCCCTACGGCACCTGGGCCCCGCCGGCTGCTCCCGCCACGGACGGCCTCGCGATCGCGTCGCTGGTCCTGTCGTGCTCGAGCTTCCTCGTCTACCTCACCGCCCCGGTCGGCCTGGGCCTGGGCATCGCCGCGCTGCGCCGGATCCGCCGGACCGGAGCGCAGGGCCGCGGCCTGGCGATCGCCGGGATCGTCGTCGGAGGGATCGTCACGGCGTTCATGCTGGCGTTCCTCGTCCTCATGGTCGCGGTGGTGGCGGGCTCGAGCACCTCGTCGAGCTGGATGACGAACGCGGACGCCGGCGTGGTGCTCGGGCCGGTGCTGCACGCGGTCGCGGGCGCGGCGCCGCGGTGACCGACCGGTTCGCCTACCCCGACCCGTACTACGCGCCCGGCTGGGCCCCGCCGCCCGCGCGCACGGACGGGGTCGCGGTCGCGTCGCTGGTGACCGGCGTCCTCGGGCTCGGGCCGGTGGCCCTCGGCCTGGGGATCGCGGGGCTGCGGCGCACCCGGCCGGGCGGGCTCCGCGGCCGGGGCCTCGCGACCGCGGGCGTCGTGCTCGGGGTCGTCGGCACGCTGGCGTGGCTGGCGACGATCGCCGCGGCCGTGGCGACCGCCGCCGCCACCCGGCCGCTGGCCGCCGACGTCGCCGCGCCGGTCGACGCGCACGCCGTGCAGCTCGTGACCGGCAACTGCCTCGGCGAGCTGCCGGCGGACGGGCGCGTCGACCGGGTCCGGGTGGTCCCCTGCGCCGACGCGCACGCCGCCCAGGTGGTCACGTCCTACGACTTCGGCGACGTCCCGTGGCCGGGGGCGGACGCGGCGGCGCAGCGGGTCGCGGCGGCGTGCGACCTCACGGACGCCGAGCGCGCCGAGGGCCGGCGGATGGTGGCGTGGTCGCCCACCGAGGCGTCGTGGGCGCGCGGCGACCGCACGGGCCTGTGCCTCGTCGTGCCGCCGGCGCCGGCGTCGGGCTCGGCGCAGGCCGGCGGCTGACGCGCCGGGTCAGAGCGGGACGTCCAGGTGCGCCTGGACGTGCGCGCGCACGACGCCGGCCATGTCCGTGCGGCCGTCGTCGAGCAGCCACTGGACCTGCAGGCCGTCCATGAGCGCGATGAGCTCGACGCCGGCCACGGCGGGGTCGACGCCCTCGCGCAGGGCGCCCGCGTCGGCGGCGCGGCGGTAGGCGGTCCCGGTGGCCTCGAGCGCCCCGCGGTACCGCTCCTGGAAGTACGCGTGCGCGGGGTGGTCGGCGGACGTGGCCTCCGCGGACAGCACCGCGTAGAGCTCGACGATGCCGCGCCGGGCGGCGTTCCGGGCGACCAGGTCGACCAGGCGGCGCAGCCCGCTGAGCGCGTCCTCCTCGTCCGCGACGACCCAGGCGCTGTCCACCTCGTCGCGGTGCTCGAGCACCGCGAGCAGCAGCGACTCCTTGGTCGGGAAGTGGTGCAGCAGCCCCGGGTGGGAGATCCCGCACCGGGCGGCGATCTCGCGGAGCGACGCCCCGCGGTAGCCCGCCTCACCGAACATCGCCATCGCCTGGTCGATGATCTCGCGCCGCTTCGCGCGCCCCTTGGCGTAGCCCCGCTGCACCTCGACCGACATCTCGCGCCCCCCTGCCGACGGCGGGCACCCGGCCGGTGCCCGGCGCCAGGGTCTCACAGGCCGCCGCAGCGCCGGGGCGACCTCAGGAAACCCGACCACTCGGTCGGCAATGGGGGTAGGCTGGCGCCAACCGATCGCACGAGGAGGTGCCGCATGTCCGTCGCATTCGACGTCGAGCGTGTCCTGGCCGAGCTCACCCTGGAGGAGAAGGCCGCGCTGACGTCCGGCTCCGACTTCTGGCACACCGAGGGCGTCGAGCGCCTGGGCGTGCCGGAGGTCATGGTCACCGACGGCCCGCACGGGCTGCGCAAGCAGGCCGAGAGCGCCGACCACCTGGGCATCGGGAACTCCGTGCCCGCCACCTGCTTCCCGCCCGCCGCCGCCCTGGCGTCCACCTGGGACGTCGACCTGCTCGACCGCGTGGGCCGCGCGCTGGGCCGGGAGACCCGCGGCAACGAGGTCGCCGTGCTGCTCGGCCCCGGCGTGAACATGAAGCGCTCGCCGCTGTGCGGGCGGAACTTCGAGTACCTCTCCGAGGACCCGGCGCTCGCCGGCGACCTCGGCGCGGCCCTGGTCGCCGGCATCCAGTCCGAGGGCGTCGGGACGTCGCTCAAGCACTACGCCGCGAACAACCAGGAGACCGACCGCATGCGGGTCTCCTCCGACGTCGACGAGCGGACCCTGCGCGAGATCTACTTCCCGGCCTTCGAGCGGGTCGTCACGCGCGCCCGGCCGTGGACGGTCATGTGCTCGTACAACCGGATCAACGGCACCTACGCGTCGCAGGACCACTGGCTGCTCACCGAGGTGCTGCGTGACGAGTGGGGCTTCGAGGGCCTGGTCGTGTCCGACTGGGGCGCCGTCGTCGACCGGGTCGCCGCGCTCGCCGCCGGGCTGGACCTCGAGATGCCGGCCACCGGCGGGCGCACCGACGCCCTCGTCGTCGACGCGGTGAAGAACGGCACCCTGGACGAGGCCGTGCTCGACGTCGCGGTGCGCCGGGTGCTGACGATGATCGCGAAGGCCCAGCCGGCGCTCGCCGAGCCGGGCACCGTCGACGTCGAGGCGCACCACGCGCTGGCCCGCGAGGCCGCCGCGGACGGGTCCGTGCTGCTCAAGAACGCCGCGGTCGGCGGGGCCCCGGTGCTGCCGCTGTCCACGGAAGCCGCCGCGGAGGCCGTGGTGATCGGGGAGTTCGCGCGCACGCCGCGCTACCAGGGCGCCGGCTCCTCGCAGGTGAACCCGACCCGTCTGGACGACGCGCTCACCGCGCTGCGCACCGTCACGGGCGTGGACCTGCCGTTCACGGCCGGGTTCTCGGTCGCCGGGGTCGAGGGGTCGCAGGACGCCGACGACGCCGCTCTGCTGGCCGAGGCCGTGGCCGCCGCCCGCGGCGCCGGGACCGTGCTGCTGTTCCTCGGCCTGCCCGCCCCGGACGAGTCCGAGGGCTACGACCGCACGCACCTCGGCCTGCCGGCGAACCAGCTCGCCGTCCTGCGCGCCGTGGCCGAGGTGAACGACCGGGTCGTCGTCGTGCTGGCGAACGGCTCGGCCGTGTCCGTCGAGTGGCAGGACTCCGCGGCGGCGGTGCTCGAGACCTGGCTGGGCGGGCAGGCGGGCGGCTCGGCCGTCGCGGACCTGCTGCTCGGCGTCCGCAACCCGTCCGGCAAGCTCGCCGAGACCATCCCGCACCGCGTCGAGGACACCCCGGCGTTCGGGAACTTCCCCGGCGACAACGGGCACGTCCGGTACGGCGAGGGCGTGCTGATCGGCTACCGCTGGTACGACACCCGCCTGGTCGACGTCGCCTACCCGTTCGGCCACGGCCTGTCGTACACGACGTTCGGCTACTCCGACGTCGCGGCGACGGTGTCGGGCGAGGGCGCGGGGTCGTCGGTCGAGGTGCGCGTCACCGTGACCAACACGGGCGCGCGCGCCGGCGCCGAGACCGTCCAGGTGTACGTCGGCGACCCGGAGGCGGCCGTGCTGCGGCCCGTCCGCGAGCTCAAGGCGTTCGCCAAGGTGACGCTGGAGCCGGGCGCCTCCCGGACGCTGACGTTCACGCTCGGCGCGCGCGACCTGTCGTACTGGCACCCGGGGCTGCGCCGCTGGGTCGTCGGCGGCGGCCGCACGGTCGTCGAGGTCGGCGCCTCCTCGCGGGACATCCGGGGCACCGCCGAGGTCGCCGTCGCCGGGGAGCCGCTGTGGGGCGACCTCACCGCCGACGGCACCGTGAACGAGTGGCTGGCGCACCCGGTCGGCAAGGAGCTGCTCGGGTCGGCGTTCGGCGAGGCCACGGCCCGGCTCGACGCCACCATGCTCGCGATGATGGGCGACATGCCGATGCGCGTGGTCGCGAGCTTCGGGATGGGCGGCTTCGACCTCGACGGGCTCGACGCCCTGGTCGCGCGGTCCCGGACCGCCTGAGGCCTCGGCCGTCCCCGCAGGCCCGTCGCGCACCCGGCGCGTCGGGCCTGCGGCGTCCGGTGCGGCGGGCATCACAGCGCGCGGCGGGCCGTGGGTCCCGGACGCCGCGACGGCCCAGGTGAGAGGGTGGACGCACCGGTCCGCGAGGGGCGCGGCCGGACGGGCGAGGGAGGCACGGACATGGCAGCACCGCGGGTCGTCGTGGTCGGGGGCGGGTACGGCGGGGCGCGCGTCGCCTCCCTGCTGGACGACGTGGCCGAGGTGGTGCTGGTCGAGCCGAAGGACGCCTTCGTCCACGCGTCGGCCGCGCTGCGCGCGGCGGTCGACCCGGTGTGGGAGTCCCGGGTCTTCTTCCCGTACGACCGGCTGCTCGAGCGCGGGCGGGTCGTGCAGCAGCGCGTCGAGCGGGCGACCTCCGCGGGCGTGCAGCTCGGGGACGGCACGTCGCTGGACGCCGACTACCTGGTCCTCGCGACCGGGACGTCCTACCCCTTCCCCGCGAAGTTCATCGAGGCGGAGACCCGCGTGGCGCAGGCCCGGCTGGCCCGGATGCGCGAGGGCCTGGAGCGGGCCGAGCGCGTGCTGGTGGTCGGCGCCGGCGCGGTCGGCCTCGAGCTCGTCGGGGAGCTGCTCGACTCCTACCCGCACCTGGCGATCACGGTCGTCGACCAGGCCCACGACGCCCTGACCAGCGGCGACTACCTGCCTGAGCTGCGCGCGGCCGTGCACGAGCAGCTCGACGGCCGGGACGTCCGGTTCGTGTTCGGCTCGCGGCTCGGCTACCTGCCGCCGGTCGACGTGGGCGTCCACGAGCCGTTCGCCGTCGAGACCGAGGCCGGCGAGCGCATCGAGGCGCAGATGTGGTTCCGCTGCTACGGCAACCTGCCGGCGAGCGACTACCTGGCCGGCGACCTCGCGGACGCGCGCAACGGGCTCGGCGAGGTGCGGGTCGACCCGACGCTCGCCCTGGCCGGGCACCCGACGGTGTACGCGGTCGGCGACATCACCGACGTGCCGGAGTCCAAGCGCGCCTCCGCGGCCCGGGACCACGCAGCCGTCGTGGCGCAGAACATCCGCGCCGCGATCGCCGGCGAGGCGCCGTCCGCGACGTACGCGCCGGCGCCGGAGCGGATCGTGCTGCCGCTGGGCCGCAGCGGCGGCGCCTCCCAGGTGACGGACGAGGAGGGCGCGCACCGCATCCTCGGCGCGGAGGAGACCAGCCGCATCAAGGGCGCGGACCTCTACTCGACCGCGATGGCCGAGCTCTTCGGCTGAGCAGTGCCCGGCGCCCCGCCCGCCGAGGTCGTCGGTCCAGCCCGAGGTCGTCGGTCACGCACCCGGCCGACCGGCGCAACCGACGACCTCGGCGCCGCCCGGTCCGGGACCGGCGCGGTCAGGGGCGGGCGGCGAGGCGGCGGCGGCGCAGGCGCGTCCAGACGAAGCGGATCACCACGAACGCGATCGCCGCGTACACGGCGTAGTTGATGTAGTCGGAGTAGTGGCCGACGTCCTCCCACTGCGCCCCGAGGACGTACCCCGCGACGATGAGCAGGGTGTTCCACACGGCGCTGCCGACGGCGGTGTAGAGCAGGAACCGGGTCTGCGGCATCCGCTCCAGCCCGGCCGGGACGGACACGAGCGAGCGCACGACGGGCACGCACCGGCCGATCAGCACCGCGGCGCCGCCGTGCCGGTCGAACCACGCCTCGGCCCGGTCGAGGTCCTCGACCTCCATCAGCGGGACCCGCGCCAGCCACCGGCGCAACCGCTCCCGGCCGAGCCAGGCGCCGAGCCCGTACAGCGCCCACGCCCCGGCGACCGCGCCGGCGGTGGCCCCGACGATCGCACCGGCCAGGTTCATCTCGCCCTGGCTCGCGACGTACCCGGCAACCGGCAGCACGACCTCGGACGGGATGGGCGGGAACAGGTTCTCCAGCGCCACCAGCAGGCCGACGCCGACCGGGCCGAGGGCCTCCACGACGCTCACCACCCACCCGGCCAGCCCCGTCAGCTCGGACGTGCCGGAGCCCGGGGCGGCGGCGGTCAGGGCGGCGAGGGCGGCGTTCATCGCGTTCGATCGTCGCACGGGGAGGGTCGCCCGGCGCGACGACGCCCGCCCGGCCGCGGGGGCGGGGCGGGCGTCGCGCGGGGCGCTCAGGCCCGGCTGAGCACCAGGCCGGGGGTGTCGTCGGCCGGGCGGGTGACCCGCACCGTGTCGCCGTCGTGCACCTCGCCGGCGAGCAGCATCCGGGCGAGCCGGTCGCCGATCTCGCGCTGCACCAGGCGGCGCAGCGGCCGGGCGCCGTACGCCGGGTCGAAGCCCTCGATCGCCAGCCACTCGCGGGCGGCCGGGTCGACGTCGAGCGTGAGCCGGCGGTCCTTGAGCCGCGCCGCGAGCGACGCGACCTGCAGGTCCACGATCCGGGTGATCTCCTCGAGCGACAGCGGGTCGAACAGGACGACGTCGTCGAGCCGGTTGAGGAACTCCGGCTTGAACGCCGCCCGCACGGCCTCCATCACGCCCGCCCGCCGCTGCTCCGGGTCGAGCAGCGGGTCCACGAGGTGCTGCGAGCCGAGGTTGGACGTCAGCACGAGGATGACGTTCCGGAAGTCCACCGTGCGCCCCTGCCCGTCCGTGAGCCGGCCGTCGTCGAGCACCTGCAGCAGGATGTCGAACACCTCGGGGTGCGCCTTCTCCACCTCGTCCAGCAGCAGCACGGAGTACGGGCGCCGCCGGACGGCCTCGGTGAGCTGGCCGCCCTCCTCGTAGCCGACGTACCCCGGGGGCGCCCCGATGAGGCGCGCGACGGAGTGCCGCTCGGCGTACTCGGACATGTCGATCCGGACCATGGCGCGCTCGTCGTCGAACAGGAAGTCCGCGAGCGCCTTGGCGAGCTCGGTCTTGCCGACGCCGGTCGGGCCGAGGAACAGGAACGACCCGGTCGGCCGGTCGGGGTCGGCGATGCCCGCCCGCGAGCGGCGCACGGCGTCCGACACGGCGGCGACGGCGGCCCGCTGGCCGATCAGGCGCTGGCCGATGACCTCCTCCATGCGCAGGAGCTTCGCGGTCTCCCCCTCGAGCAGCCGCCCGGCGGGGATGCCGGTCCACATCGCCACGACCTCGGCGATCTCGTCCGGGCCGACCTTGTCGGCGATCATCGGGGTGTCGGCGGCGACCGCGGCGTCCGCCGCGCGCTCGCTGGCCTCGGCCTCCGCGATCTCCTTCTCCACGGCCGGGATCTCGCCGTACTGCAGGCGCGCGGCGCCCGCGAGGTCGCCCTCGCGCAGCAGCCGGTCCGCCGCCGAGCGCAGCTCGTCCAGGCGCGCCTTGAGGTCGCCGACCAGGTTGTGCCCGGCCTTCTCCTTCTCCCAGCGCGCGGTGAGCCCGGCGAGCTCCTCGCGGCGGTCGGCCAGGTCGGCGCGCAGCTTCTCCAGCCGCTCGGCGGAGGCGGGGTCGTCGGCCTCGGACAGCACGACCTCCTCCATCTCCAGCCGGGTGACGGCGCGCTGCAGCTCGTCGATCTCGACCGGGGACGAGTCGAGCTCCATCCGCAGCCGGGACGCGGCCTCGTCGACCAGGTCGATGGCCTTGTCCGGGAGCTGGCGGCCGGTGATGTACCGGTCGGACAGCGCGGCGGCGGCGACCAGGGCGGCGTCGGCGATCGTCACCTTGTGGTGCGCCTCGTACCGCTCCTTGAGCCCGCGCAGGATCGCGACGGTGTCCTCGACCGACGGCTCGCCGACGAAGACCTGCTGGAACCGGCGCTCCAGGGCGGGGTCCTTCTCGATCCGCTCGCGGTACTCGTCCAGCGTCGTGGCGCCGACCAGCCGGAGCTCGCCGCGGGCCAGCATGGGCTTGAGCATGTTGCCGGCGTCCAGTGAGGACTCAGTGCCCGAGCCGCCGGCCCCGACGACGGTGTGCAGCTCGTCGATGAAGGTGACGACCTCGCCCTCGGACGAGGTGATCTCCTGCAGGACGGCCTTGAGCCGCTCCTCGAACTCGCCGCGGTACTTCGCGCCGGCGACCATCGCCGCGAGGTCCAGGGAGACCAGGCGCTTGCCGCGCAGGGACTCCGGCACGTCGCCGGCCACGATGCGCTGCGCGAGGCCCTCCACGACGGCGGTCTTGCCGACGCCGGGCTCGCCGATCAGCACCGGGTTGTTCTTGGTCCGGCGGGACAGCACCTGGATGACGCGGCGGATCTCGGCGTCGCGGCCGATGACCGGGTCGAGCTTGCCGTCCCGGGCGCGCTCGGTGAGGTCGACGCCGTACTGCTCGAGCGCCTTGTACGTGCCCTCGGGGTTCGGGCTGGTCACGCGCGCCGACCCGCGGACGGACGGCAGCGCGGCGGCCAGCGCGTCGCGGGACGCGCCCTGGGCGCGCAGGGCGTCCGCGACGCCGGTCTGACCGGCGGCGAGCCCGAGCAGCAGGTGCTCGGTCGACACGTAGTCGTCCCCGAGCGTCCTGGCCTCGGCGGAGGCGGCCTCGATCGCGGCGGCGGTCGCGCGCGACGCGGTGGGCTGCGCCACGGACGAGCCGCTCGCGGCGGGCAGGTTCACGAGGATCGCGCGCACGGCGCGACCCAGGGCCCCGCGGTCGGCGCCGACCGCGTCGAGCAGGCCGTTCGCCACCCCGCCCTCCTGGGCGAGCAGCGCGTTCAGCAGGTGGGCCGGCTCGAGCTGCGGGTTCCCCGCCGCGGACGCCTGCTGGATGGCGTCGCCGATGGCCTCCTGCGACTTGGTGGTGAGCTTCGCGTCCAACATCCCCTCCGTGCTTCGGTGTCTGGTTCCGTGCGGTGCAACCGCTCCGAAGTTGAGCCTATTCCGCTCAACTCTGCGCGTCGAGCCGAGAGGGCCGCACGGAGGGTCACCCCGGGTCACGCCGGATCGCATGACGCGTGTCATGTCCAGTCATGACTCTGACTCGCGTCACTCGGGGTTGTGACGATGTTCACCGCGCGCCGCCCCCGTGCCCCGGGGGCCCAGCCGGAGCGTCCGTGACCTGACCAGCGGCATCGGAGGTCCGACGCGATTGATCGGGCATGTCCGAACTGCACGGTTCTGATCTGCGCATATCCGGACATACCACCCATGCGGTCAGTGATCCATCTCACATTCGGTGCCCGGATTGCGTGCGGGGAGTTGCGCTCGGCGGACCCGGGCGAACACTCTGGGACCACTCCCACGAGGGGCACCACCGACTCACAGGAACGACCCGCCGACCACGTCGCCACCCGTCCGAACGGGTGACATCCGGTCCGACGACCGCCCGTTCGCCAGTCACAGCGAGCACCACCGCCCGACCCTCCCGGCCCTCGCTGGCCCCCAGTCCTCGCCGCGTCACCGTCGCCGCTGGCCCCACCCCCGGCCCCGAGGTGAGCGATGTTCATCTTCATCCTGCAGATCCGGCACATGCTCGACGAGCAGGCCGAGCTCTACCTGTTCACAGTCTTCTCCGCCCTCGTCTGGGCGCTCTGGCTGCTCAAGGTCGGCCTGTCCCGTCGGTACCGCCCGTGGGTCGCTGAGCACCACGAGACCACCAGCGTGATCGTCCCCGTCGTGGACGAGCCGCTCGACCTGTTCCGCGACGTCCTCACGCGCGTGACCGAGCAGCAGCCGGACGAGGTCATCGTCGTCATCAACGGCGCGCGGAACCCCGGTCTGGAGCAGGTCTGCGACGAGTTCGCGCCGCTCGTGCGCTGGGTGCACACCCCGATCCCGGGCAAGCGCAACGCCGTGAAGATCGGCACCGAGATGTCGAAGCACGACATCACCGTGCTCCTCGACTCCGACACCGTCTGGACGCCCGGCACGCTGTCCGAGCTGGTCAAGCCCTTCGCGGACGCGAACGTCGGCGGCGTCACCACCCGGCAGCGCATCCTCGAGCCGACCCGCTCCTGGATCACCCGCTGGGCGGACTGGCTCGAGAACTCCCGGTCCCTGTACTCGATGCCCGCGCAGTCGGTGCTCGGCCAGGTGGGCTGCCTGCCGGGCCGCACCATCGCCTTCCGGCGGCACATCCTCATGGAGGTCATGCACGACTTCATGACCCAGCGGTTCATGGGCGTGTTCCTCGAGGTCTCCGACGACCGGACGCTGACGAACCTCACGCTCAAGCAGGGCTACCGGACCGTCTACCAGCACACGAGCCTCGTCTACACGGACGCCCCGCTGCAGGTGAAGAAGCTCTTCAAGCAGCAGCTCCGCTGGGCCCGCGGCAGCCAGTACAACACCCTGCGCATGCTGCCCTGGATGCTCGGGCACGCCCCGGTGCTGTCGATCTTCTTCCTCGCGGACATCATCCTGCCGTTCCTGCTGGTCGGGACGATCGCCGGGTGGGTCTACCGGTCGGTGAGCGGCACGGGCGTGAACCTCTACGAGGCGATGCTCGAGACCTACGGCGCCCAGGCCGGCTGGTTCTGGGTCATCGCGCTGATGGTCGTGTCCTCGGTGCTGTCCATGGCGATCCGGCAGATCCGGCACCTGCAGGAGGTCCCGAGCGACTTCTTCCGGCTGCCGGTGTTCATCATCGTCTCGACGTTCTTCCTCATGCCGGTCCGGCTGCTCGGGTTCCTGCGGATGGCGCACGCGTCCGGCTGGGGCACCCGCGCCGGGGCCTACGCCGGCGGCGACCCGGGCGCGGAGGCCGCACCGGCCGCGCAGCACGAGCGGCCGACGCTCGCGGCCGAGCTCGACCTCATGAGCCGGCCCGCGCCGGTCGACGTCGTGGACCGCCCGTTCCCGACGCAGCGCGACCACGGCGGCACCGCCGTGCCCGTCCCGGTCGGGGCGCCCGAGCGCTCCGCCGAGGCCGGCGGCACCGCCCCGGCCGCGGCGCCCGCCCCGCGCGGCGCCGCAGCCCCGGTGGCTGACGCCACGCGCCGGCACGCCCGCACGCCCGCCCCCGCGCCGGCCCGCCGCCGGCTCAACCCCCTCGCGGCCATCCCCTACGGCATCGCCGTGGTCCTGTTCGCCCTGGAGGCACTGCTCTATGTCTGACGCACCGACCCCCACCCCCACCGGCAAGGCCTGGTGGGCGCCCACGATGGGCCGGATGACCGTGCGCGCGCGCATCGCGACCGCGGCCGTCGTGGCCGGGCTGCTGGCCGTCACGCTGGTCGTCTGGAACACCCCGGCCGTGTCCTCGCTCGTCGGGGCCGACGCGGACGAGCCGACCGCCGCGGAGCTCGCGCTCCGGGAGCGGAACGCCGAGCTCGAGGCGCAGCTGCACACGAGCCGGTCGCAGACCGACGCGCTGCGCGACGTCCTGGGCGACGAGCAGGCCGCCCGCAAGAAGGGCGAGGAGGACCGCGCCGCGGCGCAGGCCCAGCGCGAGGCCGACGCCGCCCAGCAGGAGCAGGCCGAGCAGGGCACCGGGTCCTCGGGCTCCTCGCGGTCCACCGGCTCCGGGCGCCGCACCGCCGGCTCGTCCGCCGCGGGCGGCGGCACCGTCACCGCGGGCACCCGCGGGGACCGCCCGAACAACCCGTCCACCCCGGTCGCCGACGACCCCGCCGCCCCGCCGGCCGGCCCCGCCAAGCCGGCCGCGCCGAGCCGGGCCGCGCTGCTCGACCCGGCCACCCGCTACTTCGGCATGTACACCGAGCAGGCCCCGTTCAACTGGGCGACGTTCGACGACGCCGCGCAGAGCGTCGGCCGGTCGCAGAACATGGTCGGCTACTTCGGCGGCTGGGACGAGCGCTTCCGCGCCAACGCCGTCACCCGGGCCTGGGAGCGCGGGCTGATGCCGATGCTCACGTGGGAGTCGCGGCCCATCGGGTCGCAGAACGACGTGGTGGACGAGCCCGAGTACAGCCTGCCGAAGATCATCGCCGGCGACTTCGACGCCTACCTCACGCAGTACGCGCAGGACATCGTCGCCACCGGGCTGCCGCTCGCGATCCGCCTGGACCACGAGATGAACTCCACCTGGTACCCGTGGGCGGAGCAGACCTCGGCCGGCGCCCCCATCAACGGCAACGGCGTGGGCGACTACGTGCGGATGTGGCAGCACGTGCACGACGTCTTCGAGGCCGCGGGCGCGAACCAGTACGTCATCTGGGTCTGGGCGCCGAACATCGTGAACAACCTGCCGTCGCGGTTCCAGGACCCGGCGTTCCTCGAGGCGCTGTACCCCGGCGACGCGTACGTGGACTGGGTCGGCGTGTCCGGCTACCAGCGCCCGCCGTTCAAGGCGGAGAACGACTCCACCTTCGACTACACCTACGGACGCACGCTCGAGCAGCTGCGCGCCATCACCGACAAGAAGATCCTGCTCGCCGAGGTCGGCGCGTCCGAGATCGGGGGCACCAAGCCCGCGTGGGTGCGGTCGTTCTTCCAGGGCTTCGACCCGGGGGCGAACGACGACGTCATCGGCCTCGCGTGGTTCAACCTCGCGGTGACCACCTACGTCGACGGGCAGCTCGCCACCAACGACTGGCGGGTGGACTCGCGGGCGAACAGCCTCGAGGCCTTCCGCACCGGCATCGCGGACCCGGCGCGGCGGTTCGGCGGGCAGGCGCTCGCGACCGCGGCGGCCGCCGAGCCCGCGGAGCCCGCGCCGGCCGCGACGACGGCCGCGGCCGAGCCGACGCCGGAGCCGACGCCCACCGCGACGCCGGTGCCCACCACCACGCCCGAGCCCACGCCGGCGCCGACCGCCACCCCGTCGGCCGCGCCCAGCCCCACCCCGGCGGCGACCCCGTGACCCGCCGCGCCCGCACCGCCCGACCCGCCCGCACCGCCCGCGCCCAGCGCCCCACCGTGAGGAGCACCCCCATGCACGACGCGTCCCCCTCCGCAGCCGCCGTCCCCGCGGAGCCCGCCGAGCCCGGGCGGTCCCCGCTGCGGATCAGCGTGTTCGGCACCGGCTACCTCGGCGCCACCCACGCCGTCGCGATGGCCGAGCTCGGCTTCGAGGTCCTCGGCGCCGACACCGACCAGGGCAAGGTCGACGCCCTGGCCGCCGGCAAGGTGCCGTTCTACGAGCCCGGGCTGGACCCGCTGCTGGAGAAGCACCTCGCGACCGGCCGTCTGCGGTTCACGGCGGACCTCGCCGCCGCGGCGGCCTGGGGCGACGTGCACTTCATCTGCGTCGGCACCCCGCAGATGAAGACCAGCCACGCCGCGAACCTCGCCTACGTCGAGTCCGCCGCGACGACGATCGCCCGGAACCTCACCAAGGACGCGCTGATCGTCGGCAAGTCCACCGTCCCGGTCGGCACCGCCGCGCGGCTGCGCACCCTGGTCGCCGAGCAGGCGCCCGCGGGCGTGGACGTCGAGCTCGTCTGGAACCCGGAGTTCCTGCGCGAGGGCAAGGCCGTCGACGACACGCTGCACCCCGACCGGGTCGTCCTCGGCGGGACCAGCGCCCGCGCCGAGGCCACGCTCCGCGAGGTGTACGCCGGGCCCATCGCCGAGGGCACGCCCGTCGTCGTCACCGACCTGCCGACCGCCGAGCTGGTGAAGGTCAGCGCCAACGCGTTCCTCGCGACGAAGATCTCGTTCATCAACGCGATCTCCTCCGTGTGCGAGGCCGCAGGCGCCGACGTCACCGTGCTCGCAGACGCCCTGGGCCACGACGTCCGGATCGGCCGGCAGTTCCTCGACGCCGGGCTCGGGTTCGGCGGCGGCTGCCTGCCCAAGGACATCCGTGCCCTGATGCACCGCGCCAACGAGCTCGGCGCCTACCGGGCGTCGGCCCTGCTGCAGCAGGTGGACGAGATCAACATGGGCCAGCGCGAGCGCGTCCTGGACCTCGCGGTCGAGGCGTGCGGCGGGTCGGTGCTGAACCACCGGATCGGCGTGCTGGGCGCGGCGTTCAAGCCGCACACCGACGACGTGCGGGACTCCCCCGCGCTCAACGTCGCGGCGGCGCTGCACCTGCGCGGCGCCCAGGTCACCGTGTACGACCCCGAGGCGGGCGACACCGCGCGGCGGTCGTTCCCGACCCTGTCGTACGCCACCTCCGTCGAGGAGGCCGTCGAGGGCACCGACGTCGTCCTGGTCCTCACCGAGTGGGACCAGTTCGTGCAGGCGGACAGCGAGAAGCTCGCCGGCCTGACCTCGACGCCCCGGGTGATCGACGCGCGCGGCAAGCTCGACCCCGCGCGCTGGCGGGACGCCGGGTGGCAGTTCGCCGGCCTGGGGCGGACCGCCGCCTGACGGGCGGCCACCGGTCGGGGGCGTCCCGGCGGTCCGCGCGCGGGGACCGCGGGGGCGCCCCCTTCCGCGTGCCGGTGCCCGGTGCTGGGATGGCGGGAGCGGCCGGGGACCCCCGGCCCCGGCGTCCGGGGAGGACGAGCATGAGCGTGCACGAGCAGCCCTGGGCCGACGGCACCCCCTGCTGGGCGGAGCTCTCGGTCCCCGACCTCGGGCTCGGCCGGCAGTTCTACGGCGGGCTGCTCGGCTGGGAGTGGGAGGTCGGGCCCGAGGAGACCGGGTTCTACAGCCAGGGCGTCGTCGGCGGCCGGCACACCGCCGCGCTCAGCGGCTACCTGCCCGGCGGGCCCGACGCGCCCGTCGCCTGGCTGACGTTCCTCGCGACCTCCGACGCCGTGGCCACCGCGGACCGCGCGGCCGCGGCCGGGGGCCAGGTGCTCGCGCCCGTCATGGACGTCATGGGGTACGGCCGGATGGCGGTGGTGGTCGACCCCGTCGGCGCGCCCGTGGCGCTGTGGGAGGCGGGGACCTCCGTCGGCGCGCAGGTCGTGAACGAGCCCGGGGCGATGACCTGGAACGAGCACATGTCCGCGGACCCGGCCGCCGCCCGCGCGTTCTACGGGTCGGTCGCCGGCTGGACGTACACCGACATGAGCGCGCCCGGCTTCGACTACACGACCGCCGAGGCCGGCGGGCGGACCGTCGGCGGCATCGGCGGCCCCGCCGAGCGCCCCGAGTGGGCCGTGTACTTCGCCGTCACCGACACCGACGCCGCCGCGGCGGCCGCCGTCCGGCTCGGCGGGGCGGTGTCCTCCGAGCCGCAGGACACGGAGTACGGGCGGCTCGCGGGCATCACCGGGCCGTTCGGGGAGCGGTTCTGGCTGATGTCCACGGACGAGCCGAGCAGCCCGCCGGCCGGGTGACCGCGGCGCGTCCGGGGGCCGGGGCGGGCGCGGCTACCCTCGACGCCGTGCGTACCTCCGACGACCCGGCCACGCCGCGGCCCGGCGACGCGTTCCGGCACGCCCCGAAGGCCGAGGGCGAGCCGATCCGCACCTTCCACCCCCGGCGGGCGACGCTCGGCGAGCGGCGCACCGACGCCCTCGAGCGCCTGTGGCCGCGGTACGGGTTCTCCGTGCACGACCCGGAGCTCGGCCTGCCCCCGACCCGCCCGGACGGCACGCTCGACGCCGCCGCGCTCTTCGGCCGGGAGGCGCCGCTCGTCCTGGAGATCGGCTCCGGCATGGGCGACGCGACCGTCGTCATGGCCGCCGCCGACCCGGGGCGCGACTACCTGGCGGTCGAGGCGCACCTGCCCGGCATCGCGAACCTGGTCGCGATGCTCGACGAGCAGGGGCTCACGAACGTCCGGGTCGCGCACGGCGACGCGCTCGACCTCGCGCGCCGCGTGCTCGCCCCGGACTCGCTCGACGCGGTGCACGTGTACTTCCCGGACCCCTGGCCGAAGGCCCGGCACCACAAGCGGCGGATCATCGCCCCGGCGCACGTCGCGCTGCTCCGCAGCAGCCTCACCGTCGGCGGGACGCTGCACTGCGCGACGGACTGGGAGCCGTACGCCGAGCAGATGCTCGAGGTGGTCGACGCGGACCCCGGGCTGACGAACCCGCACGGCGGGTACGCCCCCCGCCCGGAGCACCGGCCCGTGACGCGGTTCGAGCGTCGCGGGCTCGCGGCGGGCCGGGCCGTCCGGGACGTCATCGCGACCCGGACGGCCTGACAGCGGGCGCCTCCGGGCACCGAGCGCGCGGTCCCGGCGGGTCAGGCCCCGCCCGCGTCCGCCGCGAGGTCGTCGATCCGCAGCACCCGGTCCGCCGTCCGCACCGCACCGGGGCGGTGCGCGATCACCAGCACCGTCCGTCCCCGGCACACCTCGGCCAGCGCGTCCTGGATCTCCGCCTCGGTCGCGACGTCGAGCTGGCTGGTGGCCTCGTCGAGCACGAGCACCGGCGCGTCGAGCAGCAGCGCCCGCGCGATCGCGACCCGCTGCCGCTGCCCGCCGGACAGCCGCTCCCCCATCTCGCCGACCCGCGTGCCGTACCCGTCCGGCATCGCGACGACCGCGTCGTGCAGGGCGGCGCGCCGGCAGGCGGCCTCGAGCTCGGCGTCGGTGGCGTCCGGGGCGGCGAGGCGCAGGTTCGCGGCCAGGGTGTCGTTGAACAGGTACGTGCTTTGGCCGACGACGGCGACGTGCCGGCGCAGGTCGTCGAGGTCGACGTCCCGGACGTCGACGCCGCCGAGCAGCACCCGGCCGGCGTCCGGGTCCCACGCGCGGGTCAGCAGGTTGACCAGGGTCGACTTGCCGGAGCCGGACGAGCCGACGACGGCGGTCGTGCTGCCGGCGGGGACGTGGAGGTCCACGCCGTCGAGCACCCGGCGCGGCGGGGCGGCGGGGGCCGACGCGTCAGCGTCGTCGGCGTCCGCCGCCGGGTAGGCGAAGGCGACGCCCTCGAACCGGATGTCGAGCGGGCCGTCCGGCAGCGGGACCGGGTGCGCGGGCGACGTCGTCGCCGGGGCGGCGTCGGTGACCCGCCAGATGCGCCGGGCCGCCGCGAACGCCTGCTCCAGGTCGGGCGCGACGTCCTCGACGGCCAGCACGGGGGTGAACACCGCGAGGGCGAGCACGACCGCGACGGCGGAGGACGGCCAGTCCAGCGCGCCCGCGGACACCCGGCCGGCGGCGACCAGGGCGACCGTCGCGACGGCGGCGACCAGCAGGACGGAGTTCGCCGCCCGCCGGCGCGCCGTCCAGGCCGCGAGCGTGCCGAGCCCCGCGGAGACGTCCCCGGCGACTTCCCGGGCGGCGACCCGGCGGCGGTCGGCGGCACCCGAGGCGAGCACCTCGCGGATGCCCTGCAGCGACTCGGTGACGAGCTGCGCGAGGCGGCCCCGCGCGGCGCGGACGCCGGTCGCGGCGGCGGCGCTCGGCTCCCGGCCCCAGGCGGGGACGACGGCGCCGACCAGGACGAGGAACGGCAGCAGGACCAGCGCGAGCAGCGGGTCGTACCCGACCGCCAGCACGACGAGCACGCCGGCCGGGACGACCACGGCCGCCACGGCGGGGACCAGGGTGTGCGCGAAGAACACCTCGACCCGGTCGACGTCCTTGGTCGCCCGGTTCACCAGGTCGCCGGTGCGCTGGGACAGGACGCCGGCCGGGGACTGCGGCGCGAGGCGGTCGTAGAAGTCGACGCGGAGCATCTCCAGCGCGCGGAACGCGACGAGGTGACCCGTGAACTGCTCCAGGTAGCGGAGCACGCCCTTGGCGAGCGACAGCGCGACGAGCGTCCAGACCACCGGCGCGACCGGGGCCGCCGGGTCGTCGGCGACGTGGGCGACGCCCCACGCGGCGACGGCCAGCAGCGCGATGCCCAGGCCCTGCCCGAGCACCCGGCACACCAGGGACGCGGCGAGCGGCGGCAGCACCGGGCGGCCGAACCGGACCAGGCGGCGGGAGATCGCGGCGCGGGTGAGCGGCGGGGCGGGGGCCGGGGCGGGGGCCGGGGCGGGGGCCGGGGCGGGGCTCGTGGCGGTCACCGGGTCACCTCCGGCGCGGCGAGCGGCGCGCCGGCGAGGCCGGACAGGTCGAGCGCGCGGGCGTAGTAGGAGTCGATGCTGCCGAGCCGGTCGGGCGGGCCCTGCTCGACGATGCGGCCCTCCGCGAGGACGAGGACCTCGTCGGCACCGCGCACGGTGCTGAGCCGGTGCGCGACCAGCACGACGGTGCGGCCGTCGCCGGCGCGGTCGAGCGCCTCGACCAGCGCGGCCTCGGAGGCCGCGTCGACCTGGCTGGTGGGCTCGTCGAGCAGGAGGACCGGGGCGTCCTTGAGCAGCGCACGGGCCACGGCGACCCGCTGCGCCTGCCCGCCCGACAGCGACAGGCCGCGCTCGCCGACCCGGGTGGCCAGCCGGTCCGGGAACGACAGCACGTCGTCGGCGAGGTTGGCCTGCTCGAGGGCGTGCCAGAGCAGGTCGTCGTCCGCGTCGGGCGCGGCGAGGCGCAGGTTGTCGGCCAGCGTGCCGGTGAACAGGTAGGTCGACTGCGCGACGACGGCGGTCTGCGCCCGGACCCAGGCCACGGGGACCTCGGTGGCGTCGTGGCCACCGACCCGGACCGTGCCGGAGCCGGGCCGCAGGTGCGCCTGGAGCAGCGCCGCGACGGTGCTCTTGCCCGAGCCGGACGGCCCGATCAGCGCGACCCGGCCGCCGCGCGGCACCGTGAACGAGACGTCGTCCAGGACCGGGCGGCCGCCCGGGTACGCGAACGAGACGTGGTCGAGCGCCAGCGCCTCCTGCCCGGTCCCCCGCGGGCCGGCGAGCGTGCTGGTGGCCGGGGCGCGCACGCCGGGGGCGTCGGCGGCGACCGGCGGCTGGTCCAGGACGCCCTCGATCTCGCGGACGGCGGCGCGCCCGCCCATGCCGACGTAGAAGAACTGCCCGACGCGGTCGAGCGGCTCGAGCAGCACGGTCGACACCAGCACCACGGCGACGGCCTGGCCCGGGGTGATCGCTCCGTCCCGCAGCCGCAGCATCGCCAGGCCGGCCGCGGCCGTGACCATCGCGAGCGAGAACGACGCGTCGATGACGAGCAGCACCAGCTGGTTGCGCGCGAGCAGGCGCATGACCATCCGGCGCAGCTGCTCCGCCGAGCGCGCGAGCTCGGCCCCCTTCGCGGCGGCGCGGGTGAAGGCCGTGGACGTCGGCAGGCCCTGGATGGCGTCGAGGAACTGCGCGGCGAACCGCCGGGACGTCATCCGGTACTGCAGCGAGACGCCCCGGAACGCGCGCTGGAACCCGCCGACCAGCAGCGGGATCGCGGGCAGCGCGAGTGCGAGCCAGCCGGCGACGACCCAGTCGACGGCCGCGCCCAGCGCGACGAGCGCGACGACCGGGACGGTCATCGACGCGATGATCGGGAACCGGAAGGTGGTCTCGTAGGACGCCGCGCGCTCGACCCCGTCGGTGGCGGTCGACACGAACCGGCCGGACCGCTCCTGCGTGCGGAACGCGACTCCGAGCCGGAAGACCTGCTCGAGCAGCACGTCGCGGCGCTCCGCCTCGCGCGGGCCGACCGCGCCGAGGCTGACCCGCGGGCCGGTGAACGCGGCGACGGCCAGCACGACGACCGCGCCGACGAGCACCGCGACCGCCCCGCCCGGCACGCCCGCCCCGTCCCGCGCGGCGTCCAGGACGGCGCCGAGCGCCAGGTAGGCGGCGGTGGTGGCCGCGGCGACCACCCAGGTGAGGACCGCGGGCACGAGGACGACGGCGCGCGGCGTGGGCGGCGTGGCCGGGGCGCCGGGCGCGCGCTCGGGGGCGGGGCCGGAGCCGGGCCGCCCGGGATGGGCTCCGGGGTGCGCTCCGGGGTGCGCGCCCGGGCGCCCGCCGGGGTGCGCCGCCGGTCGCGCGCCGGGGTGGCCGGCGGCGGGGGCGGGACCGGAGGGTCGGGGGGAGGTCATGCGGGGTCGTCCTTGCCGAGGAGGGAGGGGAAGGGGCGCGCCGGACACGGTGCCACGTGCGGACCGCCGGCGCGACACGCCCGTGCGGGACCGCCGCGGGGTCGTCCCGCGGCGGTCCCGCGTGCGCGGGCGGCCGTCACCGGCCGCCCGCGCGGGTCAGGCCAGGTCCCGGACCGGGCGGCGGCGGCGGACCGCCACCGTCAGGACCGCGCCGAACAGCAGCAGCGCGGCGGCGAACCCGGCCGCGTCCGCCGGGTCGACGCCGGTGGCCGCCAGGTCGCCCGACGCGGCGTCGCACGCGACCTCCGCGCCCAGCGGGAGGGTGAACGACACCGGGTCGAGCGCCGCGCCGGCCTGGTAGAAGCCCTCGAACACGGTGGCGCCCGCGGCCGTCAGCGTGGCCGGCACGCCGGACCAGGCGGCCCGGGACGCGTTCGACGACGACGTGCCCGCGCCCAGGTCGAGCGTCGCCAGCGCCACGCGCGACGAGCCCGACGGGCCGGAGACCGTCAGGGTGAGCGTCGCCGAGGACGCGCTCGTCACGCGGACCTGCGGGTCGGAGAACGTCAGGTCGAGCGCGCCGGCGTGCCCCGTGAAGTGCACGCCGCCCGACCAGCGGGTCGCGCCGAGCGAGGACGCGGCGTTGAACCGGCCGGTGCCGCCGGACCAGGTCCACGGGCCGGAGCCCGAGACGCCGGAGGCGGAGACCGAGCCGTTCGCGACCGGCCCGGTCACGTAGGTGCGGAACGACTCCCGCACGCCCCACGTGAACGTGGCGCCGTCCACCGCGCGCGCGACGCACGTGGGCTGCGCGGCGGTCACCGTGATCGGGAACTCCAGCGTCTGACCGGCCCCGATGAGCACCAGGGTGTGCGCGCCGGCCGGGGTGGCCGCCGGGATGGCGAAGGTGACCGCCACCGTCCCGGACGCGTCCGCGGTCAGGTTGCTCGCGAGCAGGACCGGGTCGGAGTGCAGCTCCAGCCGGATGCCGCCCTCGTGCGCGCCGAAGCCGTTCGCCGTGAGGGTCAGCTCGCCGCCGGCGACCACCGAGCCGGAGCCCGACGTGCCCTGGAGCTCGCGCACCGGGGCCGGGTCCGTGCCGCCGCCGGTGCCGCCCCCGGTGCCCGGGAGCGTCGGGGTGGTCGGCGTCGTCGGCGTGCCGCATTCCGCGGCCGCGCCCAGCGGCAGCGTGAACGTCACCGGGTCGAGCGGGGCTCCCGCCGGGTAGAAGCCCGCGAACGCGGTGCTGCCCGCGGCGGTCAGCGTGGCCGGCACGGCGGACCAGGCGATGCGGGAGCCGTCCGACGTCGACGTGCCGCCCGCGAGGTCGAGCGTGGCCAGCGCGACGCGCGACGAGCCCGCCGGGGAGGTGACCACCGTGCTGAGCGTGGCCGTCGTGGCGCCGGTGACCTCGACGCGCGGGTCGGCGAACGTGAGGTCCAGCTCGCCGTCGTGGCCGGTGAACCGGACGGCGCCGGCCCACCCGGCGGTCGCCAGGCCGTCGGCGCCCACCACGCCCGTGCCCGCGGACCAGGTCCAGGGGCCGGTGCCGGTCACGCCGGTGGTCGTCACCGAGCCGTGCGCGACCGGGCTGGTGATGTAGGTGCGGAACGACTCGCGCACGCCCCAGGAGAACGTCGCGCCGGAGACGGCCACGCACCCGGGCTGCGAGGTCTCGCCGCCACCGGTCTCGCCGCCACCGGTCTCGCCGCCGCCGGTCTCGCCGCCGGTCGCCGCGAACGCGATCGCGACCGCCTGCTCGTTGCCCGGCTGCACGGCGCCCGCGGCGCCGAGGGTGAACACCGCGAGGGTGCCGCCCGGGAGCGCCTTCGCGTCGAGGCTCGACTTGTCGATCGTCACGGTCCAGGTGAAGTCGGCGGTGCCGTCACCGTTCTCGGTCCACCGCAGGTAGCCGTTGCCCTCGTTCGCGGACTGGACCCACTGGTTGTACGCGTTCGTGCGGGCCGAGCTCGAGGCGCCCTGCGACGGGCGCCACTGCTCCGCGAGCCAGCCGACCTGCACGTAGACGCCCGCGGGACGGGTGGTCGTGCCCGGGTAAGCGCCCATCGCCGAGGTGTCGTAGTTCTCGCCGGTCACGGTGATCGTCGCGCCCGCGGGGTCGAGGCCCTCCGTGGCGGACACCGAGAGCCGCGTCGCGGCGGGCTCGGGGTCCACCGGGTCCACGGGGTCCACCGGGTCCACGGGGTCCACGGGGTCGACCGGGTCGACCGGGTCGGTCGAGCCGCAGCCCTCGAGCGCCGCGCCGGCGGGGAGCGTGAAGGTCACCGGGTCGAGCACGGTGCCCGCGGGGTAGAAGCCCGCGAACGCCGTGGCGCCCTCGGCGGTCAGCGTCGCGGGGACGCCGGACCACGCGACCGTCGAGGCGTCGCCACCGGACGTGCCGCCCGCGAGGTCGAGGGTCGCCAGGACGACGCGCGCGGAGTCGGGGGCCGTCGCCACCGTCGTGGTGAGCGTGCCGGTCGTGGCGCCGGTGACCTGGATCTCGGGACGCGAGAACGTGAGGTCGAGCGCGCCCTCGTGCGCGAGGAAGTGGACGCTGCCGGCGTCCCACGCGGCGGTCGCGAGCCCGTCCTCGCCGACCGTGCCTGTCCCGCCGGACCAGGTCCACGGGCCGCTGCCCGCGACGTCCGTCGCGGTGATGGTCCCGCCGGCGAACGGGCCGCCGACGTACGACCGGAACGACGCCTTCACGCCCCAGTCGAGCGTGCCGCCGGTGACCCCCACGCAGGTGGGCCCCCCGGCCGCGGCGGTGTCGTCCGCGACGGCCGCCACCCCTCCCGCGAGCGCCGTGCCCGCCCCGACGACCAGCGCGACCAGCGCGCCGGCGACCGCGCGCCAGGCGCGGCTCCTCGTACCTCGGTGCATCGTCTCCCTCTCCGTCCCGGCATCCCGGGCATCCGACGGGCCGCGACCCGGGGTGGGTCGCGGTCCTCCCCTGTCAGTCCTGCTGGTCGGTCGCGCCCGCCTCCGCGGCGCGCTGCCGGCGCACGGCGACGACCGCGGTGGTCCCCGCGGCGAGCACGCCGACGGCGGTGAACGCCACCCAGACCGCCGGCATCCCCGACGTCCCGGCGTCCTCCGGCTCGGCGGGGGCGGCCACGGGCGTGGCGGTGGCGTCGGCCGGCGCGGCGGACGGCTCGTCGGTCGCGGCCACCGGCTCCGGCTCGGGCTCCGCCTCCGACGCGAAGGTCACCGGCGTGAAGCTCTCGTTGTTCGCGTTCGCCACCCCGTGCGCGCCGATGGTGATCACGCCGCAGGTGACCTGCCGGCAGTCCACCTCGACCGTGCCCCCGTCGGGGCCGAGCGCCGTGAGCGTGGCACCCGGGATCGTCAGCTCGGTCGCCCAGGTGCCGTCCGCCGCGACCTCGCCGCCGTTCGCCTCCACGGCCGTGCTGCCCCCGGGGAACGCGACGAACCGCTGGTAGCCGGCGTTCTCCTGGCTCTGCTCGTCGACGGCGTACCGGTACTGGACGCCGGACGCGCCGCCCGCGCTGGGCCGCCAGCCGTCCCCCGCCGCCTCGTCCACCCACCCGAACAGCACGTAGATGCCGCCGAAGCCGCCGGCGACCGGCTGGAACCCGGTGCCGGCGAGCTGGACGACGGTGGCGGCGTCCGGAGCGGCGACGGCCTGGCCGCCCTCCCCGGTCACGACGACCTGCGGGCCGGCGGTCGCGGCCGCGGCGGGCGCGGCGGGCGCGAGCCCGGTGGCCAGCGCCAGCGCTCCGGCGGCGAGCACCCGGTGCAGGGGGCGGGTCGGGGTCATCGGGCTTCCTCCGGGGTGGTGCGGTCGGGCAGGACGATCAGGTCGCCTGTGCGCGGGTGCACGAGCACCTCCACGCGGTGCCGGTACACCTCGCCCAGCAGGTCGGGGCGGAGCACGTCGGCGGGCGTCCCCGCCGCGCGGACCCGGCCGCCGCCGAGCAGCAGGACGCGGTCGGCGTAGGCGGCGGCGAGGCTGAGGTCGTGCAGCACGGCGACGACGGCGTTCCCGGCGCGGGCGAGGTGGCGCGCCTGGGCGAGCACCATCTCCTGGTGCCGGAGGTCCAGGGCGGCCGTGGGCTCGTCGAGCAGCAGGACGGGCGTGTCCTGGGCGCGGGCGCGGGCGTACGCGGTGCGGGCCTTCTCCCCGCCGGACAGCGTGGGGAACCGGCGGTCGGCCAGGTGCCGGACGTCGCCGGCGGCCAGGGCACCGGCCACCACGGCGTCGTCGGCGTCGTCGGCGTCGGTCCCGCGCCACGGCGCCCGGCCCATCCGCACGACGTCGACCACGGAGAAGGGGAAGCTCAGCCGGTGCTCCTGGAGCAGCACCGCGCGGCGCCGGGCGAGCGCCGCCACCGGGAGGTCCGCGGCGGGCACCCCGCCGTACGCGACGGTGCCGCGGGTGGGGCGCAGGTCGCCCGCGAGCAGGCCGAGCAGCGTCGACTTTCCGGCCCCGTTCGGCCCGACGACCGCGAGCAGCTCGCCCGCGGCGAGGTCGAGGTCCACGCCGTCCAGCAGGGTCACCCCGTCCACGTCGTAGCCGGCCCCGCGCAGCGCGATCGCCGGCCCCGGCGCGGGCGCGGTCGCCGCCGGGTGCCCGAGGGTCTCCGGACCCCCGGTGCGCCCGCGGCGGCTCACGCCCAGCCCCCGGCCTGGCGGCGGGTGCGGCGGATCAGCCAGAAGAAGAACGGCCCGCCGACCAGCGCGGTGAGCATGCCGATCGGCAGGTCCGCGTAGGCGACGGCCGTGCGGGCCACCAGGTCGGCGGCCAGCAGCAGCACGGCACCGCCGAGCGCGCTCAGCGGGACGAGCACCCGGTGCCCGGGCCCGACGACCATCCGGACCAGGTGCGGCACGACGAGCCCGACGAACGCGATGATCCCGCAGAACGCCACCGCCGCCGCGGTCAGCAGGGCGACCGCGACGATGCTGACCACGCGCAGCCGCTCGACGTCCACACCGACGTGCCGCGCGGCGCGCTCCCCGAGCGAGAGCAGGTCCAGCCGGCGCGCCACCACCAGCGCGACCGCGACGCCCACGGCGACGAGCGGCGCGACGACGCCCACGTACGCCCACCGCGTGCCGTTCAGGCTGCCGAGCTGCCAGAACACGATCTGCTCGCGCGCCTGGGTGTCGGCGAGGAAGGTGAGGAACGCGATCCCCGCGCCGCAGACCGCGTTGACCGCCACGCCGGTGAGCACCAGGGTGACGACCTCGGTCCGCCCGCCCGACCGGGCCAGCAGGTAGACGGCCATCGTCGTGACGAGCCCGCCGCCGAACGCGAGCGCGGCCGAGGTGAACGGGCCGAGGAAGGTCCAGCCGAGCACGATGCCGGTGCACGCCGCGAGAGCGGCGCCCGACGACACCCCGACGACGCCGGGGTCGGCCAGCGGGTTGCCGAACACGCCCTGCATGACGGCCCCGGCGGTCGCGAGCGCGGCACCGGCGAGCACCGCCATCGCCACCCGCGGGAACCGGATGGTCCACAGCGCGGCGTCGCCGTTCGGGTGGGCGGGCAGCGGACCGGCGTCGATGCCGAGGCGGTGCAGCACCGAGCCGAGCACCTCGGCCGGCGGCACCCGCAGCTGCCCGGTCCCGGCGGCGACCACGGCGAGGGCGAGCAGGGCGAGCACGAGGCCGATCGCGAGCGGGACGACGCGGCGGTGCCGGGCGCGCGGGAGCGTCGCGGGTGCGGCGCCGGGCGCGGGCGGGACGGCGCGCGAGGTGCCCGGGGCCGTCCGGGTCGGCGCGGTCACGACGCGTCCGGCGCGTAGAACGCCCGCGCCAGCGCGTCGAGGGTCTGCGCCGACGTCGGCCCGAAGGACAGCACCTGGCTGTCGGCCATGTCGACGACCCGCCGGTGCTCGCCGGCCGGGGTCTGCGCGAGCGCCGGGAGCTGCTCGAGCAGCGCGTCCACGCCGCCGACGGACTCGAGCCCCTTCGTCATGACGAGCACCAGGTCCGGCTGCGCGGCCACGAGCCCCTCGTCGGTGATCGGCCGCATGCCCTGCCAGCCGATCTCCGCGGCCACGTCGACCGCGCCGAGGGCGCCGATCAGCGCGTCCGCCCCCGAGCCCTCGCCGAACAGGTAGTACACGCCCGCCTGCCCCCGCAGGTACAGGAACACCACCCGCAGGCGGTCGGCCGGGTCGTCGGGCGCGAGCCGGTCGATCTCGGCCGTGACGGCGTCGATCTCCGCCGCGGTGCGCTCCGCGAGCGCCGCACCCGCGTCGGGCAGCCCGACCGCCGCCGCGACCGCGTCGATCAGCGCGCCGACGGTGCCGAGGTCCCGGTGCGCGTCCACGACGACCACCGGGATGCCGGCGTCGCGCATCTGCAGGACGGTGTCCCAGGGCCCGAGCGTCGTGTCGGTGATGATCAGCGTCGGCGCCAGCTCGAGGATCGCCTCGCCGTTCAGGTCGTGGCCGTTCTGGGTGACGAGCGGCAGGTCGGCGATCTCGGGGAAGTCGGACGACGAGTCCCGGCCGACGACGCTGCCACCGGGGCCGAGCTCGAACACGATCCGGGAGGTCGAGCCGTAGAGGTCGAGCGCGAGGATCCGGCTGGTGTCGGTGACGGTGACCTCGGTGCCCTGCGCGTCCGTGACCGTCACGGGCAGCGCCGGCTCGGGGTCCTCGGCGACGGGCTGCACCGGGGTCGCGGCGGCGACGGCGGTCTGCTCGCCCTCCCACGCCCGGGGGTCGTCCACGGGCGTCACCGCGCTCAGCGCGGGCCGGTCAGCCGCCGCCACCGCGGTCCCGCCGGTGCTGCCGCCCGGGGTGGCGCAGCCGGCGAGCAGGGTGGCGAGCAGGGTGGCGAGCAGGGCCGCGACCAGCACCGGGACCGTGCGGCGGGGCCGAGCGGGGTGCGGGGCCGGGCCGGACGGACGGCGGCGATCCATGGCGGGGCAGCTCCTGGGGTGAAGGTGAGCCAAACCTAAGTTAGGTGCACCTCAGAAGACAAGCGGCACACGGACATGCGGGACATCCCGGACACGAACGGGTGAGGCGGCTCCTAGCCTGGGCGGATGCAGCCCGACACCCGCGAGAACCCGGAGGACCGCGCCGAGCGCCTGAAGGAACGGGTCTACGTGACCTTCGCCGCGCTGGCGGTCGTCCTCACGCTGCGCACGCACGAGGTCGGCGCCGGCACCGCCGCGACCACGCTGCTCATCACCGTCGGCGGCACGCTTCTCGCCGTGCTGCTGGCCGACGTCGTGTCGCCCCTCGCCGTCCACGCCGCGCTGCCGACGCGCGCCGAGGCGCGGCACATGGTCGGCGTCTGCACCGGGGCGCTGGGGGTGCTGGCGCTGCCGATGGTGTTCCTCGGCCTCGCCGCGTCCGGCGCCTGGCCGGTCGCCGGCGCGCTCCGGGCGTCGACCATCGCGCTCGTGGCGAGCCTCGGCGTCGTCGGGTGGCTCGCCGTCCGGCGGGTCGCGCTCCCCCGGTGGCAGAAGCTCGCGGTGCTCGCGGCGGAGGTCGCGCTGGGCGTGGCGGTCGTCGGGCTCGAGCTGCTGGCGCACGGGGCCTGGGGGGGCCCCGGGCCTCAGGCCCGGCGGTCGCCCTTCGCGGCGCGCTCCGCGTCCCGCTCCCGCAGCCGCTGCTCCTCGCGCTTCACCTCGGCCTGCGTGGCCCGCTCGCGGTGCAGCCACTCGGGGCTCTCCGCGATGATCGCGTCGATCTCCTCGGTGGTGAGCGGATCGGTCAGACCCGCCCGCGCGAGGCCGGACGTCGAGATCCGCAAGCGCGCCGCCACCACCGACCGCGGGTGCGGCCCGGTGCGGCGCAGCTCCACCAGCCACGGCGGGGGCGTGCGCTGCAGGGCGTCCAGCTCCTCGCGGGACACCGGGCCGGCCTGGAACTCCTCCGGGGTGGCCGGCAGGTACACGCCGAGCTTCGCCGCCGCGGTGGCGGGCTTCATCGTCTGCGGCTGGCGGGAGCGGCGAGCCGGGGCGGCCGGGCGGTCCGGGGAGTCGGAGGTCACCGGACCAGGATACGGACCGTCGCGCCGGACGCGGGCCGCGGACGTCGCGGCAGGAGGGTGCACCACCCCGGGGACGCCCATGTCGGCGAGCGGGACGGCCCCGCCCCGCGGCTAGGCTGACCGCGATGCCGCAGCCCCCCGCCCCCGAGCCCGCCGCCGGCCCCGCACCCGCCGCGCGGTTCCGGCTGCTCCTGGTGCCCGGCGTCGTCCCGGCGTCCTGGGTCCGGACGTGGCGCGAGCGGGTCGCCGACGTCCCGCTGGACCTCGTCCAGGCCGCCGCCGCGGACGCGACCCAGGCCCTGGTGGCCGACGAGGCCGACGCCGCGCTGCTGCGCCTCCCCGTCGACCGGGACGTGCTGTCGGCGATCCCGCTCTACGAGGAGACGACGGTCGTCGTGCTCCCGAAGGACCACCTGCTGACCGCGCTCGACGAGGTGTCGCCGGCCGACCTGACCGACGAGACGCTGCTGACGCCGGCGGACGACGTGCTCGGCTGGGCGGATCCCCCGGGCGAGCCGTCGCTGCTGCCGACGCCGGCGACCACCGAGGAGGCCGTGGCCCTCGTCGCGTCGGGGGTCGGGCTGCTCGTCGTGCCGCAGTCCCTCGCGCGGCTGCACCACCGCAGGGACCTCACGTACCGGCCGCTGACCGGGGCGCCGACCTCCCGGGCCGCCCTGGCGTGGCTGGCGACGCGGGACGGGGACCCGCTGCTCGAGGAGCTGATCGGGATCGTCCGGGGCCGCACGGTGAACTCGTCGCGCGGCCGCGGCCGGGCGGAGGCACCGGCCGAGCCGGCGCCGGCGCGCGGGCAGAGGAAGGCCGCGGGGACCGGGCAGCGCGGCGCGCGGCCGGGCCGCCCCGGGACGTCCCGCACGCAGCCGGGTCGCGGCGCCCGCGGCCGGCGCGGGAGGTAGCGGCCGTGCACATGCCCGCCCCGGGCCTGCGGGTCACGGTGCTCACCGGCGCCGGGATCTCGACGGGCGCCGGCATCCCGGACTTCCGCGGCCCGGACGGCACGTGGACCCGGCACCCCGAGCAGGCCGAGCTGCTGGAGATCGGCCGGTTCGTCGGCGACCCCGACGTGCGGCGCCGCGGGTGGCGGATGTGGCGCGAGCACCCGGCGTGGGCGGCGCGGCCGGCCGCGGGGCACGCGGCGCTGGCGGAGCTCGGGCGCGCCGGCCGGCTCCACGCCCTGCTGACGCAGAACTTCGACGGGCTGCACCAGGCGGCGGGCTCGGACCCGGGCGACGTCGTCGAGCTGCACGGCACGCTCCGGACGACCTCGTGCGTCACGTGCGGCGACCGGCAGCCGACCACCGACGTCCTCGCCCGGCTGGACGCCGAGCCGGACCCGCGGTGCGCGGCGTGCGGGGGCGTGCTGAAGCCGGACGTCGTGTACTTCGGCGAGCGGCTGCCGGAGCGGGCGCTGGACCGGGCGATCGGGGCGGCGCAGGACGGCGACGTGTTCCTCGCGGTCGGCACGACGCTCACCGTGCAGCCCGTGGCGAGCCTCGCGGGTCTGGCGGCGGAGGTGGGCGCGGAGGTGGTCGTCGTCAACGCCGAGCCGACCCCGTACGACCGCCTGGCCGACCGGGTGGTGCGCGAGCCGATCGAGCAGGCGCTCCCCGCGCTGGTGGCGGAGCTTCTCGCACGCGACTGACCCTCAAGCTCCTGGGGCGGGCGAGCCGATGACCTGCGGGTGAGCCGCCGCCTGCGCACCGCCGTCCTCGTCGCCCTGCCCCTCGCGCTCCTCTCGGTCGCCGTCGCCGTGTGGGCGGGGCCGTACTGGCTCGAGCGCGGACGGGAGTACCTCGACCGGCAGCGCTGGCCGGAGCAGCGCGAGCGCGTCCTCGACGCGATGGCCGCCGTGACGCTGCCACCGAGGTACGTCGAGGAGCCGTGCACCGGCGAGCCCGGGCCGGGCACCCGGTGCTGGCACGTCGACGCCCGGCCCCAGGACGTGACCGCCGAGCTCGCGGCCGCCCTGACCGCCGCCGGGGCCGAGGACGTCGTCACCGAGAACGCCCCGCTCGAGGGCCCGATCGTCCTCGGCCTGGCACGCGGGACGGTCGAGGGCCGGGAGGTCGGCCTGTTCGCCGCCGAGGAGGTCGACGAGGAGGCGACGCTCGCCGCCGGCGGGCTCGTCATGCGGCCGGGTGCCGTGGTGCGGTCGACGGCGGACCTCGACGCGCCGTGAGCGCGATCACGGGCTCGCCCCCTTTTCGGTAGCCCCGCGGCGGGCCTATAGTCCACGCGGACTATTCGACAAGGAGCATCCCGTGGCCACCACCCTCACCCCCCTCGCAGTCGCGACTCTCGCGCTGCTCGTGGAGCGCGCCATGCACCCGTACGAGCTGCACCAGGTGCTGCTCCAGCGGTCGACCGACCGGATCGTCAAGGTCCGCCCCGGGTCGCTCTACCACACGGTCGACCGGCTGCACCGCGACGGCCTGGTCGAGGCCGTCGGCACGGAACGCGCCGGCAACCGGCCCGAGCGCACCACCTACGCGATCACCCCGGCAGGTCGCGACGCCCTCGCCGAGGCCCTCGCCGCGATGATCGCCGCCCCCGTCAACGAGTTCCCCCGCCTCCCGCTCGCCCTGTCCGAGGCGCACCACCTGCCCCGCGAGACCGTCCTCGAGCTGCTGCGCGACCGGCGTCGCCGGCTCGACGAGGAGCTCGAGACCCTGCGCGGCGGCGTCACCCGGGTGACCGCCAAGCAGCTCCCGGCCCGCTACTGGGTCGACCTCACCTACCAGATCGCCGTGTACGAGACCGAGTCGCGCTGGATCGCGACCTTCATCGAGGGCATCGAGTCCGGCGACATCGCCTGGTGACTCCGGCCGCGGCCCCCGCCGTGCCGCCCTCCCGTCCCACCGAACGAGGAATCCGCATGTCCGACACCGTCCGGCCCTGGCCTGCCCTCTGGGCACTGGTCGTGGGCTTCTTCATGATCCTGGTCGACACCACGATCGTGTCCGTCGCGAACCCCGCCGTCATGGCCGGCCTGCACACGGACATCGACGCGGTGATCTGGGTGACCAGTGCCTACCTGCTCACCTACGCCGCGCCGCTGCTGGTCACCGGCCGGCTCGGCGACCGGTTCGGCCCGAAGCCCGTGTACCTGACCGGCCTGACGGTCTTCACGCTCGCGTCGGCGGCCTGCGGGCTGTCCGGCTCGATCGGCGCGCTGATCGCGGCGCGCGCGTTCCAGGGCCTCGGCGCCGCGCTGATGACGCCGCAGACCATGGCCGTCATCACCCGGCTGTTCCCGCCGGACTCCCGGGGCAAGGCGATGAGCCTGTGGGGCGCGACCGCGGGCGTGGCGACGCTGGTCGGCCCGATCCTCGGCGGCGTGCTCGTGGACGGGCTGGGCTGGGAGTGGATCTTCTTCGTCAACGTCCCGGTCGGGATCGTGGCGTTCGTGCTGGCCTGGCGGCTGGTGCCGCGGCTCGAGACGCACGCGCACACGTTCGACGTGGTGGGCGTGCTGCTCAGCGCGGTCGGCATGTTCCTGCTGGTGTTCGGCATCCAGGAGGGGCAGTCCTACGACTGGGGGCCGGCCGTGTGGGGGCTGATCGCCGCCGGCGTCGTCGTGCTGGGCCTGTTCCTGGTGCACCAGGCGCGGATGCGGGGCGAGCCGCTGCTGCCGCTCGGGCTGTTCCGGGACCGGAACTTCGCGCTGGCGAACGGGGCGATCAGCGCGCTCGGCTTCGTCGTGACCGGGATGTCCCTGCCGCTGGTGTTCTTCTACCAGCTGGTGCTCGGCTTCTCCCCGACGCGGTCCGCGCTCATGCTCGCGCCGATGGCGGTGATGACCCTCGTGCTGTCGCCCGTGATCGGCCGCCGCGTCGACACGACCAACCCGCGGAACATCGCCCTGGCCGGCATGCTGCTCCAGGCCGTCGCGCTGGTCTGGTTCGCGCTGTGGCTGACCCCGGACCCCGACCGGTGGGCCCGGCTCCTGCTGCCGAGCGCCCTGCTCGGCGTCGCGAGCGCGTGCCTGTGGTCGCCGATCTCCTCGGTCGCCACCCGGAACCTGCCGCGGCAGCAGGCCGGCGCGGGCTCGGGCGTGTTCAACACGACGCGGCAGATCGGGTCCGTGCTGGGGTCGGCGGCGATCGCCGCGCTGATCCAGGCCCGGCTCGTCGCGGAGCTCGGCGCCGGTGCGGCCGGCTCCACCGGCGCGGCGGAGGCGGCCGGCGCGCTGCCGGACGCGGTCAAGCACGGGTTCGCCTCGGCGATGGGCCAGTCCCTGCTGCTCCCGGCGGCGGTGGCCGTGGTCGGCGCGGTGGTCGTGGCCTTCTTCGCCCCGCCCCGCCGCACCCCCGCCGAGGCCCCCACCCCCGCGGGGGCGGTCCCCCAGGCCTGACCCCCGGGCCGGACGCCCGCGCAGAGTGGAAGGTCCGGACGGACACGCCGTGGGCGAGTCCGCTCGAACCTTCCACTCTGCGGGGGTGGGGTCGGGTGGTGGCCCCCCGGTCAGCCCGCCGACGCGATGCGGGTGCGCCAGCGGTCGTAGGCCGCGTTCGGGACGCGCGCCAGGACGTTGTCCGCGCCGCGGACCAGGTCCACCAGCCCGAACGGCATCAGGTACTCGTCCGCGGGCGCGGTGCCGTCCCGGTACGACCAGTCCATGAGGTCGAGCAGCGGGAACCAGAACACCGCGGTGACCGGCACCCCGTCGGCGCGGACCTTGTCCACGGTGTCGAGCAGGTCGTCCACCCACTGCGCCTTCGCCGCGACGTCCCGGGTGGCCCGCGAGGTCTCGGTGATCGCCAGCGGCAGGCCGTACCGCTCGTGGTACGCCCCGAGCAGCTCGACCAGCCCGGCGGTGCCGGCCTCGACCGGCGACTCCGCACCGTCGGCGGTGACCGCCTGGGTGGTGAACTCCGGGTAGTAGTTCACCCCGACGACGTCGGGCACGACCGCGTCCCGGCGCAGGGCGTCGAGGTCCTCCTCCCGGGCGCCGTGCCGCACGAGGTACCCGTGCAGCGCGTGCTCCGGCCCGATCCGCCCGGTGACGAGGTCGAGCGCGAGGAACCGCCACGCCTCCCCCTCGGCGACGGACATGCCGGCGGGCCCGTGGCCCTCCCAGAGGAACCCGGCGTCCACGTGCACGAACCGCGCGTCGGGCCGCACGGCGGCGACGGCCCGCTGGGTGGCGACCATGCCCCGCGCGAGCGGGATCAGCACGGCCACGAGGCCGTCCTCGCCGGTGAGGTACGGCGGCCACCGGCCGTCGCGCCCGCACCACACCGCGTTGACCATCGGCTCGTTCAGCGGGGTGACGTCGTCGACGACCCCGGGGTACCGCTGCGCGACGGCAGCGGCGTACCGGGCGACGAGCTCCGGGTACCGCGGGTCGAGGAACGCGTTCGCCAGCCACAGCGGCGTGCCGTAGTGCATGACGTCGAGGACGCAGTGCAGCCCGAGCCGCTGCATCTCGGCCATCACCTCGTCGAGCCAGCGGAAGTCGAACCGGCCCTCCTCGGGCTCGACCAGGTACCAGGGCGAGCCCCAGCGGATGAGCGTGGCGCCGGACTCCGCCGCGAGGCGCAGGTCCTCGCGCCACAGGTGGTAGTGCTGCGTCAGCTCGTACTCGTCGAGCTTGCGCTGCCCCACGCGCTCGGAGGGGATGAACGTGTCCTCGATGCCGACGCCGTGGTGCAGGCGCCCGTCGGTGTGCCAGGACGTGTCAGTCACGCAGACCTCACTTCATGCCGGTCGTCGCGATGCCCGCGACGAAGGACCGCTGGATGAGCAGGAAGAAGACGACGACCGGCAGCAGCGCCAGCACGGACCCGGCCATGAGCAGGCCGTACTCCACGACGTGCTGCCCCATGAACATCGCCAGGCCGGCGGGCAGGGTCGCGGACTCCAGGTTGTCCGCCATGATCAGCGGCCAGAGCAGGTCGTTCCAGTTGTACTGGAAGTGGAACAGGCCGAGCGTCAGCAGCGCGGGCTTCGCGAGCGGCGCGATGACCTGCACGAAGATCCGGGCCTCGGACGCCCCGTCGATGCGGGCGGCCTCCTCCAGGTCCCGCGGCAGCGACAGGAAGAACTGCCGCAGGAAGAAGATGCCGAACGCGTTGGTCAGCCGGGGCACGATCATGCCCGGCAGGGTCCCGGCCAGGCCGACCGCCGCGAGGGTGTCGTACAGCGGGATGAGGGTGACCTGGTACGGCAGCATCAGGAGCACGAGCACCAGCACGAACACCACGTTCTTGCCGCGGAAGTCCAGCCGGGCCAGCGCGTAGGCGGCCATCGCGTCGAACAGCAGCGAGAACACGGTGACCGCCCCGGCGAACACGATGGTGTTGCCGTACAGCTTCGCGAACGGGATCTGGGACCAGATGTCGCCGAAGTGCTCGAGGGTGAGCTCCCGCGGCCAGAGGGTCGGCGGGTAGGCGACGATGTCGGACTCCGGCTTGAACGCCGTGAGCACCATCCACACGATCGGCAGCAGCATCGCGGCGGCGATGACCAGCCCGGACAGGCCGGTCAGCCAGCGCCACAGCCGGTCGAGCCGCCGCACGTCGTGCCGCACGGGCGGCGGGGCGTCCTCGCCCGCGAGCCGGCCCGCGCCGGGCGCGAGCAGCGTGTCCCCGGCCATCAGTACGTCACCGCCCGCTTGCGGAAGTAGCCGAACTGGAGCATCGAGAGGATGAAGACCCCGAGCAGCAGCACCCACGAGATCGCGGAGCCGTAGCCGAGGCGCAGCTCCTCGAAGCCGACGCGGTACACGAGCATGACGAGCGTCTCCGTCTGGAAGTAGGGGCCGCCGTGCGTCATCACGTAGATCTGGTCGAAGGCCTGCAGGGTCGCGATGGCCGCCATGATCGAGATGAGCATCGTCTGGTTGGACAGCAGCGGCCAGGTCACGTTCCGGAAGCGGGTCCACGGGCCGGCGCCGTCGAGCGAGGCCGCCTCGTAGAGCTCGGTCGGGATCGACTGGAGACCGGCCAGGTACATGACCATGTAGAACCCGACGGTCTTCCAGATGCCGACGACCATGACGGCCGGCATCGCGAGCTCCGGGTCGGACAGCCAGCCCTGCGTGGACACGATGCCGAGCCCGTCCAGCCAGTGCGAGATCAGGCCGATGTTCGGGTCGAGCAGGAACGCCCACGCGATCGCGACGATCGCCAGCGAGACGATGAACGGCAGGAAGACCGCGGTCCGGATGAGCCCCCGGGCGAAGATCGCCCGGTTGAGCAGCAGCGCCAGCGCGAGCGCCAGGCCGACGGTCAGGGGCGTGACCACCACCGCGTAGACGAGCGTGTTGCCCAGCGCGTTGTGCACGGCCGGGTCCGTCAGCAGCTCGCGGTAGTTGTCCAGGCCGACCCACTGCGCGGGCTGGATGCGGTTGTAGTCCATGAAGGACAGGTAGGCCGACTGGATCATCGGCCAGAGCATGAACACCGCGATGGTCAGCAGGCTGGGCGCGAGGAACAGCCAGGCCGTCCGCTCGCGGCGGCGGGCCCCCCGCCCGCGCCGGGTCACGGCGCGGGCGGGGGGACGACGCACCGGGGGTGCGGCTGCGGCCATGACGTCAGCCCTTGTCGATCGCGGCCTGGATGTCCGCGTTCGCCTGCGTGAACACCTCGGTCAGGTCGCCGTCGCCGTTGAGCACGCGCTGCAGCGCCGGGTAGAAGATCGAGTCCGTGATGGTGCCCGAGTTCGGCACGCCCGCGAGGTAGACCTTGGCGCTGCCGAGCAGCTCCGGGTCGCCGAACACCGCGGAGTACGGGTTCTGCAGGTCCTCGGCCGGGATGTCGGTGCGCGTGGGCGGGAAGCCGGAGCCGTCGGCCCAGGTCTGCTGGGACTCCACGGAGTTCCAGTAGGCGAAGAACGTCTTGGCGGCGTCCTGCTGCGCCGCGTCAGCCTTGGCGTTCACCGTGAACGTCACCACGTCGCCCAGCGTGACCTGCGCGTCGGGGCCGGCGGGCGGTGCGGCGAGGCCGTAGTTCAGGCCCGCCTCGTCGAAGCCGGTGGTCATCCACGGGCCGACGATCTCCATCGCGGCCTTGCCGGTCTGGAACAGCTTGTCGGCGTCCGCGCCGGACAGGCCGATCGGCGACGCCTGCTTGTCGCGGACCTGCTCGACCCAGAACTCCAGCGCCTCGAGGCTCTCCGGGGAGTTCACGATCGCGGTGGTCGCGTCGTCCGAGACCACCCCGCCGCCGGTCCCCCAGAGCAGCATCTGCCAGATCGGCACCGTCGTGTGGTCGGCGAACGCCGCGGCGTACTGCTCGGGCTTGCCGTCGCCGTTCTCGTCGACCGTGAGCTTCTCGGCCATGGACGCGAACTCGTCCCAGGTGGCCGGCGGCTGCTCGGGGTCGAGGCCCGCGGCGCTGAACAGGTCCTTGTTCCAGTAGAGCATCATCGGCGCGATGTTCAGCGGGACGCCGTAGTTCGTCCCGTCGAAGATCGCCGCGTCCGTGGCCGCGTCCGGCAGCACCGACGTGTCCATGTAGGTGTCGGCGTAGAAGTCGTCGAGCGGCGCGAGCGCGCCCTTGGACGCGTACTGCGGCACGTTCGACGCGCTCATGGCGACCACCTGGGGGCCGTCGTCGGACGACAGCGAGGTGAGCACCTTCTGGTACAGCACGTCCCAGGGCATGACGTTCGGCTCGACGACGACCTCGTCCTGCGAGGCGTTGAAGTCGTCGATGATCTGCTGCACGGCCGGCCCGTCCGGGCCGGTCATGCCGTGCCAGAGCACGAGCTTCGTGGGGCCGTCGCCCCCGGTGGAGCCCTCGTCGTCCCCGGCCGAGCCCTGGCCGGCGCAGGCCGCCAGCGTCAGGGCGAGCCCCGCGGCCAGCGCGATCCCCCGCCTGGTGGTCCGTCGTCGGTGCATGTCCGGCATGTCCGCCTCCTCGCGGTCCCGAGCCGCCGTGGCTCCGCTTGCCACGGCATTGCAACGTGGCAAAACCTAGCGCGCACCTTTGCCACGTGGCAAACCGGCTAGTCTTCGCGGCATGACGCGCAGGGGTGCGGTGACGCTGCAGGAGGTGGCCCGGGTCGCGGGCGTGTCGCCGCGGACGGTGTCCAACGTGGTGAACGGGTACGAGCACGTCGCGCCGCGGACGCGCGAGCAGGTGCAGGCGGTGATCGACGCGCTCGGCTACCGGGCCAACGCCGCCGCCCGCTCGCTGCGGACCGGCCGGACCGGGCTCCTCGGCCTGGTCGTGCCCGCGCTCGACCAGCCGTACTTCGCCGAGCTCGCCCGCGCCGTGGTGCGCGAGGCCACCGGCGCCGGCTTCACCGTCGTGGTCGACCAGACCGACGGCGACCCGGACCGGGAGCGCGAGCTGCTGCTGCAGGGCCCGCGCGGCGCGATGTTCGACGGCCTCGTGCTGAGCCCGCTGGCCCTGACCGCCCGGGACCTGCTCGACGCCGACGCGACCCGGCCCGTCGTGCTGCTCGGCGAGCGGACCGTCGACACGGCGTTCGACCACGTGCACATCGACAACGTCGCCGCGGCGCGGGCGGCGGCGGAGCACCTGATCGGGACCGGGCGGCGGCGGATCGCGGCGATCGGCCTGCAGACCGAGGCGCACACCGGGCGGCAGCGCGCCGAGGGCTTCATGCTCGCGCTGGCCGAGGCCGGGCTGCCCGCGCACCCGCACCTGCTGCGGTACGTCGAGGCCTACGACCGGGCGTCGGGCTTCGCCGCGATGTCCGCGATGCTCGACGGCGACCTGCGGCCGGACGCGGTGTTCTGCTTCAACGACATGCTGGCGATCGGGGCGCTCCGGGCCTGCCTGACCCGCGGGGTGCGGGTGCCCGGGGACGTGGCGGTCATGGGGTTCGACGACGTCGAGGAGGTCCGGTACACGACGCCCTCGCTGAGCAGCGTCCGGCCCGACCGGGACGCCATCGCGCGGGTGGCCGTCGGGCGCCTCGTGGCGCGCGTGGAGCGGCGGGCCGACGGCGTCGGGCCGGCGCAGGACGTGACGGTCCCGCACGAGCTCGTGCTCCGGGAGTCGACCGGCCCGGCGTGACGACGGGCTTTGCAACGTGGCAACATGGGGACGGGCCCGGGCGCGTCCCCGGGCGAACCGACCGAACGACCGCGACACGAAGGACCGCCATGACGACGACGTCAGCACCCCGCGGGGCGCACCCCCGACCGCAGCTCGTCCGCCCCGACCGCTGGTGGTCGCTCGACGGCACCTGGGCGTTCGCGTTCGACGACGCCGACGCCGGGCTGCGCGAGCGGTGGCACGCCCCGGACGCCGCGGCGCGGTTCGACCGCGAGGTCCTCGTCCCGTTCCCGCCGGAGTCGGTGGCCTCGGGCGTCGCCGACCACGGCGACCACGCGGCGCTCTGGTACCGGCGCGGGCTGACGCTGCCGGACGGCCTCGGCGGCGACCGGCTGCTGCTGCACCTCGGCGCGGTCGACCACGAGTCGGACGTGTGGGTGGACGGCCAGCACGCCGCGCGGCACGAGGGCGGCCAGACCCCGTTCGCGGTGGACGTCACCGACCTGCTCGACCCCGCCCTGCCCGCCGACGGGCACGTCGTGGTGGTCCGCGCGACCGACGACCGCACCGACGTCGAGCAGCCGCGCGGCAAGCAGGACTGGCAGCCCGAGCAGCACGCCATCTGGTACCACCGCACCTCGGGCATCTGGCGCACCGTCTGGCTGGAGCAGGTGCCCGCCGTCGCCGTGGACTCCCTCGCCTGGCGGGCCGACGTGCCCGGCGCCCGGATGGCGGTGCAGGTCCGGCTGCGGGCGGCGGCCCCGGCCGGCGTGCGGGTGCGGGTGCGGCTGACGCACGGCGGCGCGGAGCTCGGCGCGGCCGAGGTGCCGGTCACCGGGTCGGTCGCCGACGTCGTCGTCCCGCTGCCGGCCCAGCACAACGGCCAGGCCTACGAGCGGCTGCTGTGGTCGCCGGACTCCCCCGTGCTGCTGGACGCCGAGGTGACCCTCGTCGACGCCGGCGGGGCCGCGCTCGACCGGGTGGACTCCTACTGCGGCCTGCGCTCCGTGGCCGTCGAGGGCGACACCCTGCTGCTCAACGACCGGCCGTTCGCGGTGCGCGCGGTGCTGGAGCAGGGCTACTGGCCGGACTCGCACCTCACGCCGCCCAGCCCCGAGGCGCTCCGGGACGAGGTGCAGCTCGCGCTCGACCTCGGCTTCAACACCGTGCGGATCCACCAGAAGGTCGAGGACCCGCGGTACCTGTACTGGTGCGACGTGCTGGGCCTCGCCGTGTGGTCCGAGACCGCCGGGGCGTACCGGTTCTCGGACGAGGCGGTCGCCCAGCTCACCCGCGACTGGCTCGACGTGGTCCGCCGGGACGTCTCGCACCCGAGCGTCATCGCGTGGGTGCCGTTCAACGAGTCCTGGGGCGTGCAGCACATCGCGCACGACCCCGCGCAGCAGGCGTACAGCCGGGCGCTCACCGACCTGACCCGGGCGCTCGACCCCACCCGGCCCGTCATCTCGAACGACGGCTGGGAGCACACCGCGTCCGACCTGCTCACCGTGCACGACTACGCCGACACCGGCGCGGTGCTGCGCGAGCGGTACGGGGACGCGGCGGCGGTCGCCCGCACGCTCGACGGCGTCGGGCCGGCCGGGCGGCGGATGTGGGTCGGCGGGCCGGCGCCGGAGCCGGGGACGATCCCGGTGCTGCTGTCCGAATTCGGCGGGGTGTCCTTCGCCCCCGGCGCCCCCGAGGGCTCCTGGGGCTACTCGGAGGCCCGCACCCCGGAGGATCTCGAGGCCCGCCTCACGGACCTCCTGGGCGCGGTCCGGGCGTCGACGGCCCTGAGCGGCTACTGCTACACCCAGCTCACCGACACGGGCCTGGAGACCAACGGCCTCTGCACGGCCGACCGCAAGCCCAAGCTCCCGGCGGCCACCCTCCGCCGCATCTTCGCCGGCTGACCGGGCCCCATCCCCACCCCCCACCCCACCCCACCCCCGCGGAGTGGAAGGTTCGGACGAACACGCCGTCGGCGAGTCCGCTCGAACCTTCCACTCGGCGGGAGGGTCGGGGGGTCGGGGGCAGGGGGCGGGCGCGTCAGGACGCGCGGCGGGTGATGCGGACGTGCCAGGCGTCGGGGCCGTCGACCAGGACCTCGGTGTCGATCGGGGCACGGTCGGCGAGCTGGGCCAGCAGGGGCGCCGGCAGGTGCGGCGCCACGATCACCAGCGAGCCGCCGGCCGGGATGGCCTCGAACGCGCCGAACACCGTGGCGTGCCGGATGGCGTGCGGGATCGCGCGGACGTCCAGCACCGGGTCCGCGTCGTCGTGGCCGCCGCAGCCGCAGGTGTGGCCGGCGGGCTCGGGGGCCTGCGGGAGGATCTGCACGGGCTCGGTCATGGGGTTCTCCTTCGGGGGGACCCGCACCGGACGGCGCGGGGGTCGGGCGCCGCGGTCAGGTCGCCGCGGACAGGTGCAGGTCGCAGTGGTGCGGGCCGGCGAACGGCACGAGCCGGTCCGCGCGGACGGGGCCGCCGACCCGGTCGAGCACCGCGCGCGCGAGGCCCAGGTGCACGCCGCACACCACCTCAGGGCGGGCGCGGGCGAGGTCGAGGAACGGGCAGCGCCACAGCCGGACCGTCGCGCCGTCGGCGTCCGGCACGGGATCGAAGCCGAGGCGGTCGAGGTGCCCGTCGAGCGCCCGGCGCTGCGCGTCCTGGCCGCGCGGGGCAGCGGCGGGCTCCGGCGCACCCGGCAAGGTCGCGAGCATCCGCTCCCCCGCGGCGACGGCGGCCCCGGCGACGTCGGGCTCGGCCGCGCCGTACGCGTCGAGCAGCAGCCGGGTCAGGCCGGACCGGGCCGCGGCCTCGTCCAGCCGCCGCGCCGGCCCCGGGTCGGCCGCGGTGCCGTCGGGGTCCACGACGGCCCGGTAGACCATGCGGGGCCGGCCGCGGACCGTGCGGACCTCGGGCTCGCGCAGCGCCGCGCCGGCCTCGACCAGGCGGTCCAGGTGGGTGCGGACGGTGTTCTCGTGCAGGCCGGTGCGGTCCGCGAGCGCCGCGACCGTCGCCGTCCCGTCCTCGCGGAGCAGGTGCAGCAGGTCGAGCCGGCTGCTGGCGGGGCCGGAGCGGGCGGTCGCGGGGCGGCGCGGGGCGGCAGGGGGCGGCGGGACGTCGCTCGGGGTCATGCCGGCCTCCTCCCGGGGTCGCGGGTCGTCGAGCGCTGGGCGGCGGGCGGCCGGGACCGAGGTCCCTGCCGCCGCACCCTGCCGATTAAATACCGTTAGCCCGTGGAAAACCCCGGGACCCCTGTCCCACGTCACGTCGTCCTCCTGGTCCCCGGCGGCCTCGCGCTGCTGGCCGGTCTGGACGCGGCCCTGCTGCGCCTCGGGCTCGGCGCCCCCGTCGCGAGCGACCGCTGGTCCGACGTGCACGGGCCGCTCATGGTGCTCGGCTTCGTCGGCACGCTCGTCGCGCTCGAGCGCGCGGTGGCCGTCCGGCGACCGGCGCTGCTCGCGGCGCCCGCGCTGCTCGGCCTCGGCGGTCTCGCGCTGCTCAGCCCGCTGCCCCTGTGGGCCGGGCAGGTGGCGTTCGTCGGCGGCACCGCCGTGCTGCTCGGCGTGTACGGGGTGGTGTGGCGGCGGCAGCCGGCGGTCGCGGTGGCCGTGCAGGCGATGGGCGCGCTGCTCGGCCTCGCGTCGGCGCTGCTCTGGCTGGCCGGCGTGCCGGTCCCGCACCTGATCCCGACGCTGGCCGGGTTCCTCGTGCTCACCGTCGCGGGCGAGCGTCTCGAGCTGCTCCGGGTCGGGAACCCGTCCCCGCGCGTCGAGGACGCCGTCGGGGTGCTCGCCCTCGCCTGGGCCGCGGCGGGCACGGTCGCGCTGCTGTGGCCCGACGCCGGGTGGACCGCGCTCGGGGCCGTGCTGCTCGCGCTGGTGGCCGTCCTCGCCCGGCACGACGTCGCCCGGCGCACCGTGCGCGGCACCGGGCTGCCGCGGTTCATGGCGTGCGCGATGCTCGGCGGCTACGCGTGGCTGGCCGTGGCCGGCGCGGTGTGGCTGGTGTCCGGGCCGGTGCTGTCCGGGCGCGGCTACGACGCCGTGCTGCACGCGGTGTTCCTCGGCTTCGTGCTGTCGATGATCATGGCGCACGCGCCGGTCATCCTCCCGGCCGTGATCCGCCGGCCCCTGCCCTACCGCCCGGTGATGTACGTCCCGCTGGCGCTGCTGCACGCGACGCTGCTGCTGCGGGTGCTCGTCGGGGACGCCCGCGGGGTGGACCTGGCCGTGCAGGTCGGGGGCGTGGGGAACATCGTCGCGCTGCTGCTGTTCGTCGTGCTGGCCGCGGGCTCCGCGATCGCCGGCCCACGCCGCCCCCGCACCACCCGCACCCCGCCGACCCCCGATGCCCCCGCGGCCCCCGATGCCCCCCACGAAGTGGACGGTTCGGACCGACACGCCGCCGGCGAGTCCGCTCGAACCGTCCACCCTGCGGGGGCGGGGCCCGTCATGACCCTGGGCGGGGGTGCGCGGTGAGGCGCGCCGACCGGCACCTGCGCGCGAACCTGCTCGTGCTCGCGTGGCTGGCCGCGGCGGCCGTCGTCGCCGCGCTGCACCGGTTCGTCCCCGAGTCGGGCTGGCTCATGGTGCACCTGCTGCTGCTCGGCGGCGTGAGCACCGCGATCCTCATCTGGAGCCAGCACTTCGCGGACACCCTGATCCGCCGCCCCGCCCCGCCCCGCGCCCTGACGCTGCGCCTCGCGGTGCACACCGCCGGGACGCTGCTGGTGGTCGGCGGCATCGCGATGCCGAGCACGCCCCTGGTCGTCGCGGGCGGCGCGGCCGTCGCGGGCGCCGCGATGTCCCAGGCCGTCGGCATCGTCCGGCAGCGCCGGGGCGCCCTGCCCGCCCGGTTCGCGTACCTCGCGCGGTCCTACGTCGTGGCCGCGCTGCTGCTGGTGCCCGGCGTGGTGTGCGGCGTCGTCATGGCCCGCCTGGAGCCCGGCCCGCAGGAGTACGCGCGCTGGTACGTCGCGCACGTGGCGCTGACGCTGCTCGGCTGGGTGGCCGTCACCGTCGCCGGGACGCTGGCCGTGCTGTGGCCGACCGTCCTGCACACCCGGATCGACGCCCCCGCCGAGCGGGACGCCCGCCGGTCGCTGGGGCCGCTCACCGCGGGCCCGGTGCTGATCGCCCTCGCCGCGGCGCTCGACCTGCGGTGGCTCGTCGCCGTGGGCGCGGCCGTCGCCCTGGTCGGGACCGCCCTCGTGGCTCGCGTGCTGGTCGCCCAGGCCCGGGTCGCCACCCCGCGGACGTTCGGGGCGTGGAGCCTCGCCGCCGCGGTCGCGTGGTGGGCCGGGGCCACGGTGGCGTTCGCCGTCGTCGTGGTGACGGCGGGCTCCTGGGCCGCGGCCGTCCCCCGGCTGACCGGTCTGGTCCCCGCGTTCGTCGTCGGCTTCGCCGCGCAGGTGCTCGGCGGCGCGCTGTCGGCGCTGCTGCCGGTCGTGCTCGGCGGCGGGCCCGCCGTCGCGAAGCGCACCGCCGCGGAGCTCGACCGCGCCGGGATCCTGCGCTGCGTGCTGCTCAACGGGGCGCTGCTGCTGTTCGTCACCGCGACGCCCAGCGTGGTCCGCGTCGTGACGTCGATGCTCGGGCTCGCCGTGGCCGTGTGGTTCCTCGTGCTCGCCGTGCGGGCCGTGCGGGTCAGCCGCCGCGACCCCGCGGCCGCGCCGGAGCCCGCGCCCGGCTCCGACCACCCCGGCGTGGTCCGCGCCCGGCGGCACGGCGCCGCGACGGCCGGCGTCGGAGCGCTGCTGCTCGTCGTCGCGCTCGGCGTCGCCGCCGACCCCGACGCCGCGGGCCTGACCGGCGCGGTCGCGGGATCAGGGACGGCGGCCGCCGCCACCGGCCGCACCACGACGGTCGAGGTCGAGGCGCAGGACATGCGGTTCGTCCCCGACCGCATCGAGGTGCCCGCCGGCGACCGGCTCGTCATCGAGGTCACCAACACCGACGTCGCGGTGCACGACCTGGTGCTGGACGGCGGCGCGACCAGCGGCCGGCTCGCGCCGGGCGCCACCGCGACCGTGGACGTCGGCGTCGTGGGGGCGGACCTCGAGGGCTGGTGCTCCGTCGCGGGCCACCGGCTGATGGGGATGACGCTCGACGTCGTCGTCACCGGCGGGACGACCGCGCAGGCGGCACCGGACGACGCCGCCGCGACCGACGGGGCAACCGGCGGGCACGAGCACCACATGACCGACGACGCCACCGGCCCGTCGCCCGTCCTCGACCCCCTGGCCGAGCCCGACGACGCCTTCGAGGCCCGGGACGCCGCGCTGCCCCCGGTCGGCGACGGCACCACGCACCACGTCACCCTGGAGGTCACCGAGACCGAGCAGGAGGTCGCCCCGGGGATCACCCGCACGGCGTGGACGTTCGGCGGCACCGCGCCCGGGCCGGTGCTGCACGGCCGGGTCGGCGACACCTTCGTCATCACGCTGGTCAACGACGGCACCCTCGGGCACTCGATCGACTTCCACGCCGGCGCGCTCGCCCCGGACGACGTCATGCGCACCATCGCCCCCGGCGAGACGCTGACCTACACGTTCACGGCCGAGCGGTCGGGCATCTGGATGTACCACTGCTCGACGATGCCGATGAGCCTGCACATCGCGAACGGGATGTTCGGCGCCGTCGTCATCGACCCGCCCGGGCTGCCGGAGGTGGACCGCGAGTACGTCGTCGTCCAGTCCGAGCTCTACCTGGGCGCGCAGGGCGGCACGGCGGACGAGGCGAAGCTGACCGCGCAGCAGCCGGACGCCGTGACGTTCAACGGCTACGCGTTCCAGTACCGCGACCGGCCGCTCGCCGCCCGGGTCGGCGAGCGGGTGCGCGTCTGGGTGCTGGACGCCGGGCCGAACCTGCCGTCGTCGTTCCACGTGGTCGGCGGCCAGTTCGACACCCTGTACCGGGAGGGCGACTGGGTGCTGCGGGACGGCGGGTCGACCGGCACGGGCGGGGCGCAGACGCTGGCCCTGCAGCCGGCCGAGGGCGGGTTCGTCGAGCTGACGTTCCCGGAGGCGGGGACGTACCCGTTCGTGTCGCACATCATGGGCGACGCGGAGCGCGGGGCGCAGGGGCGGTTCGCGGTCGAGCCGTGAGCCGGTCGCGCTACGGTGGCGGTCCGTGAGCCTGCACCCGCTGCCCGTCGCCGCCGTCCAGTACACGCCCGTCCCCCGGGACGTCGCCGCGAACGTGGCCGCCACGGCCGCCGCCGTCCCCCCGGCCCTCGACGCCGACGCCCGGCTGGTCGTCCTGCCGGAGATGTCGCTGGTCGGCTACGACCTCGCCCAGCTCGACGACCCCGCCGTGTGGACCTCGGCCGCCGACCCCCGGCTGGACCCGTTGCGCGACCTCGCCCGGGACGCCGGCGCGACGCTGGTCGTCGGCGGGCCGTGGCGCGACGCGGACGGCACGCCGCGGCTCGCGTCCCTGGTGCTCGGGCCGGACGGCTCGTGCACCGTCGCCGCCAAGGTGCACCTGCACGGCCGCGAGGTGGAGCACTTCGCGCCCGGGGACGCGGTGACGACCGTGGACGTCGACGGCTGGCGGGTCGCGCTGGCGGTGTGCTTCGACGCCGCGAACCCGCCGCACGCCGCCGCCGCGGCGGCCGCCGGTGCGGACCTGTACGCGGTGTCCGCGCTGTACGCGACGGGCGAGGAGCCGCGGGTCGACACCCACCTCGCGGGGACCGCCGCCCGGCACGGGCTGCCGACCCTGCTCGCGAACCTCGGCGGCGTCGCGGTGGACGGCTCCTGGACGTCGTGCGGGCTGAGCGGGACGTGGGGCGCGGACGGGCTGCGGCGCACCGGGGTCGACGGGACCGGGACGGCGGTGGCGGCGGACGTGCTGCCCCGCTGAACGGGCCCCGTGGCACCCGCCGCGTCGCTACGGTGGCGCCCATGCGACGCACGGGCACCGGCGAGGTGCTGCTCTGGCTGGCCGCCGCGGCGTACGCCGTGATCGGCCTGGTCTACGCGGTGAACGGCCTCACCCGGCGCGACGCGCAGCCCCTGGTCACGCTGACCGACGCCGCGTACCCGCCCCTGCCGGACACCGAGGTCGAGCACCTGGCGCTGCCGCTCGCCCGCGTGTGGGTCCTCGACCTCACCCGTCCCGAGGCGTCGCTGGCCCGGATCGGGCTGTGGGGCGGCCTGCTGCTGACAGCGGCGTTCGTCGCGCTGCTCGCCCTGCACGCCCGGCACACCGACCGGCGGGCGTCGGGGCGCCTCGTCGCGCCGGGCCCGTACCTCACCGCCGCGGCCGCCACGAGCGTCGTCCTGGCCGTCGCGCAGCCGCTCCTCCAGCGGTTCGGCGCCGAGCTGGCGCTGGCGAGCATCGGGTCGCCGCCCGGCTACGTACCGCACACCTCCGTGCCCTGGGGGTGGCCGGTGCTCGCCGCGGCGCTGCTGCTGGGCACCCGGGTCACGCGGCGGCGGGTCGGCCCGCCCGTCGCGTCAGCGCCCGTCTGACCGCGCGGGCCCGGCGCCCACGGCCGGCGCGTCCTCCCCCGCCCGGCGCGGGGTGAACAGCTCCCACACCGGCCCGAACACCAGCCACCCGACCAGCACCAGGGTCGCCCGCGCGCCCCAGCCGAGCAGCACCTCCTGCTGCTGCGCCGCCGCCTCGCCCGACCCCTGCGCGACGAGCAGCAGCACCCCGAGCACCGCCCACGCCACGGCCCACGCGAGCAGCGCCCGCAGCCACAGCGCCCACTCGTACCGCAGACGCACGGGCCCGTGCTTCGGCGGCCGCACCGGCTCGGGCCCGTGGAAGAACCGGTGCGCGACCCAGGCGTCCACGGCGCGCACGGTCCGCTTGCCGAACGCGACGGTGAAGCCGAGGTAGAGCGCCGCGAGGCCGTGCGTCCAGGTCGCCTCGGAGCCACGCAGCAGGTCGCCGACCGTCGCCACCAGCAGGATCACCTCCAGCAGCGGCTCGCAGAGCAGCAGCACGGTGGAGGTGCGCCGCATCCGGAAGGCGTACCGGGTGACGACGGCGGCGGCGAGGAACACCCAGAACGCCACCTCGCAGGCGAGGACGAGGGCGGCGACGGGGTTCGCGCGGATGGTCTCGAGCAGGTCCATGCCCGGCAGCGTCGCCGGGCTGCGCACCCCCGGTCGTCGGCCGTCCGTACGATCCTGCGCGCCCCGGTCGTCCGTTCGGAGGACCCGGCCGGTCGCCGCCGCGTGCTGGGATGGGCACCATGCCCCGGCTGCCCCGGCTCCCCCGCCTCGACGACCGCGGCGTCGCGGTCGCCTACCTCGCGGTCGGGCTGCTGCTGCACGGCGTGGGCCTGTCGGTGACGGGCGCCCCGGTGACGGGCGCCGCCGCGTGGTGGCTGCACGCGGGCCTGCTGCTCGTGGCGTGCGGCGCGCTGACCGCCAAGCGGCGGCACCCGGTCGTGGTGCTGCTCGTGGCGGCGACCACCTGCGTGGCGGGGCTCGCGATCGGGGGCAGCCTCGGGCTGCTGCTGGTCCTGGTCGACGCGCTGTACACGGCGGAGGTGCACCTGCGGCCGCGCGGGCGGCGCGGGCTGCACGCGGTGGTCGGCACGCTGACCGCCGCGGCACCCGTCACGGTGTGGGTGCTCGGCGGCGGCCTGCGTGACGGGCTGGCGGCGGCGCTCCAGGCCGTCGCGGTGCTGGTGACGCCGCTGTGGTGGGGCTCCGACGTGCGGAGCCGGACGGAGCTCGCGACGTCGGAGGCCCAGCGGGCCGACCTCACGCGGGCGCACGCCGCCGACGCGGCACGCATCGCGGACCTGGACCGGGCCGCCGCCGTCCGGGAGGAGCGGGCCTCGATGGCGCGGGACCTGCACGACGTGGTGGCGAGCCGGCTGTCCGCCATCGCGATCCACGCCGAGGCGGCCCTGTCCGCCCCGCCCGACGCCGGCCGGGACCGCGCCGCGCTCACGGCGGTCCGGGCGGAGTCCGTGGCGTCGCTCGCGGAGATGCGGTCGATGATCCTCGTGCTGCGCGGGGCGGCCGAGGAGGCGACCGGCGCCACCGCCGCGGCCGGGCTGGACCGGCTGGACGACCTCGTGGCGACCGCCCGCGCGCACGGGCTGGACGTGCGGGTGTCCGCCGACGCCCCCGCGCTGCCCGCCGTCGTCGACCACGCCGCGTACCGGATCGCCCGCGAGGCGCTGACCAACGCCGCCGCCCACGGGACGGCCGGCGGACGGGTGGACGTGCGGGTGGCGGCCGGCGAGGGCGGGGTCGAGGTCGAGGTGCTGAGCGCCCTGCCGACCGGGGACCGGCGCGCGGCGGGTCCCGCCCCGGCCCTCGGCTCCGCCACCGGCCTGGTCTCGATGGCCGAGCGCGCCCGGTCGCTCGGCGGGCGCTTCGCCGCGGGCCCGCAGGACGGCCGCTGGCGGGTGCACGCGGTGCTGCCGCTGGAGCAGGAGGGTGCGCGATGACGGTGCGGGTGCTGCTGGCGGACGACCACGGGGCGATCCGCGCCGGGCTGCGGCTCATGCTCGAGCAGGCGGACGGCATCACGGTCGTCGGGGAGGCCGCGGACGGCGACGCAGCCGTGACGAACGCGCGGGCGCTGCGGCCGGACGTCGTGCTGATGGACATCCGGATGCCGGGGACCGACGGCATCGAGGCGACGCGGCGGATCGTCGGCGAGGGGCTGGCGCAGGTCGTCGCCCTGACGACGTTCGACCTGGACGAGTACCTGTTCGGGGTGCTGCGGGCCGGGGCGGTCGGGTTCCTGCTCAAGTCGGTCGGGGCGGCGGAGCTCGTGGACGCGGTGCGCCGGGTCGCGGCGGGCGACGGCATCCTGGCGCCGGAGGTGACCCGGCGGGTGCTGGCGAGCGTGACCGCGCCGGCCGCCCCCGCCCCGGCCGTCGCGGACGTCCCCGGGCTGGACCTGCTCACCGCCCGCGAGCGCGAGGTGCTCGTCCTCCTCGGTGAGGGCCGGTCGAACCAGCAGGTCGCCGAGGCGCTGACCGTCTCCGAGACCACGGCGAAGACCCACGTCAGCCGGGTCCTGGCCAAGCTCGGCTGCCGGACGCGGCTCGAGGCGGCCGCACTCGCGCACCGCGCCGGCCTCGTGACCTGAGACACACTCGCCCGGTTGCACCCCGTGCACGGTTGCACTGAGTGCATCCAGGTGCTTACGGTCCTCCGCGTGACCGACGGACCCACGACCGACCGGCGCGCGGTGCTCAAGGCCCGCTCCCGCCGCGCGATCCTCGACGCGGCCGACGCGCTGCTCGTCGAGCGGGGCGCCCCGACGTTCGGCGTCGACGAGCTCGCCGAGCGGGCCGACGTCGCGCGCCGCACCGTCTTCAACCACTTCGGGTCGCTCGAGGACGTCGTGCTGACCGTCTGCACCGAGCGGCTCGGGCAGGTGATCGCCGACGTGCAGGAGGCCGCCAGCCGCACCCCGGTCGGCGACGGCAGCCGCGCCGCGATGTTCGACGAGCTCGCGCAGACCCTGCGCGGCGCGGACCTCCCCGACGCCATCACCTACCTGGCCGGGGCGCTCGGGCCGCTCGCGGAGGGCGAGGACCCCCGCGCGATGATGCTCGCGCAGGAGGCGTTCGCGCGGGTCGCGGACCACCTGTCCGCCGAGCTCGTCCGCCGCTACCCCCGGGCCGAGCCGCTGGACGTGCGGCTGCTCGTCTCGTCCCTGGTGCACGGCGTGGCGGTCATCGCCATGCACTGGTGCCAGACCACCGACCCCGCCGCGCCCGACGCCCGCGCGGCATGGGACGCCCTCGTCGACCGGCTCATCCACAGCGTCCGAGCCGGGTACATGCCGGAGCACTGACGCCCCGCACTCCCACCCACCGCAGCGAGAGAACAGGGACCATGGCAGGACTCCTCTACCGAATCGGGCGCTTCTCGGCCCGCCGCGCCTGGGCCGTCGTCACGGCCTGGGCGCTCGTGCTGGCCCTGTCCGTCGGCGCGTACTTCGCGTTCGGCGGCACCCTCACGTCCGCCGTCACCATCCCCGGCACGGAGACCGAGAAGGTCACCGAGCACCTGCAGGAGGAGTTCGCCGCGGCGAGCGGCGGCTCCGGCACGGTCGTGTTCCACACCGGCGGGGACAAGGCGTTCACCAGCGAGCAGCAGGCCGCGATCAGCACCGCGCTCGCCGACCTGACGGAGATCGACGGCGTCAAGGGCGTCACCGACCCGTTCGCCACCACCGCGCAGCTCACCGAGCAGGCCGCGCAGCTCGAGTCCGGGCGCACCCAGATCGCCGACGCCCAGGCCCAGCTCGACGCCGGGCAGCAGCAGCTGGACGCCGCGACCGCGCAGGTCGACGCCGGGCAGCAGCAGATCGACGCCGCGCAGGCCCAGCTCGACGCCCAGCGCGCGCAGGCCGAGGCCGCCGGCGTGCTCGCCGCCGTCGAGCCGCAGCTCCAGGCCGGCCAGGCGCAGATCGACGCGCAGCAGGCACAGCTCGACGCCGGCCGCGCGGAGCTCGAGGCGCAGCAGCAGACGATCACCGACGGGCAGGCGCAGATCGACGCCCAGACCCAGCAGCTCGAGGACGGCGCCGCCCTGCTCGACCTCTCCAGCGAGATCCGCCTCGTGTCCGAGGACGCCTCCGCCGCCGTCGGCACCATCGCGTTCGACGCCGGCCAGTTCGAGGTCGCCCCGGAGACGAAGGAGGCCGTCGAGGACGCCCTCGCGGACGCCGACCTCGCCGGCGCGCACGTCGAGTTCTCCAGCGACCTGACCCAGGCCGTCCCGTCCGTGCTCGGCCCGGGCGAGGTCGTCGGCGTCGTCGTCGCCGGCATCGTCCTGCTGGTCATGCTCGGCTCGGTCGTCGCCGCCGGGCTGCCGATCCTGTCCGCCCTGGTCGGCGTCGGCATCGGCGCGACCGCCGCGCTCGCCATGTCCGGGGCCGTCGAGATGCTGTCCGTCACCCCGGTGCTCGGCATCATGCTCGGCCTCGCGGTCGGCATCGACTACTCGCTGTTCATCCTCAACCGGCACCGCCGCCAGCTGCGCGACGGCGTCGAGATGGAGGAGTCGATCGGCCTGGCCAACGGCACCGCGGGCAACGCGGTCGTGTTCGCCGGCGCCACCGTGCTCGTCGCGCTGCTCGCCCTCAACGTCACCGGCATCCCGTTCCTCGGCCTCATGGGCACCGTCGGCGCGCTGTGCATCCTCATCGCCATCCTCATGGCGATCACGCTGACCCCGGCGCTGCTGTCCCGCATCGGCCTCAAGGTGCTGCCCAAGAAGCAGCGCGCGACGGTCGGCCACGAGGAGCCGGAGCCCGTCCCGTCCACCCCGATGCGGACGTCCCGCGCGGTGCTGACCCTCGTGGTCGGGCTGGTCGCGCTGCTCGTCGTCGCGATCCCCGCCCTGTCGATGCGCCTCGGCCTGCCGGGCGGCGCCGCCGAGGCGGAGGACTCCACGCAGTACCAGGCGTACACGATCACCGCGGAGAAGTTCGGCGCCGGCGTCAACGGCCCGCTGCTGGTGGTCACGGACCTGCCGTCCGCGGTGTCCGAGGACGAGCTGGTCGGCGAGCAGGTCCGCATCGGCCAGGCGCTCGCCGCGAACGACGACGTGGTCGCCGTCGCCCCCATCGGGTCGAACGAGGCCCGCACCGTCCTCGCGTTCCAGGTCGTGCCCGCCGAGGGCCCGGACTCCGAGAGCACCGAGCAGCTCGTGCGCGACCTGCGCGACTCCTCCCCGCTCGACGGCGACGTGCGGCTCGGCGTCGCCGGCACCACGAGCGCGCAGATCGACGTCTCCGAGAAGCTCGCGAACGTCCTGCCGGGCTACCTGGCGATCGTGGTGGGGCTGTCGCTGATCATCCTCATCATCGTGTTCCGGTCGATCTTCGTGCCGGTGACCGCCACCCTCGGGTTCGTCCTGTCGCTGTTCGCGGCGTTCGGCGGCGTCGTGGCGATCTACCAGTGGGGCTGGCTCGGGTCGGTGTTCGGGGTGCACGACCCCGCACCCGTGCTGAGCTTCCTGCCGATCATCGTCACCGGCATCCTGTTCGGGCTCGCGATGGACTACCAGCTCTTCCTGGTGTCCGGCATGCGCGAGGCGTACGCCCACGGGGTCGACCCGCGGGTCGCGGTGCGCCGTGGCGTGCACGCCGGGCGGGTCGTGGTCACCGCGGCGGCGATCATCATGACCTCGGTGTTCGCGGGCTTCATCTTCGCGGAGTCCTCGATCATCCGGCCGCTCGGGTTCGGCCTCGCGTTCGGGGTGCTGCTCGACGCGTTCGTCGTCCGGATGCTGCTGATCCCGGCCGTCATGCACCTGGCCGGGACGTGGGCCTGGTGGATCCCGAAGTGGCTCGACCGGATCCTGCCGGACGTCGACGTGGAGGGCGCCTCGCTCGAGCGCAGCCACCCGCACCCGACGCACCGCACGGTCCCGAGCGAGCCCGCCCCGGGCGCCCCGGCGGGCGAGGCGGAGCGCGAGCCGGACCGCGCCTGACCCCGCGCGACCCCCGCGGGCCGGGGCTGCACGCCCCGGCCCGCCCCCGTGAGTGGAGAGTTCTGCCCGACACGCCCGGCGTGTCCGTGCGGAACTCTCCACTCGGCGTCTCGGGCCGCGCATGCGCTCCGGCCCGGCCGCCGGCGCGGGCGCGGACGCCCGGCGGCCGGCGGGGCGCCTGACCCGCGAGGTCGAGGGTTCGACGATCGCTCCGGCGTGTCGGCGCGGCGTGTCGCGCGAAACCCTCGACCTCGCCGCCGACGCGGGCGCCCGGGGCGCCCGCCCCTCGCCGCCGGCGCGGGCGCCCGGGGCGCGCAAGGACGCCGCCCCGCGCGTCGGCAGCGTGCGGGACGGCGTCCGGTCCGGGGCGGGTCAGGCGGTGGGCAGCCAGACCCGCATGGTGCTCGGGCCGCGGTTGGCCCAGGAGTGGTACGGCACGAGCCGCACGTCGACGGCCTCCCCCGCGCCCCCGGTCCCCGGCGCGCCGTACGGCCACCCGGCCCCGGCCCCGGCCCCGTCCGCAGCCCCGCCCTCGTCCGCCGGCACGAGCCGCGCCCGCACCCGGGCGCCGTCCCCGTCCGCGACGGCCGACGCCCCGGCGTCCACGCGCAGGGTGTCGACGGCCGCACCGCCGGGCAGGTCCACGGACTCGGCGCAGAGCACGACCGGCCCGCGCTCGACGGCCACGCACCCGCGCACCGCGTCGATCCGCCCGTCGGGCACGGTGACCCGCGGCGCGACCGGCAGCACGAGCCGCACCTCGTCGCCGGCGGCGAGCTCCCGCTGCACGCGCACGACCCCGTCGACCACCTCGGCCGGCGCCCCGTCGACCAGCGCGTCCCCCGCCGCCCACGCCGGCACCCGCAGCGCGAGCGTCCACGGACCCTCGGGCGCCTCGGTCACCCGGACGACGACCTCCCCGTCCACCGGGTACCCGGTGACGACCTCGACCCCGACGGCCCGCCCGTCGCCCAGCCGGGTGGCGATCCGCGCGGACGCGTGCTGCAGCAGGTGCAGCGTGTCGTCGGAGACCGCGGCGACGTAGCCGCCGAGCGCCGCGAGCGTGCGGGCGACGTTGGTCGGGCAGCAGGACACCTCGAACCACGGGGCGCGCAGCCGGGACAGCGCGCGGGCGCTCACCTCGTCGTCCGAGGCGGCCTCCCCGGGCACGCGCTTCTGCAGCGGGTTCGTGTAGAAGAACGCCTTCCCGTCGGCCCGCGGCGAGGTCGCCACCACGTTGTACAGGGTGCGCTCGACGACGTCGCCCCAGGACGCGTCACCCGTCGCGAGCAGCAGCCGCCAGGACACCATGACCGACGCGACGCCGGCGCAGGTCTCGCAGTAGGCCCGGTCCGGCGGGAGCTCGTAGTCGTCGCCGAAGGCCTCGTCCTGGTGGTGCGAGCCCATGCCGCCGGTCAGGTAGGTGCGGCTCGCGAGCGTCCGGGCGTACTGCGCCCGCACGGCCTCGAGCAGCTCGTCGTCCCCGGTCTCGACCGCCACGTCGAGGGCCCCGGCCGCGAGGTACAGCGCTCGGACCGCGTGCCCGCGCAGCACGGTCGCCGACCGGACGGGCTCGTCGTCCTGGTAGTACTCCCGCCCGAACTCGATGGGCGCGAGCGTGCCGCGGCCCCGGCGCTCGACGAACAGCGCCGCCTGGTCCAGGTACCGGCGCTCGCCGGTCGCCCGGGCGAGCTCCGCGAGCGCGACCTCGATCTCCGGGTGGCCGCAGACGCCGTCGCGGCCGTCCGGCCCGAACTCCGCGCACACGTGGTCGGCGGCCCGGCGGGCGACGGCCACGAGCTCGTCGTCGTGCCCGGTGCGCAGCCGCGCCACGGCGGCCTGGATCAGGTGGCCGTAGCAGTACAGCTCGTGGCCCCACTCCAAGTCGGAGTACCGCGGCGCCTGGCCCGGCCGGCCGAACTGCGTGTTGAGGTACCCGTCCGGCTCCTGCACACGCCCGATCAGCGCGGCGAGCTCGCCGATCCGGGCCTCCAGGGCGGGGTCGCCGGTGCGCCCGACCTCCCACGCCATGGCCTCGATCATCTTGTAGACGTCGGAGTCCGCGAACTCCCGCCCGGTGCGGTGCTCGACCAGGGTGCCGTCGAGCGCGCGCTCGAAGTTCCCGATCCAGCCGACCCGGGTCTCCCAGTGGTCGCAGTGCGGGATGGTCGCGGCGGCGTTGACGCGCTGGCGGTCGGCCCAGAAGCCGCCGGTGAGCGTGACCTCCTCCAGCCCGAGCGGGCGCAGGGCGCCCGTGGACGGCAGGACGGGGGCGACGACGGTGGTGGTGGTGCGGTGGTTCACGGGGCTGGTCATCCCTTCAGCGCTCCCGACATGAACCCGTTGACGTAGTGCCGCTGCAGCACGAGGAACAGCACGACGCACGGGATGGTGAGGACGACGACACCCGCCTGGGTGGCGCCGTAGTCGATGACCCCCATCACCTGCTGGCGCATGTTCACCAGCGCGAGGGGCAGCGGCTGGTTGTCGCCGCCCACGAGGTACAGGGGCACCATGAAGTCGTTCCACGCGGCGAGGAACGCGAACAGCCCGATGGTGATGAGGCCCGGCTTGACGGCCGGCAGCAGCACGCGGCGCAGGGCGCCGAACGATCCGCAGCCGTCGACGAGGGCGGCCTCCTCGAGCTCCTTGGGGACGGCCTCGAACGAGATGCGCATCATGAACATCGCGAACGGCAGCTGGAACACCGCCAGCACCAGGCCGACACCGACGAGGGTGTTGGACAGGCCCAGGTCCTTGAGCCAGATGACGAGCGGGATCAGCAGGGTCGCGTACGGGACCATGAGGATCGAGAGCACGAGCAGGAACAGCGCGTCCTTGCCCGGGAACCGGAACCGCGCGAACGCGTACCCGCCGAGCGTCGCCACCACGAGCGTCACGATCACCGCGGTCGCCGTGATGCCGAGCGAGTTGCCCAGGTAGGTCGCCACGCCGGCCTGGTAGGACGCGAGCGTGGCGTAGTTGCCGAAGCCGAACCCGTCGACCTGGGCGGAGCCGGGCTGCGGGGACACGGACGAGATGGACGTCCAGATCAGCGGGTACAGGAACAGGATCGCCAGCCCGCCGGTCAGCACGTAGAACGGGGTGCGCCCGAGGACGCGGGTGATGCCGGACACGGTTCTCACTCCTCGGGCGAGCGCCGCAGCGCCTTGAGCTGGACGACGTTGACGACCACCAGGGCCAGCAGCACGATCACCGACAGCGCGGCGGCCATGCCGAGGTCGCGCTTCGACTCGAACGCGAGGTTGTAGATCAGCTGGACGACGGTCATCGTCGAGCCGTCCGGGCCGCCCTTGGTGAGGATGTAGAACTGGTCGAAGGCCAGGATCGAGCCGGTGACGCACATGATCGTGGACAGTGCGAGCGACGGCTTGAGCAGCGGCAGCGTGATCCGCCGGAACACCTGCATCGTCCTCGCGCCGTCGATGCGCGCCGCCTCGTAGACCTCGTGCGGGATGCCCTGCAGCCCGACGAGCAGCAGCAGCATGTAGAACCCGGCGAACCGCCAGACGATGAGGAACACCGTCCCCCACAGGGCACCCTCGGCGGACCCGAGGACGTTCACCTGCCCGCTCCCGAGGCCGAGCCGCTCCAACCACCCGGAGACCGGCCCGACCTGCGGCGAGTACAGCGCGTAGAACAGCAGCGAGGCGGACGCGAGGCCCAGCGCGGTCGGCAGCAGGAACGCCGTCCGCAGGAACCCGCGCCACCGGGTGCTCTCCTGCACGAGGAGTGCCAGCCCCAGGCCGAGCGCGATGAGCAGCACCGTGGCGATGACCGTGTACTTCAGCGTGAACCACACGGACGGCCAGAACATCCGGTGCGCGACGACCTCGGAGAAGTTCTCCGGGAAGTTCGTGCCCTGGTTGCCGCCGAGCAGCGACCAGTCGGAGCCGGACATCACGACCACGAGCACCAGCGGGACCACGAACAGCACGAGCACGAGGACGGCCGTCGGGCTGGCGTACAGCCAGCCCTGGAGGGCACCGCGCGACCGCACCGACCGGCGGCGCGCGGTGCTCCCCGGGGGCGTATCGGCGACGCGCCCCACCCGGCCCGGGGTGGCGAGGGTCACTGGGACAGCACCTCGGTGATGGCGTCGTTGTCGGCGTCGACCGTGTCGGTCCCGTCGAACGTCGCGTTCCGCATGAGGGTGACCCACGGGCTGCCGGAGGCGTTGAACGCCTCGGAGAAGAACTCCGCGACCGGCGTGCGGCCGGACTCGGCGATCATGTTCATCTCGAGCGCGATCGGGTTCTGCTGGGCGTACTCGTTGTCCAGCAGGGAGTTGCGGCCGGGGACCTCGCCGTTCTTCGCGATGACCTCGAGCTGCGTGTCCTCCGACATCATCCAGGCGAGGAAGTTCCAGGCCTGCGCGACGTTCTCGGAGTCCTTGGAGATGCCGAGCGCGTCGCCGCCGAGGAACGTCGACCCGCCGCCGTCCACGCCGGGGATCGCGGTGACGCCGACGTCGATGCCGGCCTCCTGCGCCGCGTACACCGCGGTGTTCGGGTACTGCATGACGCCGACCTGGCCGTTGGAGAAGGGCGCCGTCCACGTGGCGCCGGTCTCCTCCTTGGAGCCCGCGCCGACCGCGCCGGCCTGGTTCAGCTCGTAGTACATCTGGTAGAGCGCCTTGGCCGAGTCGGAGTTCACCTCGGCGGTCGTGCCGTCGGCCGACAGGACCTCGTCGCCGGACGCCCACATCGTCGGGAACCAGGTGAAGACGCCGCAGCCGCCGCAGTTGCCGCCGTAGTACGTGCCGGAGACGCCGGGCTTGTTCAGCGCCTGGACCGCCTCGGCCTGCTCCTGGAACTCGGCCAGGTTCGTCGGGCCCGCCTCGGGGTCGAGGCCCGCCTCCCGGTACAGGTCCTTGTTCCAGACCAGCACGGAGATGTCCTCGACGAACGGCAGCGTGTGCAGGTTGCCGTCCTGGTCGGTGCCGGCGTCCAGGTGGCCGCGCGTGATGTCGTCCTTGAAGTCCAGGCCGTCGATCTGCTCGGTCAGGTCGGTGAACAGCCCGTTCGACACCCAGTAGGGCAGCCGGACGACGTCGCCGGCCAGGAGGTCGGGCAGCTCGTCGTTCGTCGCCGCCCCGCCGACCTTCCCCTCCATGTCGTCGTTCGGGATGATCTCCAGCTCGACCTGGTTCTCGTGCGACGCGTTGTACGCCTCGACCAGGGTGGTGGCCTGGCGCTCCAGCGGGGCGCGGGTCCACATCGTCAGGGTCGTGCCGTCGTCCACGCCGTCGGGGCCGGCGGACTCGAGCTCCTCGGCCGCGGCGCCGTCGCCGTCGGACCCGGACCCGCAGGCGGCCAACCCCGTCAGCGCGAGGCCGGCCACGGCCAGCGCGGCCACCGGGCGGAACCCGCGCGATCGGAACATGCGGTTGCTCATCGTGCTCTCCCTCGGAACTTCGCCGTCGAAGTCGTGCGCGTCCCGGGTGGACGCGGCACAGTCGATCCGGGGTTCTGCCGAAACCCTTTTCGGTGAACGTAGCCGCAGGTTTCGCCGTCCGTCAAGACTCCCGCTGAAAGAGGAGGTGTGTACGATCGCGGTCAGAGGACAGGTTCACCCGATCCGGGCGGGACCTTCGGCAGATCCCCGGGAGGTGGGCATGGCGACCGCATCCGGGACCCCACGGCGCCCGCCCACGCTGTCGGACGTCGCCCGGCTGGCCGGGGTGTCCGTCGCCACCGCCTCCAAGTCGCTCAACGGCCGGCACCAGGTGAAGGCCGAAACCCGCGAAAGAGTGATTTCGGCGGCCGAGCAGCTGAACTTCTCCCCCAACGTGCTCGCCCGCAACCTGCTGAGCGGGCGGTCCGGGGCGATCGGGCTGGTCACGCACGACCTCGAGGGCCGGTTCTCCATCCCGACGCTGATGGGCGCGGAGGACGCCGCCGGCACCGGCAAGGTGTCGGTGCTGCTGTGCGACGCCCGCGGCGACGCCCTGCGCGAGCAGTACCACGTGCAGGCGCTGCTCGGCCGGCGCGTGGACGGCCTGATGATCGTGGGCGCCCGGCCCGACCCGCGGCCGTCGCTCGGGCCGCTCCCCGTCCCCGTGGTGTACGCGTACGCCCCGTCGGAGGACCCCGCGGACATGTCGGTGGTCTCCGACAACGTGCTCGGCGGCCGGGTGGTGGCCGAGCACCTCATCGCCTGCGGGCGGAGCCGCATCGCGGTGGTCACCGGCGACGCGACCTACGGGGCCGCGCACGACCGGGTCGCCGGGGTGCGCGCCGTCCTCGACGGCGCGGGCGTCGGCCTCACCGGCGAGCCGCTGTACGGCTCGTGGAGCGAGGAGTGGGGCCGCGCGGCGACGGCGCTCGTGCTCGCGCAGCACCCGGACGTCGACGCGATCGTCTGCGGCAGCGACCAGATCGCCCGCGGGGTGCTCGACCAGCTCCGCGAGTCCGGCCGCCGGGTCCCCGAGGACGTCGCGGTGACCGGGCACGACAACTGGGAGATCCTCGCCCTCAACGCCCGGCCGCACCTCACCTCGGTGGACATGAACCTCGAGGAGCTCGGGCGCCGTGCGGCGGCGCTGCTGTTCGACGCGATCGACGGCCAGGTCAGGCCCGGGACCGACGTCGTGCCGTGCCGGCTGGTGCCGCGCGGGTCGACCGGGCCGCGGGTGGACTGACCCCGGCGCCCTCCCGCCTCCCCGCACCGGAGCCGTCGGACGCCCGTCCGCGGGCCGGTGTCCGCCGCGGCACCCGACGCCGCGCGCCCTCCGGCGCACCCCGCTCCCCTGCACCCTTGCCGCCCCCGCACCCCAGCCGGTACGGTCCGGTCTATACCAGTCTCGACCACCCTCTTCCGAAAGGACCCCGCGATGGTGCAGGACATCCTCCAGGGGATCGCCGACAACCTGCTCAGCCAGGTGCCGATCCTCATCGGCCTGATCGCGCTCCTCGGCCTGCTGCTGCAGCGCAAGCCCGTCGAGGACGTCATCGGCGGCACGCTTCGCGCGGCGATCGGCGTCGTCATCATGACGATCGGCATCGACGTGTTCGTCGGCGGCCTGGCGTCGTTCCAGGCGATCGTGTCCAGCGCCGTCGGCGTCGACGCGCCCGCCGCCACGACGACGCTCGACGACTTCCTCGCCGGGCCGGGGGCCGCCGCGCCGCTGATCATCGCGGGCGGCTTCGCGCTGCACCTCGTGATGGTCCGCGTGTTCCGGTCCGCGCAGTACGTCTACCTGACCGGCCACCTCATGCTCTGGATGAGCATCGTCGTCGCGGCCTGCCTGGTCGAGGCGTTCGGCGACGTGGACCGGTGGACGCTCGTCGGCGCCGGCTCGGTCATCGTGGCCTGCTACTTCACGCTGCAGCCGCTGTGGATCGCGCCGCTCATGCGACGCGTCATGGGCCACGACCAGTTCGGGCTCGCGCACACCACCTCGACGCTCGCGCTGGCCACCGGCTACGGCGCCAGGGCGCTCAAGCTGGGCGACCCCGTCAAGCACGACACCGAGAAGCTGAAGATGCCGCGGGGCATCGCGTTCCTCAAGGACATGAACGTCGCCACGGCGCTGATCGTCGGCGTCATCATGCTGGTCGCGCTCGCGTTCGCCGACCCGGAGACCGTCGCGGCCGTCGCGGGCGAGGACCTCGCGCCGTTCGCGTGGGGCGTCATGCAGGCGCTGCGGTTCGCGGGCGGCATCGCGATCCTGCTGTTCGGCGTGCGGATGTTCCTGGCCGAGATCGTCCCGTCGTTCAAGGGCATCTCCGACAAGCTGCTGCCGGGCTCCAAGCCCGCCCTCGACATCCCGGTGATCTTCCCGAAGGCCACCACCGCGGTCATGGTCGGCTTCCTCGCCTCGACGGCGACGTTCCTGGTGCTGCTCGGCGTGTTCGCCGCCGCGGGCTGGTTCGTGCTGGTGCCGCCGATGATCATGCTGTTCTTCGGCGGCGGCGCCGGCGGCGTGTTCGGCAACGCGGTCGCCGGCTGGCGGGGCGCGGTGTTCGGCGGCGTGCTGAACGGCGTGATCCTCGCGTTCGGGCAGTGGGTCTTCTGGGGCGTGTTCTCCGGCACCGCCCCGGAGCTCGCCACCCTCGCCGACCCCGACTGGTACGCCGTCTCCGCGGTCCTCGTCGCCCTCGGCTCGGTGCTCGAGCCGATCGGCGCCGCCGCGATCTGGGTGGTCGCCGGTGCCGTGCTGGCCGTCTCGGTCGGCACCCTGGTGGCCCTGGGCCGCCGGTCCGCCCGCGCCGAGCGCCGTGCCGCCGCCGAGCGGCCCGCCGCCGACGACCTCGTCGCCCCCTGACCCCGACCCCGCGAAGGAGCACCACCGTGACCGAGCGCCCGAACCCGCTGAACGTCCTGGCCGTGTGCGGCCTGGGCATGGGCACCAGCCTGATCCTGCGGATGACCTGCGAGACGGTGTTCACCCGCCTCGGCATCCCCGCCCGGGTCGACAACACCGACCTGTCCACCGCGAAGTCGCAGACCCCCGACGTCCTCGTCGGGCAGGGCATGCACATGCACGACCTCGAGGGCGTCGCCACGGTCAACGTGGTGGTCGACGACTTCATCGACGACGCGGCCCTCGAGGCGAGGCTGCGCCCGGCGCTGGAGGAGGCGGGATGGCTGTGAGCAGCGCCCGCGGCGCCGGCACCGCCCGCACCGCCGCCCGGAGCGTCGCGTCCGTCGCCGACTGGGCGGCCGGGGTCCAGGCGGCGGGCGACCTGCTCGTCGACCTCGGCGTCGCCGGCCCGGAGTACGTCGCGGCCTGCATCGCCTCGGTCCGCGAGCGCGGCCCGTACATCGTGCTCGCGCCCGGGCTGGCCCTGGCGCACGCGCGGCCCGAGGAGGGCGCCACCGGCGTGGGCGTGTCCGTCGTCCGCCTCGGCGAGCCCGTCGCGTTCGGCCACCCGGCGAACGACCCGGTCGACCTCGTGTTCGCGTTCGCGACCGTCGACCCGGGCGCGCACCTGGACATGCTCCGGGCGCTCGCCGGGGCGCTGGCCGGCGGGCTGGCCGACGCGCTGCGGGCCGCGGAGTCCCCCGAGCGGCTCGGGGGACTCCTGGCGGAGGCGGTGTCCGGTGTCTGACGCCGTCGCCGCCTACGGGACGCTCGTCGCGCGGCACCTCGAGCGCGTCACCGCCGCCAACGCGGCGGCCGTGCGGGAGGCGGCCGGGATCGTCGTGGACGTCGCCCGCGCCGGCCGCGTGCTGCACGCCGCCGGCGCCGGGCACTCGCTCGCCGGGGTGCTGGAGATGTTCTTCCGGGCCGGCGGCCTGCCGTTCGTCAACCCGCTGTGGCACCCCGACGTGCTGCCGCTGAACGGCGCCGCCCGGTCCACGGAGGCCGAGCGGCGGTCCGGCCTCGGCGCCGGCGTCGCGCGGGAGGCGGGGATCCGGGCCGGGGACGCGGTCGTGGTGTTCTCGAGCTCCGGCATCAACCCGTACCCGGTCGAGATCGCGGAGCACGCGCTCGAAGCCGGCGCCCGCGTGATCGCGGTGACGTCGCGTCCGGCGTCCGCCGCGGCCCCCCTGCGGGCCGGCGTCCGGCTCGCCGACCTGGCGGACGTCGTGCTGGACACCCTGGTGCCGCCCGGCGACGTCACCTGGCCCGCCGCCCACCCGGTGTCCGCACCCCTGTCGTCGGTCACCAACGCGCTGTGCTGGAACCTCGTCCTGGTCGCCGCGCTCGACGCCGCACCCGACCTCCCGACGTGGCGCAGCGCCAACACCACCGCGCCCGCCGACCACAACGAGCGGCTCCAGGCGCACTACCGCCGGCTGGTGCCCGCGATCTGAGCCCGCCGGGACCCGGGGGCACTGCACAATGGCACCGGCCGGCGGGACACCGCCGGCCGGTGCACCGGAAGGACAGCCGTGACCGCTCTGACCCGCGACGTCGTGGGGTCGCCGCCGCCGTCGGTGGCGAAGTACGCGTGGCTCAAGGCCGTGCTCGTCGACCACATCGACCGGCGCCTCGCGCCCGGCGACCCGGTGCCCTCCGAGCGCGAGCTCGCCGACGGCCTGGACGTCTCCCGGATGACCGCCCGCCGCGCCCTGTCCGAGCTCGTCGCCGAGGGCCGGATCAAGCGGGTGCCCGGCCGCGGGTCGTTCGTCAACGAGCCGACCATCCGGCTGCCCATCCAGCTCACGTCGTTCACCAACGACATGCAGCAGCGCGGCTACACCTCCGGGGCGCGCACGCTCGACAGCGGGGTCGTCCACGCCGACGACTGGCTGAGCAGCAACCTCGACGTCCCGCGCGGGCACCCCGTGCTGCGGATCGTCCGGCTGCGCACCGCCGACAACCAGCCGGTCGCCATCGAGCGGGTGCACCTCAACGCCGACGTCGTGCCCGGGCTCGAGCACGTCGACCTGACGAACCGGTCGCTGTACTCGGTGCTGGCGGACCGGTACAGCATCGTGTTCGACGGCGGGCGGCAGTCCATCACCGCGCGGCTCGTGGACCCCGACGACGCCGGGCACCTCGACCTCGCGGCCGGGTCGGCGGTGCTGCACCTGGTGCGGACGTCCACCTGGCGCGGGCGGCTGGTCGAGTACACGGTCTCGGCGTACCGCGGCGACCGGTACGAGCTGAGCAGCGCGCTCTGAGCCCCGCCCGGCGGGAGTGGCGGGCCGCGCCGGGCGGTCGGAGACTGGGCGGCGGGGGCAGGCAGCGGCCCCGTCCGGTGTCGACGAGGAGGCCACCATGGGCCTGGACGACATGAAGGAGAAGGCCAGCGACGCGGGCATCGAGAAGGCCGGCGACGCCGCGGAGCAGAAGGCCGGCGGCAAGGGCGCCGACCAGATCGACAAGGCCGAGAAGACCGCCGACGAGAAGATCGGCGAGTAGCCCGGCGCGCCGACGGCCCGCCCGGGTCGTGCGGGCGGGCCGTCGGCGTCCGCGTCAGCCGTTCAGCCGGCGGGCGAGCATCGCCTTGGACTGCTCGGCGCCCTTGCGGCTCTCCGCCTGGGCCCGGCGGAAGAAGTCCGCGAGCTCGGAGTCGCCCGCGCGGTCCGCGTCCTGGATGTACGTCTCCAGGCGCAGGACGTTGCTCAGGCACGCCTCCGCGAACCAGATCAGGTTGTAGTCCTTGTCGGCCGTTCCGGTGACCGACCCGGTCTCGCTGCTGGACATGACGACCCCCTCGTCGCGACGCTGCGTGAGCCTCCCACGCTAGGCCCGCGGGTCGCCGGGCGCGCGGGGGTCTGCCCGTCTCGACCGCCGGACGGCGATTGGCGCCCGCCCCGGCCGCGGGTGGACGCTGCTCCGCGTGACTGACGCGCTCCCCCATCGCACGGTCCGGGCCGGAGGCGGCACCCGGCACCGCTCGCACGGCGCCCTGGCCCGGTACAACTCCCGCGTGGCGGCCGACGCGGACGGCTCGACCCGTGCGGCGCTGGCGGCCCTGCTCGAGCCCGGGCACGGCTACGACCTGCTCGCGGCGCACCTGGTGGACGCGACCCGGGCCGAGCGGGCGGAACAGGGCGACCACTGGCTGTGCTCGGCGCTGGGGACCTGTGCCCGGTCCTGCGGCACCGCGGGCCTGGTGCGGCTCGCGGCCGACGACATCGCCGAGTACCTGCACCGGCACGTCGCGCTGCCGGCGGCGGTCGCCGGGGCACTGGGCCGGGACCTCGCCACCGCCGTCGGCGAGTCCGTGCGGTCGGGGACGCTCGGCGGCCTCCCGCTGGCCGCGCTGCTGCCGGCCCTCGTGGTGCTGGCGTGCCCGGACCTCGACCGCTGCCCCGCGGAGGAGGACGTGGTCCGGGCGCTCGCCGGCACCGGGGCGGCGGCGGGGCTGCACGGGCTGGCGCTCGACCCGGCGGCCTGAGCCGGGCCGGGGTCAGGCCGGCGTCGCGCCGTTCCGCTGCTGCAGCCGCTTGCGCAGGAACGCCATCGGCAGCAGCCACGTCGCGAGCGCCGTGATCAGCCACACGAGGACGACCGCCGCGATCCACGTCGCGACCCCGCCGGTGATCTCGATGCCGCCGGACACCGCCGACGCCACGAGCAGCGCGACGAACGTGGAGACCAGCCCCACCCCGCCGAGGAACGCGCTGGCGTACTTGCGGGCCATCGACGCGATGAACGGCGTGAGGACCGCCTGCGCCACGGTGAAGACCGCGACCGCGAGCAGGAAGCCGCTGGTGCTGAGGTGCACGTCCTCCACGAGCAGCGAGGTCACCCACAGCCCGAGGGCGGCCGAGCCGAGGAAGATGGCCACGCGGATCAGGAAGATCACCATGCGACGTGACGCTAGCGCCGCCCGCACCCCGGGCACCACACCCCCCGCGGGCGGGGTCAGGGGGCGCGGTGCTGGACCAGGGACGTCGCCGTCTCGACGTCCGTGACCAGGACCGTCAGCCACCCGCCGCGCAGGGCCGCCCGGATCGCCGCGTGCTTCTCGTGCCCGCCCGCCACGGCCAGCCGGCGCGGGATCGCCCGCAGCGCCGCCGCGTCCACGCCCATCACCCGGGCGTCGAGGTCGGCGGGGACCGGCCGCCCGGCGGCGTCGAAGAACCGCAGGCAGATGTCCCCGACCGCCCCGGCGTCGAGCAGCCGCCGCCGGTCCGCGGCGGACATCGCGTTGCCGGACCGGGCGAGCAGCGGGGACGGGTCGAGCGAGCCGATGCCGACGAGGGCCAGGGTCACGCGCGGCCAGAGGTCGACCACCCCGGCGACGGTGGTGTCGGCGAACAGCGCGGCGCGGGCCTCGGCGCTGCCGAGCAGGCCGGGCGTCGGCATGAACACGGGCCTCGCGCCGGTCAGCGCGGCGAACGACCCGACCAGACGCGTGGCCTGGACCTGCACGCCGGGGTCGCCGACGCCGCCGACGATCTGCACGACCGTGTCGACCACCGGCTCGCGGAACGGCCGCATCGACTCGACGGCCGCGAGCAGGGAGGCGGACCAGGACGAGATCCCGACGGTGTCCCCGCCGGTGAGCGTCGCCTCGAGGTACGCGCCCGCAGCCGCGCCGAGCGCCGGGGTGACCTCGGCGACGTCGCCGCCGACGTCCACGACCACGGCCTCCCCGAGCCCGTAGGCCTGCTGGAGCGCGTCCTCGAGCTCGGGGTACACGCCCTGCGGCGGCAGGACGGTGGTCCGCACGACCCCGACCCGGGCGGCGTAGGTGAGCAGCCGGGAGATGCGGGACTGCGAGACGTGCAGCCGCTGCGCGATCTCCGCCTGGGTCATCGCGCCCTCGTGGTACATCCGCGCGACCTTGGTCGCCAGCCGCAGCCGGCCGTCCGCACCGGCCCGCACGACCGCCGGAGCCTGCGCCACCCGACGTCCCCCTCCCCGCGCGTCGTCGCGCGTCCGCCTGACGGGTCGGCGGGGCCGGCGCCGCCCGCGCGGGGTGGCGCCGGTCCGCCGCGCCGGGGTCAGCCCAGCAGCTCGCGCGCCGCCGCGGCGACGCCGGCCGCGCTGATCCCGAAGTGGTCGAGCAGCCACTCCACCGAGCCCGTCGGCGCGAACGCGTCGTCGACCCCGACCATCCGCATCCGGGCGGGCGACCGGCGGGCCAGCAGCTCGGCGACCGCGCCGCCCAGCCCGCTGACCAGGGCCTCCTCGACGGTGACGATGCCGGCCGTCTCGCGTGCGGCGGCGACCAGCGCCTCCTCGTCGAGCGGCTTGATGGTCGGCACGGCCAGCACGCGGGCGTCGACGCCCTCGGCCGCGAGCACCTCGGCGGCCTCGAGCGCCCGGGACACGACCGTCCCGGTGGCGGCGATCGTCACGTCCGCGCCCTGGCGCAGCGTCGTGGCGCGGCCCGGCACGAACCGGTACCCGGGCGGGTTCACGTCCGGCACGCCCATCCGGGACACCCGCACGAACACCGGGCCGTCGTGGCCCGCGGCCCAGCGCAGCGCCTGCCGGGTCTCCTCGGGGTCGGCCGGCACGATCACCGTCAGTCCCGGGATGGTGCGCAGCCAGGCGAGGTCCTCGATCGAGTGGTGCGTCGGGCCGAGCTCGCCGTAGGCCATGCCGGGGCTCTGCCCGACGAGGACCACGTGGTGCTGGGAGTAGGCCGCGTCGACCTTGATCTGCTCCATGGCCCGCGCGGTGAGGAAGCACGCCGCCGCGGAGACGAACGGGATCTTGCCGCCGTTCGCCAGGCCCGCGCCGACGCCCACCATGTCCTGCTCGGCGATGCCGACGTTGATCAGCCGGTCGCCGAACCGCTGCTGGAACGGGGCGAGCTTGCTGGACCCGACCGAGTCGTTGACGACGGCGACGATGCGGTCGTCGCCCTCGGCGAGCTCGACCAGGGTCTCGACCCAGGCGTCGCGGCAGTCGTGCAGGGGCACCTGCTCCGTCGTGGCGGTCACTGCTCCTCCAGCTCGGAGAGGGCCTGCGCCACCTGGTCCTGCGAGGGGACCTTGTGGTGCCAGGCGACGTTGTCGGACATGAACGAGATCGGGTGGCCCTTGTGGGTGTGCGCGATCACGGCCGTCGGCTTGCCGGACGCGGCCGGCACGGCGGCGAACACGTCCACCAGCGCGCCGTGGTCGTGCCCGTCGACCTCGACGACCTCGAGGCCGAACGCGCGCAGCTTGTCCGCCAGCGGCTCCAGGTCGTTGGTGTCCTCGACCTTGGCGCCCTGCTGCAGGCGGTTCCGGTCGACGATCACGCACAGGTGCTCGAGGCGGTGGTTGCCGGCCGTCATGAGGGCCTCCCAGTTGGAGCCCTCCTGCAGCTCGCCGTCGCCGACGACCACGAAGGTGCGCCGGTCGGAGCCGTCGAGCTTGCCGGCGAACGCCGTGCCGACCGCGATCGGCAGGCCGTGCCCGAGCGGGCCGGTGGACGCCTCGACCGCGTCGATCTTGGTCCGCGCCGGGTGCCCGTTGAGCTGCGAGAGCGGCTGCATGAACGTGCCGAGCTGCTCCGGCGGCAGGAACCCGGCGGTCGCGAGCGTCGTGTAGAGCGCCGCAGCCGCGTGGCCCTTCGACAGGATGAACCGGTCCCGGTCGGGGTCGTCCAGCCGGTCGGGCGAGACGTCCATCGCGTGCAGGTACAGCGTCACCAGCACGTCGATGACGGAGAACTCGCCGCCGATGTGCCCCAGCCCCGCGGCCCGGACCATCTGGATGTCCCGGGCCCGCACGGCGCGGGCGGCGGCGCTCAGGTGCGCGACGACCTCCTCGCGGGACGCGCCGGGGGCGGTCCGGCCGAAGACGCGCAGCGTCTCGGTGGGCACGGCGCCGACCTCCGGCACCAGGTCTTCTTCCACGGTCATGCTCAGCTCCTCATGCTGCTGAACAGGACGTCCTGGACGAGCTTCTGCGCGCCCATCGCGTCCTGCCGCTCCTGCGCCGCGCGCAGGGCGTCGATGTCCAGCTCGTCCAGCGCCCGGTGGATCGCCTTGAGGAACCGGATCGAGAGCCTGGCGGCCTCGACGGTGTCCTCCCGGAACGGGAACTGGTCCAGCTGCCACACGCCCTGCCAGTTGTTGACCTTGAGCGTGTAGAAGAACTCGAAGACCTCGACGGGGTGGACGGTGCCGACGACCATGTCGTCGTCCCAGCCCCGGAGGTTGTCGTTGACGTCCATGGCCCACAGCAGGCCGTGGTCGATCAGGAGCTGGGCGGCCGCGGCCGGCGACTCCCCGCCGAACAGCGCGTGCCCGAAGTCGAGCAGCACGCCGACGTTGTCCACGCCCATGGCCTTGATGCCCAGGGCGGTCTTCGCGGCGGAGTCCCAGAACATCTTCTGGCGCGGCTCGCGCGGCTTGTACTCGATGACCATCTTCACGTCGGGGTTGGCCTGCGCGAGCTCGCGCATCCCCGAGACCGCCAGCTCCCACTGCTGGGCGTGCGAGACCTGGAACGGGTAGTCCCAGCCGTCCTGGCCGGGCCACACCTTGAGGTACTTCGCGCCCAGGGCCCGCACGACGTCGGCGGCCTCGTCGAGGAAGGCCAGCAGGTCCGCGCGCACGGCGGCGTCGGGGTTCGTGAACGCGCCCTTGGCGTACTTGCGCATGTAGATCTCGGGGGTGACCCCGATGGCCTGGAGGCCCTGGGCCTCGAGCGCGGCCTTGACGTCCTCGACGGTGACGCCCTCGGTGAACGGGTACGGCACGTCCACGTAGGACAGGTCGCCCACCGACCCCGCGCGCTCGATCTGCTCCAGCGTCGTCACCGGCGGGGCGTACCCGTCGGTGGCGTAGCGGTCGACGTACGAGGCGAAGTGCCACAGGCCGGCGCCGAACTCGGGAAGCGAACTCGACATATCTATTCATCTCCGATCAACGATGCATCCATAGTGCCACAGACGCTCGGCCGGGCACCAGGGGCGCGGGGTGGGGCGGTGGGGCCGGGGCGGGGCGGCCGGGAGGAGCGGGGGCACCTCCCGGCCGCGCCGCTCGGGTCACTCGATGGCGAACAGCGTGTACTTGTCGACGTTGGACGCGTCGATCAGCACGCAGTCCACCGACTGCTTCTCGGGCTGGCCGGTGTCGCCGGTCCGGATGAAGGCGTCCGCCTGCTCGACGGCCATCTCCGAGATGGCCACGGCCGGCTGCAGGCCGGTGGCGAGCAGCTTGCCCTCCTTGATGGCGGCCGCCGCGTCGGGGCTGCCGTCGAATCCGGCGACGACCACCTTGCCGGTGAGGCCGGCGGCGTCGACCGCCGCGACCGCGCCGAGCGCCATCGTGTCGTTGCCCGCGATGATGCCCTGGATGTTCGGGTCCTTCTGCAGCAGCGTCTCGATCTTGGTGAACGCCTCCTGCTGGTCCCAGTTGGCGGTCTCCTGCGCGGCCATCTCCATGTCCGCGTACTGGTCGATCACCGCGTGGTAGGCCTCGGACCGCACGTGGGCGTTGGTGTCCGTCTCGCGGCCGAGCAGCTCGATGTACCGGCCCTTGCCCTCGAGCGCCTGCACGAACGCCTCGCCGACCAGGCCGGCGCCCTGCGCGTTGTTCGACACGATCTGGGCCTTCGCGATGCCCGTCTCGTTGATCTCGCGGTCGATGAGGAACACGGGGATGCCCGCGTCCGTGGCCTTCTGGACCGCGCCGATCGTCACGTCGGCACCCGCGTTGTCCAGGATGATGGCCTTCGCCCCGTTGGAGATCGCGGAGTCGATGAGCTGGCTCTGCTTGTTCGGGTCGTCGTCGTGCGAGTCGGACTGCGCCTCGTAGCCGAGCTCCTCGGCCTTCGCGACCGCGGCGTCCGCCTCGGCCTTGAAGAAGACGTTGTCGTGGGACGGGGTGATGACGGCGATCAGGCCGCCGGCCTCGCCGCCCTCGGTGGTCTCCTGCGTGGCCGCCCCGGTGGACCCGGAGCCCCCGTCGTTGGAGCTGGAGCAGCCCGAGAGCAGCAGGGCGGAGAGCGCGGCAACGAGCACCGCGCCGTTGCGGAGAGTGCGTCGCATGAGGGTGTGACCTCCTGTGAGATGGATCCGGGCCCGGTCAGCGGGTCCCGGTGTGGGCTGCCGCCAGGTCGCGCTTGACGCTCTGCGCGGCGACGGCGGCCGCACGGGCGTTCTTCAACCTCTGCTGACCCTGGTCGAGCATCACGGCGAGGACGATGACCAGACCCTTGATCACCGTCTGCCAGAAGGTGGACACGCCCACCATGACCAGGCCGTCGGAGAGGAAGCCGATGACGAAGGCGCCGATCAGGGCGCCCTTGACGGTGCCGCGGCCACCGGCGAGCGAGGCGCCGCCGATCACCACCGCGGCGATGGCGTTGAGCTCGAAGGTGTTGCCGGTCTGCGGCGCGGCCGAGGTCAGCTCGGACGCGATGATCAGGCCGGCCATCGCGGCGCAGACGCCGGAGATGATGTAGACCCGCATCTTCACGGACCGCACCGGGACGCCCGCGAGCTGCGCGGCCCGCTCGTTGCCACCGGTGGCGTACAGGTGCCGGCCGAACGGCGTCCGCGTGACCAGCACCCAGATGGCCACGGCGAAGATCACCATGATCCAGATCGCGGTCGGGATGCCCAGCGGCCGGGCCACGCCCAGGAACGAGAAGCCGGTGTTGCCGAGCTCCGGGTCGCCCTGCAGCCGCGGGAACGTCGAGCCGTTCGAGATGAGCAGCGCGGCGCCGCGGGCGATGTACAACGTGCCCAGCGTCGCGATGAAGGGTGCGACGTTGAATCTCGTGATGAGCAACCCGTTCAGCGACCCCACCAGGCCGCCGACGGCGAGCGCCACGATGATGACGACCCACACGGCCGGGTAGGCGGTGGTGTCGAAGATCGACAGCTCCCAGCCTTGCAGGAGCACGCCCGAGACGATGCCGGAGAGCCCGACGATCGAGCCGATGGACAGGTCGATGCCGCCGGTCACGATGACGAGCAGCATGCCCAGCGCGAGGATCGCGTTGTAGGCCACGTGCTTGGTCATCGTGATGAGGTTCGTCGGTGTCAGGAACGCGTCCGACAGCAGCGAGAAGACGATGATCAGGACGATCAGCGCCACGAACGCGCGCTGGTCGAGCAGGAACTCGCCGATGCCGCGCTTGGTCTGGGGGACGGCCAGCCTCGTCGGCCCGCCCGTCTGCGTCGTCGTCGTCGCCATCACTCGTCCTCGGTCGTGGTCGTGGGCGCCTCGGGCAGGGTCGGCGCGTCGGGGTCGGTGCGGGCTGTCGCGCCCGCTGCGTCGTCGGGCACGGTCACGTCGGACGCGGCCATGAGCTGCTCCCGGTCGGTCGTGCGGGGGTCGAGCTCGGCGGCGATGCGGCCGCGGGCCATGACGAGGATCCGGTCGCAGGCGTGCAGCACCTCCCCGACCTCGCTGGTCGCGAACAGCACGCCGATGCCCTTGCGGGCCTCGTCGGCCATCAGCGCGAAGATGTCCGCCTTCGCGCCGACGTCGATGCCGCGGGTGGGCTCGTCGAGCACGAGCAGCTTCGGCTTCGTCATCAGCGCCCGGCCGATGACGACCTTCTGCTGGTTGCCGCCCGACAGGGAGCCGATCGGGGCGTCCTGGCCGGCGGTCTTCACGCGGACCAGCCGGGACACGTCCTCGACCGCGCCCCGCTCGTCCCGGCCGCGCACGAACGGCCCGCGCACGAACCGGTCGACCGCCGCGAGCGCCATGTTCCGGCCGACGCTCAGCGCCTGGACCAGCCCGTCGCGCTGCCGGTCCTCGGGCACCAGCACCAGGCCGGCGTCGATCCGGTCGCCGACGGTCGCGTGCGTGAGGTCCTCGCCGTCGAGCGTCACCCGGCCGCCGAGCACCGGGTTGCGCCCGGCGAGCGCCTCGAGCAGCTCGGTGCGGCCGGCGCCCATCAGCCCGTAGACGCCGACGACCTCGCCCGCGTGCACCGTGAGGCTCACGCCGCGCACGGCCAGCCGCTCCGGGGCGTCGGGGTCCGACACGATGAGGTCGTCGATCTCGAGCAGCGGGGCGCCCGGGTCGTGGGCCATCGGGGCGAACAGGGCGCCCTCCTCGCGGCCGACCATCTGCGAGACGATCCAGCCGAGGTCGACGTCCGCCATCGGCGCCTGGGCGACCAGGGCGCCGTCGCGCAGCACGACCGCGGTGTCCGCGATCTCCAGGCACTCGTCCAGGTGGTGCGAGATGTAGATGATCGACACCCCGCGCGCCGTGAGCTCCCGGATCACCCGGAACAGCACGTGGACCTCGGCCGCGGACAGCGCGGACGTCGGCTCGTCGATGATGAGCACCCGGGTGTCCTCCGCCAGCGCCCGGGCGATCTCCACGAGCTGCTGCTGGCCGAGGCGCAGGTCGCCGACGAGGGTGGTCGGGTCCAGCGGCTCCTCGAGGTGCTCGAGCAGCTCCCGGGCCGCCGCCCGCTGCGCGGGGAAGTCGACGAACGCGCCCTTGACCCGCTCCCGGCCGATGAAGATGTTGTCCGAGATCGACAGGTTGGGGCAGAGGTTCAGCTCCTGGTGGATGATCGCGACCCCGTGCGCCACGGCGTCCGCCGGGGAGGCGAACTCCACGGGTGCGCCGTCCAGCTCGATGGTCCCGGTGGTGGGCTTCTCGACGCCCGCCAGGATCTTCATCAGCGTGGACTTGCCCGCGCCGTTCTCGCCGAGCAGCGCGGTGACGTGGCCGCGCCGGACCTCGAAGTCGACGCCGCGCAGCGCGTGCGTGCCGCCGTAGACCTTCGCGACGCCCGTGGCCCGCAGCACGACGTCCGGGAGCGCCGGCGCCTCGGTCACGGCTCGACCTCGATCGTCACGGGGACCACCGTCACGTGGTCGACCTCGCCGCCGGTCCGGGACACCCAGGTGAACGCGCCGGTGACGTGCACCGTCCTGCCGGCGAGCGTCGCGGGGTCCAGGTCGCCGTACACGGACTCGACGGCGTCGTTGTTCAGCTCGATCGCCACCGTCTGGAACTCGGTCTGGTTGGTGAAGTCGCCGAACGTCAGGTCGGTGCCGGCGTCGCGGATCGCCGTGTTCGAGCCGAACGGCGGGACGGCGACGCCGGCGGTGATGCCCTCCGGCAGGCCCTCGACGGTCAGGCCGACCTCGCCGAACGCGCCCTCGCCGACCACGCCGGTGACCTCGGTGGCGAAGCTCCAGGGCTTGCCCTCGTCCTCGCGGCTGCCGAACTCCTCGCCCGCGGCGTCCTCGTCCGCGACGATCGCCGTCACGAGCTCGTCGAGCGGCTGCGCGTTCTCCTCGAGGGTCGGGACGACGACGGACTCGTAGTTCAGGTCGGCGTACTCGACCGCCGTGTCCGCCGGCTGGGCCACGGAGCCCGCGGGGACGAACGTCGTGCTCGCCAGCGCGGCGGCGACGACCCCGACCGCGACGACCGTCCCGATGACCGCGGGACGCCGCCACAGGGGCCGCGTCGATCTTGCCTTGACCATGACTCTCCTTCGAGCTGGTGGTGACCCGGTGCGTCAGTCGGTCGCGTGCCCCCGCGACCGTGCGACGGCCCGCGCCCAGGAGCGGCGGGCCGGCCCGGGGTCGACCGGCCCCGGCTGGTAGGTCTGCTGGACGCCCGCCGGGTCGGCCGGGTGGCCGAGGGTGCGGCGGGCGAGGGTGGCGGCACCGAGGGCCGACGCCTCGGGCGCGTCGCCGACCTGGACCGGGCGACCGGCGAGGTCGGCCTGCGTCTGCATGAGCAGGGCGGACCGGGTGGCGCCGCCGTCGGCGCGCAGCACCTCGATCCGGGCCTGGCCGTCCGCCTCGACCGCGTCCACGACGTCGGCGACCTGGTGCGCCACCGCCTCGATCGCGGCGCGGGCGAGGTGCGCCCGCGTGGTGCCCGCCGTGACCCCGGTCAGCACGCCGGTGGCGGCGCGGTCCCAGTACGGGGCCCCGAGGCCGGAGAACGCCGGGACGAACGCGACGCCGCCGGCGTCCGGGACGGTGGCCGCGAGCTCGGACAGGAAGGCGCCGCCCGCGGTGCCCTCCCCCGCGCCGAGCGTCGCGGCCATCCAGTCCAGGGCGGACCCGGAGGCGACGATGTTGCCCTCGCGGGCGTAGGTCGGGACGCCGCCGACGTGCCAGGCGAGCGTCGTGGTGATGCCGGCCGGGGCGCCCTTGTGCGTGGCGGTCGGGGACATCACCGACGAGCCGGTGCCGAACGTCGCCTTGCCGGTCCCGGGGACGGTGCAGCCCTGCTGGAGCATCGCGGCGTGCGAGTCGGCGAGGACGGCCACGACCGGCACGCCCGCGGGCAGCGGGCCGCCGGCCCGGGTGCGGCCGAAGCCGGCGTCCGAGCCGCGCGGTGCGGGCAGGGCGCCGGCCGGGACGCCGAACAGGTCCAGCAGCTCGGGGTCCCAGGCGCAGGTGTCGAGGTCGAGCAGCAGTGTGCGGGACGCGTTGCCGAGCTCGGTCAGGTGCTCGCCCGTGAGCGAGGCGACGAGCCAGGCGTCGACGGTGCCGAGCGCGACGTCACCGGGCGCCGCGCCCGCCGCGACGGCCGCGTCCAGGGCGGCGCGCATCTTCGGCGCGGAGTACATGGGGTCGAGCGAGAGGCCGGTGCGCTCGCGGACCAGCGCGGCCGCGTCCGGACGGTCCTGCCCGAGGCGCGCGCACCAGCCGGCGCTCCGGGCGTCCTGCCAGCCGAGCACCGGCCCGAGCGGGGCGCCGGTGCGCCGGTCCCAGCACACGACGGACTCGCGCTGGCTGGAGATCGAGATGCCCGCGACCGGGACGTCGGGGCGCGCGGCGAGGCACTCGGCCGCGGCCGCGAGGGTGGCGTCCCGGAGCTGCGCGGCGTCCTGCTCCACCCAGGAAGGGCGCGGGAACGCGATGCCGACCGGCCGGGATCCCGCCGCGAGGACGGCACCCGTGGCACAGTCCACCAGCAACGCCTTCGCGTTGGTGGTGCCCTGGTCGAGCGCCAGCACCGCCGGCGGGGCCGACGGCACGGGGCCGTGCGCTGAACGAGTCACGTGCATATCCATTCCGCTCTGAATGAAGTACGCTCACGGTAGGGAGACGCGCCGGGCGCTGTCAACCACCGTGACCTGATCGTGTCGAAGGGGACATATGGGCACCGACATCGTCGTCGTCGGCTCCATCAACGCGGACCTGGTGCTCCAGGTCGAGCGGCACCCGCACCCCGGGGAGACGCTGCTCGGCACCGGGGCCGTGACCCTGCCCGGGGGCAAGGGCGCGAACCAGGCCGTCGCCGCCGCGCGGCTCGGCGCGTCCGTCGCGATGGTGGGCGCCGTCGGGTCCGACCCGCAGGCGCCGGTCGCGCTGTCCGGGCTGCGGGGCGCGGGCGTCGACCTCGCGCACGTGCTGGCCGTCGACGGGCCCACCGGGCTCGCGGTCGTCACGCTGGCCGACGACGCGGAGAACACCATCGTCGTGGTGCCGGGCGCGAACGCCGCGGTGACGCCGGCGGTGGTGGACGGCGCCGAGGCGGTGATCGCGGGAGCGCGGGTGTGCGTGCTGCAGGCCGAGATCCCGCTCGGGTCGGTGGTCCGCGCCGCCGAGATCGCGCACGCCCACGGGGTGCGGGTGCAGCTCAACGTGGCGCCCGCGACCGCCCTCCCCCGCGCGACGATCGCGCTGGCAGACCCGCTGGTCGTCAACGAGCACGAGGCCGCGGTGCTGCTCGGGCACGACGTCGCCCGGCCCGAGGACGCCGCCGCGGAGCTCGCCGGCCTCGGCGCCGCGTCGGTCGTCGTGACGCTCGGCGCGGCGGGCGTCACCGGGTACGCCGACGGCGCGTCCTGGTCGCTGCCCGCCCGGCCCGTCACGCCGCGGGACTCCACCGGCGCGGGCGACGCGTTCGCCGGCGCCCTGGCCGCGGGGCTCGCCGCCGGCCACCCCCTGACCCAGGCCGCCGCGCACGCCACCCGCGTCGCGGCCGCCTCCGTCCTGCGCCTCGGCGCGCAGGACTCCTACCCCGGGAAGGACGACCCCCTGCCATGAAGCGCCGCGGCATCATCAACGCCCCGCTGTCCGGGCACCTGGCCCGGCTCGGCCACACCGACCTCGTGGTCGTCGCCGACGCCGGCCTGCCCCTGCCGCCGACCGTGCCCGTCGTGGACCTCGCGCTCGTGTTCGGGACGCCCCCGTTCACCACCGTGCTCGACGCCCTGCTGGACGAGATCGTCGTCGAGCACGCGTGGATCAGCGCGGACGCCGAGGGCCGGCCGCCCGCCGGGTGGGTGGACGAACGGCTCGACGCGCCCGCCGAGCGGATCCCGCACGCCGACCTCAAGGCGATGCTGCCGTCCGTGCGGCTCGCGATCCGCACCGGGGACGACACCGCCTACGCGAACGTGGTGCTGCGGTGCGGGGTGCCGTTCGCGGTCTGACCGGACCGCGCGCCCTCAGGCCTCGTCGACCAGCCGGGACGCCGTGTCCACGTCGGTGACCAGCACGTTCAGCCAGCCACCGCGCAGCGCGCCGAGGATGGCGTCGTGCTTGCGCTCGCCGCCGGCCACGCCGACGCGCCGCGGGATCGCCCGGAACTGCTCGGGACCGATGCCGACCACGCGCTCGTCGAACCCCGACTTCACGACGGTGCCGCCCGCGTCGAAGTAGCGCAGGCAGATGTCGCCGACCGCACCCGCCGCGCGCAGCTCCTCCTGGTCCCGGTCGGCCAGCGAGTTGCCGGACTCCCGGAGCAGCGGGGACGGCTGCAGCGACCCGATCCCGACCAGCGCCGTCGTCAGCCCGCTCCACGACTCCATCACCGAGCGGACCGCGGGGTCGTCCACCAGCACCTGCCGGCCCGACGGCGAGCCGAGCAGGCCCGGGGCAGGCATGAACACGGGGTCGGCGCCGGTGGCGTCCGCGAACAGGCTGATCAGCCGGGAGGCCTGCACCTGCACGCGTGCCTCGCCCACGCCGCCGACCACCTGGATCACCTGGTCCACGACGCGGCCCGTCGACCGGCGCATCGCGGCGGCCGCCGAGAGGAGCGTCGCCGACCAGGACGAGATGCCGACGACCTCGCCGCCGGTGAGCGTCGCCTCCAGGTAGGTGGCCAGGCCGGACCCGAGCGCCGGGGTGATCTCGGACTCCTCGCCCGAGACGTCCACGACCACGGCCTCGCGCAGCCCGTACGTCCGCTCGAGCGCGTCCTCCAGGTCCGTGTGCACCCCCGCGGGGACCGTGACCGTGGTGCGGACGATGCCCACCTCGGCCGCCCGCGCGAGCAGCCGCGAGACCTTCGACTGCGAGACGTGCAGCTCCTGGGCGATGTCCGTCTGCCGGGCGCCGCGCTCGTAGTACATCAGCGCGATCTTCGCCATGAGGCGGGTCTGGTCGCCGGAACCCCCCGGCCCGGGTGCACGCCGCGGCCTGCCGGGCACCTTGCTCATGACGACCTCTCCGACGGTGGCGGGCTGGGCGGGCGCTGCGGGGACGCCGAGGTCGGAGCGTATCGCTTCCGACCGGGCGCGAGGCGACCTCTCCGGAACGCCACCCGCCTGCCGATGGGGCGGGCGACAGCCCTCGCCTCGCCCCGGAGCCCACGTTGACCTCCCGCTGGAACCAGCAGTCCATCGGCGCGCGCATGTCGGCCGTGTTCGGCCTGCTGTTCGCCGTCCTCGTCGCCGCCATCGCCCTCGGTCTGGTCACCGCGCAGGTGCAGCGCGCCTACGCCGACCGCGTCTCGCAGGCCGACGCCGTCCTCCGCCTGGCCGAGGAGGCCCGGTTCCAGATCGCCGACGCCACGGGGTGGCAGGGGCTGGTGGTCGCGGACGTCGCCGCCTCGGGGCCCTCTGCGCTGGCGGACGACGCGGACAACCGCGCCGGGCTGCTCGCGTCGGAGGTCACCGTGCGCCAGTGGCTCGCCGACCTGGACACCACCGGGGCGACCGAGGCCGAGCGGGCGGCGTTCGACGGCCTCGCTCCCGCGTGGGACGCCTTCTTCGCGGGCGACGACGCCGTCGTGGCGCTGCTGCGCACCGGCGACCCGGCCGACTACGCCGCCGCGATGGACTCGATCAACAACGGCGCGGCCGGCGAGTCCTACGACCAGGTGCTCACCCTCGCCGACGAGATCCAGGCCTCCGCCCGCGACCGCGTCACGGCACTCCAGGAGCAGCAGCGGGCCGCCGAGCAGCGCGGGCGCACGGCCCTGATCGCCCTCGGCATCGGCGCCGCGCTGTTCGCCGCCTACGCGGCGCGCAAGGTCACGCGGGACGTCGCCGGCCCTGCCGGCCGCATCTCCGACGTCGCCGCCGCGCTCGCCGAGGGCGACCTGACGCCGCGCACCGGGCTCGCCGGGGGCGGCGAGATCTCCCGCGCGGGCCAGGCGCTCGACGCCGCCATCGACGCCGTCGCCACCCTGGTCGGCCACGTGTCGCGCACCGCCGAGCACACCGACGCGACCGTCGGCTCGCTGCGGGACGCCGCCGCCGAGGGTGCCCGCGCCGCGCAGGAGACGAACGCCCAGGTCGGCGCGGCCGCCGCGTCCGCCGACCAGGTGTCCCGCAACGTCCAGGCCGTCGCCGCCGGCGCCGAGCAGATGGGCGCGAGCATCCGCGAGATCGCCGAGAACGCCTCGCAGGCCGCCCGGTTCGCCGCGCAGGCCACCGCCGAGGTCACCGCCACGAACGACACCGTCGCCCGCCTCGGCACGTCCTCGCAGGAGATCGGGAACGTCGTCAAGGTCATCACCTCGATCGCCGAGCAGACCAACCTGCTGGCCCTGAACGCCACCATCGAGGCCGCGCGCGCCGGGGAGGCCGGCAAGGGCTTCGCCGTCGTCGCCGGCGAGGTCAAGGAGCTCGCCACCGAGACGGCCCGTGCGACCGAGGACATCGCGCGCCGCGTCGAGGCCATCCAGAACGACACGACCGGCGCCGTGGCGGCGATCGACCAGGTCTCGCAGATCATCGCCCGGATCAGCGACTACCAGATGACCATCGCGTCGGCCGTCGAGGAGCAGACCGCCACCACCGCGGAGATGTCCCGGGCCGTCACGGAGGCCGCCGCCGGCGCCGGGGAGATCGCCGGGAGCATCACGACGGTCGCGGCCACCGCCGGCACGAGCGCGGACGTGCTCGCGCGGGTCGATGGCGACATGGACGACGTCGCGGGCAGCACCCGCGAGCTGGCCACGCGCATCGCCGCCTTCCGCGTCTGACCCCGCGCGCCGCCCGGCAGCGGGCGGGGCGGCGGGGCCACTTGTCGCGGAGTGGACCTGGCGCCCCGGGGTCGCGGGTGCGAGCGTCGGGGGCGGACGGATCCACCGGGAGGGGTGCACGCGTGGGGCTGCAGGACGTGGCGGTGGCGGGGCTGGACGCGGTGCCGCTGAACGTGGGGTTCGCCCGGGCCGCGCTCGGCGTCGGCGGGGCGACCGCGTGGGCCGACCGGACCGAGGACCCGCGGGCGTTCCACGTGGCGCACCCGCACGGCATGTCGCTGGTGTGGGGCCCCGACGTCGCGGGGGCGTTCGACGAGGTGGTCGCGCACCTGCGGACGGGGCGCCGCGGCCCGGAGTGGCTCCAGGTCGACCCGCGGTGGGCGGCGCTCGACTGGGACGGCGCGCTCGGGGCGGTCGCCGACGGCGCCCAGGAGGCCGAGGACGCCGAGGACGCCGAGGACACCGTCGTGGTCCGGCACGGGCGCGTGAACTTCACGTTCGACCCCGGGGCGCACCGGGCGCGCTGGGCCGGCACCACCCCGCCGGACGGCTGGCACGCGCGGCCGGCGACGGCGGCGGACTTCGACTGGCCCGGGACGGTGGTCCCGTCGGGGTTCTGGCCGGACGCCGCGACGTTCCTGGCGAACGGCGGCGGGGCGGTGGTCGAGCAGGACGGGGTCGTCGGCGCGATGGCGTTCACGTCGTTCCGGCACGGCGGCGACCTGGAGCTCGGGATCGAGACCGACCCGGCGCACCGGCGGCTCGGCCTCGCGGGAGCGGCCGCCGCGGCGATGCTCGCGCGGGTGACGGCCGCGGGCCTGACGCCGGTGTGGGCCTGCCGCGCGGGCAACGTCGGCTCGTACCGCCTGGCGTGCTCGCTGGGCTTCGTCCCGGGCGACCCGACCCCGTACTGGCACCTTCCCTGACCCTGGCGCCGTCCGCGCCGCCTGCGCCGTCCGGCCCGGTCCCGCGAGTGGAGGGTTCTGCCCGACACGCCCGGCGAGTCGCGCCGGAGACCTCCACTCACGGAGGGCCCAGCCCGTCCCCGTCCCCGCCCACGCGCAGGGCGTGCCTGCTCGGGCCGGTCCGGCCGCGGCGGCCTACCGCGGCGCGCGAGGCAGCGAGCGGGTCGCCGGCTCGGCGAACTCCAGCGTGATCCGCAGGTACCGCAGCTCCCGGGAGTCGAGGATCCGCCCCGCCCCGGTGTAGTGGATCGCCTCGCCGTCGATGAGCTCGAGCTGGGCCATCGGCGCGTCCACGAGCAGCGACTCGGACGTCACGTCCTCGACGCGCAGGCTCGAGGACGTGCCCTCGATCCGGACGGTGTGGCCCCGCAGGTCGACGGCGCGCAGCAGGGCGCGGGACTCGCCGTCGCGGAGCAGGATCCGGGTCGGTCGCAGCACGGGGGTCCCTTCGGAGGGCAGGTCGGGTCGGGCGGTGCGCGCACCGCCCCGTCATGGGATCGGCAAGCGCTCACCCGAACACCAGGACTTTCGTCCCCGACCACGTCACACCCCCCGCGCCGCCCGCACCCGCGCCCCGGCCCCGGCCGTCGCACCGCCCCCCGGCGCGCCCCAGGCGCCGCGGCCGTCGGCGCCGTCCTGCGCCGGTTCGCGCTGCCGGAGTGGCGGATGCTCGCGTTCGACGTGAAGCGCAACCTCATCCGGCTGCGCACCGGCGGGTACCAGGGCGCGTACTCCGCGTCGGCGGGCTCCTGGGTCTAGCGGCGCGCCCCCGACGCCGCCGCGGCGAGCAGCCCGTGCGCCGCGGAGGCCTCGGGCACGAGCACGTCCACCCGCGCGGACCCGGCGACGAGCCGCGCGACGACCACCCCGGCGTACCCGGGGTGCGGCCCGACCTCGATCGCGTCCAGCCCGCCGAGCGGGACCACAGTCCGGGACGCCGAGTGCACGGGCTTGGCGCCACGCAGCAGCCACTCGTGCCGCCCGAACACCTCCAGCGCTGCCTCGTCGCCGGCGAGTACCCCGGCCTGCAGCGTCGCCGGGGAGAGCGCGTGCAGCAGCCCCTGCGCCACGCCCCCGTGCAGGGGCGTCACCCGCCGGCGCCCGTGCCCGGCCCACGGCACCAGCCCCGGGGCGTGCCGGGTCACGTCGCGGACGTCGCCGGCGACAGCGAGGTCGTCCCGGCCGAGGTCGAGGGCGCGGGTGTCGGCGCGCGCGTGCCCGGCCTCCAGGAGCGACCGTCCCCGCGGGCTCGGCCGCGCCGCGGTCGCCCCCGCGCGCAGCCCGTCCACCAGCCCGCGCACGGCGTCCCGCGCGGAGCCGTTGTACGCCACGGTGAGGTCCCGCCCGTCGCGGGTCAGCACGGTGAGCCGGCCGTCGAGCAGGTTGACGACGTCCCGCACCGCGGCCACCTCGACGAACGGCACCTGCCGCGCGTCGTAGCCCGCCTCGCCCGCGCCGGCCCGCCGGGACAGCACCGTGAGCCCGCGGTCGTCCAGCACCAGCAGGTGGTCGTAGAGGTCCATGTCCGGGGTCGCGTCCCGGCGGGCCACGTTCCGCGGCACCTTGAGCACCAGACGCGTGCCGTCGAGGTGCATCGGGTGGTCGCGGAACAGGCGGGGAACGTCCTCGGGGGTGCGGACCTGGTCGATCCACGGGCCGAAACGGTCGTACTCGGCGGTGCCGGGGGTGTCCGGGGTGCTGGTCGTCATCGACGCGCCGTCCTGTCTCAGTGGTCCGCGATGCGGCGCAGCGCGGCGGTGCAGTGCTCGAGCTCGACGTCGTCGAGCCGGTCGAAGACGTGCCGGCGCAGGCTCGCCACGTGCGCGGGCCACGCCGCGAGGAACCGCTCCCGGCCGCGCGGGGTCAGCACGGCGTCCGAGCCGCGGCCGTCCTCCGCGCTCCGCCGGCGCTCGACCAGGCCCGCCCCCTCGAGCAGGCCGACGACGCGGGTGGTCGCGCTCAGGCTGAGGGCGGTCGCGGCGGCGAGCTCGCCCATCCGGAGCCGGCCGCCGGGGGCCTCGCCCAGGTAGAGCAGCACGAAGTACTCGCTGCTCGTCAGCCCCTCGTCCCGGCGCAGGTCCGCGTCGAGCGCCCGGGGCAGGGCGACGAACGTGCGCACGAGCGTCCGGATGAAGTCGTCCTCCGGTCCCGTCAGCAGCGGCGGGCGCGCCGGGTCAGGCATGGCCCCGATGGTACTTCAGCGCTGAAGCAGTCCGCCCCCAGATGCGGTATCGGGATCCGGTCCGCAGGCTGGAAGGAGCCGAACCCACCGGAGGGACGCCATGCGCGCGATGGTCTACCGCGGCCCGTACAAGGTCCGTGCCGAGGAGAAGGACGAGCCGCGGATCGAGCACCCGAACGACGCGGTGGTGCGGGTGGTCCGGGCGGCGATCTGCGGCTCCGACCTGCATCTCTACCACGGGATGATGCCGGACACCCGGATCGGGCACACGTTCGGGCACGAGTTCGTCGGCGTCGTCGAACGGGTCGGCCCGTCGGTGCAGAACCTCCAGGTCGGCGACCGCGTCATGGTGCCGTTCACCATCTACTGCGGCACCTGCTTCTTCTGCGCGCGGGGCCTGTACTCCAACTGCCACAACGTGAACCCGAACGCGACCGCGATCGGCGGGATCTACGGCTACTCGCACAGCACCGGCGGCTACGACGGCGCCCAGGCGCAGTACGTGCGCGTCCCGTTCGCCGACGTCGGCCCGCGGCGGATCCCGGACTGGCTCGCCGACGAGGACGCGCTCATGATGACCGACGCGCTCGGCACCGGGTACTTCGGGGCGCAGCTCGCGGACATCGCCGAGGGCGACACCGTGGCGGTGCTCGGCGCGGGGCCGGTCGGCCTGTTCGCGGCGCGGTCCGCGTGGCTGATGGGCGCCGGCCGGGTCGTCGTCATCGACCAGCTCGACTACCGGCTCGAGAAGGCGGCCGACTTCGCGTACGCCGAGACGCGGAACTACACCCACTACGACGACATCGTCGTGGAGATGAAGAAGACCACCGACGGCCTCGGCTTCGACCGCGTCGTCGAGGCCGTCGGCGCGGAGGCGGACGGCAACCTCATCCAGCACGTCACGGCGGCGAAGCTCAAGCTGCAGGGCGGCTCGCCGGTCGCGCTCAACTGGGCGATCGACGGCGTGCGCAAGGGCGGCACCGTGTCGGTCATGGGCGCGTACGGGCCGCTGTTCTCCGCGGTGAAGTTCGGCGACGCCATGAACAAGGGCCTGACCCTCCGGATGAACCAGGCCCCCGTGAGCCGGCAGTGGCCGCGGCTGCTGGAGCACATCCGCAACGGCTAC